>NZ_JAKFGN010000003.1:300000-427500 GCF_021502575.1 Bradyrhizobium sp. G127
CCTTAGGATGCTTCGGATCGCC
This sequence comes from Bradyrhizobium sp. G127, assembly GCF_021502575.1. Lineage (NCBI taxonomy): Bacteria > Pseudomonadati > Pseudomonadota > Alphaproteobacteria > Hyphomicrobiales > Nitrobacteraceae > Bradyrhizobium > Bradyrhizobium sp. G127. Next base: position 300,023 of record NZ_JAKFGN010000003.1, read on the forward strand.
CCATGTGAATTCGATCAGGCGCGGTGCACGAGTGGACGCCATGCCGACGGCGTGGATCAGCGGAAAATTTCCGGCCAGCAGTTCGTCGCCGACGATGGAGATGAAACTGGCGCCATATCTTTCCGCCAGCGCACGCGCAGCCTGTTCGAGTTCCTCCGGTCCCATGTCGTTCGACGGTGTGTTGATCAGGTCGCGCGCCAGGGTGGCGGCATCCGCCATGCGCGTGATCTCCGCCATGTCGACGCCATCGGGCGGAACCAGCTTTGCTCCGGGCGCATCGTTCTTTTTGTAGCGGCCGAAGCGGTAAGTGCCGAGCGCGAAGGCCAGCACCGCGAGACGCGCGTCGTGGGGCGCGTTGGCGAAATTGTAAGTGCCAGCAGGCAACAGGCCGGGCAATTGTCCGGGCCGGAACATGTCGCGCCACTCGCTGGCCTGATCCTCGATGCCGAACACGACATGGGCGAGCGATCCGTCCTGCGCCGGCAGCGCGAGATACTGGCCGGGCTTCGCGGTGAAGGCGTTCGCCTTGGCGAACTGCCGGGCTGCGGCCGGAAGCGTCGCGCTAAGGTCCTCCCAAGTCGACTTGGTGGCGAAGGTGATGGGAATGGCGGCGGCGGAATTCTGGAAGGCTGGATGCATGGATTTCCCGGACGGGTGCGTGACAGGTGGCCACTATAGCAGCGCCGCAGCGCCCGGCAGCAGCTTCAAGACAATGTTTTTACGCGTCTTTTGATTGCAATTTGGGCCGGTCCGGAGCCGTCGGCGGCCGGGCGGTTAACCAGCCATTAGGGTTAACAGTCTATTGCTGAAGGCCTCCGGCTTCGCCAAACCTCGATTAGCGAGTCCTAGTGCCATGCGTCATTCGTCCGCTTTCTCCCGTTATCTGGGATCCGTCGCCTACGCGGCCATTCTGGCCGTCGGCCTTGCAGGATGCCAGACTGTCGCGAGTTCGCCGGACGTGACCGGATCGGTCAATGCGCGGGCCGAGGCTGATCCGAACGGACGCTCGCGGGCCGACATAGACGCTCTGGGCGAGCGCTATCGCGCCAACCCGCGCGACGCTGCCGTCGCCCTTCAATACGGTCAATCACTGCGGCAGAACGGACAGCGCCAGCAGGCTGTCGCGGTACTGGAGCAGGCGACCATCGTCAATGCCGGCAACAAGCAATTGCTGGCGGCTTATGGCCGCGCGCTAGCAGACAACGGAAACTTTCAGCAGGCCTTCGATATCCTCTCACGCGCCCATTCTCCCGCGAATCCGGACTGGCGCATCCTGTCGGTCCAGGGCACCACGCTCGATCAGCAGGGCAAGCATGAGGATGCGAGGCGCTATTACGCCAGTGCGCTGAAGATCGCTCCCGAAGAGCCATCGGTGTTGTCCAATCTCGGCATGTCCTATGTCCTGTCCAAGGATCTGCCCAAGGCCGAACAGGTTTTGCGCAGGGCTTACCAGCGCGGCGCGTCCGATGCCCGTGTTCGTCAGAATCTGGCGTTGGCCATCGGGCTGCAAGGCCGTTTCGCCGAGGCCGAGGCTATTGTGAAGGCGGATCTGCCGCCCGATCAGGCCGAAGCCAATGTTGCCTATCTGAAGCAAATGCTTGGCGACGGCCGCGGGCCGAAGACGACGGCAGCAGCGGAGTCCGGCCGGTCCTAGAGTCGCAGGCAATTTGAGTTGAACCCGCTCCGCTCATTCCCGCGAAGGCGGGGACGAGCAATGAGAAACTGATTGAGCGGCGTGATCCGCAGCAGCGGATCACCTCATGTATTCCGTCACCTTGATGCCGGTCGGTCCGAGAATGACCACGAACAGCACGGGGAGGAAGAATACGATCATCGGCACGGTTAGTTTCGGCGGCAACGCCGCGGCCTTCTTCTCGGCTTCGTTCATGCGCATGTCGCGGTTTTCCTGCGCCATCACGCGCAGTGTCTGTCCGAGTGGCGTGCCGTAGCGCTCCGACTGCTGGAGAGCCAGACAGACGGACTTCACGCCTTCGAGACCAGTCCGTTTGGCGAGGTTTTCGTAAGCCACCTTGCGGTCCTGGAGATAGGACAGTTCTGCCGTCGTCAGCGAGAATTCCTCGGCCAGTGCGATCGACTGGCTGCCGATTTCGCTGCTGACCTTGCGGAAAGCGGCTTCGATCGACATGCCGGATTCGATGCAGATCAGGAGCAGGTCGAGTGCGTCTGGAAAGGCGCGCTTGATCGACAACTGGCGCTTCGAGATGGCGTTGGTCAGGAACAGCATCGGCGCCTGCATGCCGGCCCATGTTGCGCCGATGCACATGCCGATTTTCATCAGCGTGCTCTGCTGCATGTTGGAAATGACGAACACGTAAAGGATCGCGCCGATCAGGAAGACGATCGGCATGACAAGGCGAAAGAACAGAAACGTCACGTAGGGCGCTTGGCCGCGATAGCCGGCCATCACCAGCTTGTCGCGGGCTTCTTCCTGCGCCAGCCATTTTCCGAGATTGAGTCGGCCAACGACCCTTTGCACCAGTTGCTTCGGCGTCTGGCGCAGCGAAACCTTCTCGTTGCGGTTGAGCCGCTCGCGCTCGCGCTGGCGCAGCCGCTCACGTTCGCTGGCGACCGCCTTCATGCGCTTGGCCAGACCCTCTCCTGCGAACATCGGCGTGATGAGCGTATAGGCCGTAGCGCTCGCTGCGATGGCCGCCAGCAGCATCGTCATGAACCGGATGTCGTGGAATTTCTCGATGAGAAGATCGATCATATTCCCTCGTCAGAAGTCGAAGTTGATCATTTTTTTCATCACGAAGATGCCGGCGCTCATCCAAAGGACGCATCCGGCGAGCATCAGCCGTCCGGTCGGATGGGTCCACAGCAGGGAGATGTATTCCGGCGTCATGATGTAAACCATGATCATCACGAGCGGCGGCAACGCGCCGATGATGCCGGCCGAGGCCTTGGCTTCCATCGACATCGCCTGAATTTTCGCCGCCATCTTGCGGCGGTCGCGCAGCACCTTGGACAGGTTTCCGAGTGCTTCCGACAGGTTGCCGCCCGATTTGGTTTGAATCGAAATCACGATTCCGAAGAAGTTGGCTTCGGGCAGCGGCATTCTTTCGTATAGCCGCTGACATGCTTCACCCAGCGGCATGCCGATAGCCTGGGTCTCGACGATGGAGGCGAATTCACTGCGCAGCGGTTCCGGCGAGTCGGCCACGACGACCTTGAGTGAATCGAACAGCGGCAGACCTGCCTTGATGCCGCGCACGATGATGTCGACCGCATCCGGCAGGGCGTCGAGAAATTTCTTTTCGCGGCGTTTCTTGAGAAAGCCGAGCACCCAGCGCGGTAGTCCGAAACCCGTGGCGAGGCCGAATCCTATCGCGGGCAGCAGCGCCATGCCCCCGATAATCGCCGCGATGAGCACGGCCCCGCCCAGCACGCATGAGCCGATGATGAATTGCTGTTTCGTCCAGCTTAGTCCGGCCTGAGCGATCCGGGTCTGGAGCGATACTTTTTTCGATTCGGCGAGCCGCTGCTCCATCTCTTTCATGGAGTCTTCGACCTGCACGCGGCGCAGGCGCATCCGGTCGTCGCCGCCGACGCGCAGAGCTGGTCCTGCGGCGGTAAAGGAAGCGCGGCGTTTCTCTGCCTGCTTCTCGCCGGAGAGCAGCGGATATATGAAAACCCATGCCAGGCCGCCAACCGTAAGGGCGGAGAGGAAGGCCATTGCCAGCGCCTGCATGTTCATGGGGCGGTCCCTACAAGCCGGGCGCGGCGACTTCGGCCGCGTCGAGCGCCGCGGCCAGCCGCTTTTCTTCACCGTAGTAACGTGCGCGTTCCCAGAACCGCGGACGGCCGATGCCCGTCGAACGGTGGCGTCCGATGATGTTGCCGTTGATGTCTTCGCCCATCAGGTCATAGATGAAGATGTCCTGGGTGATGATGGTATCGCCTTCCATGCCCATCACCTCCGTGACGTGCGTGATGCGGCGGGAGCCGTCGCGTAGGCGCGCGGCCTGAATGATGACGTCGATCGAAGCGCAGATCATTTCGCGAATGGTGCGTGAGGGCAGCGAGTAGCCGCCCATCGTGATCATGGATTCGCAGCGTGACAGGGCTTCGCGCGGATTGTTGGCGTGCAGCGTGCCCATCGAGCCGTCGTGGCCGGTGTTCATGGCCTGCAAGAGGTCGAACGCCTCCGGGCCGCGGACTTCACCGACGATGATGCGTTCCGGCCGCATGCGCAGGCAGTTCTTTACCAGATCGCGCATGGTGATCTGACCCTCGCCCTCGATATTGGGCGGGCGCGTTTCGAGGCGGACCACATGCGGCTGCTGGAGTTGCAGTTCCGCTGCGTCCTCGCAGGTAATGATGCGCTCGTCTTCGTCAATGTAGTTGGTCAGGCAGTTCAGCAGGGTGGTCTTGCCGGAGCCGGTACCGCCGGAGATCAGGACGTTGCAGCGTACCCTTCCGATGACTTGCAGGATCTGCGCGCCCTCGGGCGTGATCGCGCCGAATTTGACGAGCTGGTCGAGCGTCAGCTTGTCCTTCTTGAACTTGCGGATGGTGAGCGCAGGGCCATCGATGGCCAGCGGTGGCACGATGGCGTTGACGCGCGAACCGTCGGCGAGGCGCGCGTCGCAGATCGGCGAAGATTCATCGACACGGCGTCCAACCTGGCTGACGATGCGTTGGCAGATATTGAGAAGCTGCTGGTTGTCGCGGAACCGGATGCCGGTCTTCTGGATCTTGCCGCCGACTTCGATGAAGACGGTGCCGGCGCCGTTGACCATGATGTCGGCGATGTCATCCCGCGCCAGCAGCGGTTCGAGCGGTCCATAGCCCAGCACGTCGTTGCAGATGTCGTCGAGCAGTTCTTCCTGCTCGGCAATCGACATCACGATGTTCTTGATCGCGATGATCTCGTTGACGATGTCGCGGATTTCCTCGCGCGCGGATTCGACATCGAGCTTTGCGAGCTGCGCCAGATCGATCGCCTCGATCAGCGCTCCGAAAATCGTCGCCTTGACCTGATAATAGGTGTCCGAGCGCCGTGCTTCGGCGACGGGTGGTGCAGGCGCGGGCGCGGACGGCCGCGCGGGAGCGAGCGGCGGCGACGCCACGGCGGGAGCACCCGGCCTCGCGGCGGCGGGCGCGACGACATCGTGCCCTCGGTCCGAGGCCTGTGGCGCCCGGACATCGGCCTCTGTTCCGCTACGCTTACCAAACACGACGATACCCCACGCGAGAGTCTATTTGGCCCGAAGTTTCTCGAGCAAAGGCGAAAGAAAGGAACTACGCGGCTTCTTGGCTTCGCCACGGCCGGTCAGGCGCTGCGCAATCTGCAGGAACATCTCGGATGTGCGGTGGTTGGCCGCGATCTCCGCGATCATCTGTCCGTTGTTAGCGGCCGCGCCGAAGATCTGCGGCTCGAACGGAATGGTCACGATCGGCTGGCTTTCGATGGCCTTGGCGAATTCGCCGGTGCTGATCTCGGGCCGTTTCGGCACGCCCGCCTGGTTCAGGCAGTACAGCGGCGGCCTGTCGTTGGGCCGCGCAGCCTTCAGCGTATCGAACATGTTCTTGGTGTTGCGCAGATTGGCGAGGTCCGGGGTCGCGACGATCAGGATGTCGTCGGCGTTGACAAGGGCGCGCCTGGTCCAGCCCGACCACTGATGCGGCACGTCAAGGACGATGCAGGGCATCGTCGTGCGCAGCGTATCGAAAATCGAATCGAAGGCCTCGGCGCCGAAATCGTAAACCTTGTCCAGCGTCGCGGGTGCCGCGAGCAGGCTGAGATGATCGGTGCATTTCGACAGCAGACGGTCGACGAAGGCGGTATCGATGCGGTCGGGAGAGAAAACCGCGTCGGCAATGCCCTGCGGAGGGTCCTGATTGTAGTCGAGGCCCGCGGTTCCGAACGCCAGATCGAGATCGGCGACCACCGAGTCCAGCGCGAGATCACGCGCGATCGCCCAGGCCACGTTATGCGCGACGGTGGATGCGCCGACGCCGCCTTTGGCGCCGACAACGGCGATGATCCGTCCGACAGCCTTGGCTTCGGGAACCGAGAAAAGCCCACAGATCGAACGCACGACATCGAGCGGCGTGACGGGCGCGATCATGTAGTCGCTGATGCCGCGCCGCACGAGTTCGCGGTACAGCGTGACGTCGTTGACGCGGCCGACCACGATGACGCGGGTGCCGGCGTCGCACACCGTTGCGAGTTGGTCGAGACCGGACAGGATATCGCTGCGGTCATCGGTTTCGAGCAGGATCACGTTCGGCGTCGGGGCAGTGCGATAAGCTTCGACGGCCGCGGCCATGCCGCCCATCTGGATTTTAAGATGGGCTTTGTCCAGCCGCCGGTCTTCGCCGGCGGCCTGTACGGACGCCGCGGTCTCGATGGTTTCGCAGAAGGCTTGGACGGAGACCCGCGGTGCCGGCGCAATATGCTCCTCGGCGGCGGGTCCGGCCGTTCCGTCTTCCTGATCTTGACGCGCGTAGCTAATCATTTGCCCAAATCACTGAGTTTGGCCTTGTCGGCTTCAGGATAGACAGTCCCGGTCGGATTGCCCTTGCGATACTTGTCGAATGCGATATTGCGCCGTGAGGTCAGAGCCGGCACTTCGCTGCGCGGCTGAACGAGATCGGACGGATTGTCGACCATCGCGGCAAGGTTCCGCTGCGACGCGCAGCCGAGATTGTAGTACGGCCGGTTTTCCAGATAGCCCTTGTTCTTGATCGAGGGGCCGAGGTCCTCCGGCCAAGTGCCGCAGGGGCCGGCGTCCGCCATCACGCGCGGATAGCTCACGCGGATGGTCGCGAACAGCCGGGGATCGGCGGGGGTGTAGTTACGGACCGTGATGCCGCGGGGCGGTACGCCGCCCGCGCTGAGGATGGCCTGAATCTCGCGCAGTGAATCGGTCGCGACACGAGCGTTCGGCGTGTTGACCGGCATGTCGATGGTGATGCCGCCGGTGCCTTCCCGCAGCCAGGTTTCAGCAAGGCCGGCCATATCCGATCGCTGCGCGGAGGTAAGGCCGCCCCGTGCCCGTCCGACGAAAACTTCCGTCGTGCGGATGCCTTCCTGAATCACAATTGGATGGCGCTGTCGATAGTCGTTCGGAATGCTGCCCGTCACCGTGTCCTGATCCGTGTGCGTGCAGGCTCCCAACGCGGCAGACGCCCCGAGAAGGGCGACCGCGACCCGCAGGCTGCGCTTGAGATTGGGTACTCGCATCGTCATCGCTACTGTCCTCGTCCCATCTCAGTCGGTGATGAAGCCGTAAGTGCCGCGATACTTGCGGTTCGGCTCGGTGCGCCCGGGAGCGCCGTAGATGCGGTTGATGTTGCCGAGCAGATCCGACTGCGGATCGGAGGCGTCGGCGAAGCCGTCATCAGGCCGCGACAGATCCTTCTGCGCCACCGCGCGGACGATATACGGCGTCACCAGCACCATGAGTTCGGTGTTGCGGTTGACGAAGTCGCGGCTGCGGAACAGCGTTCCCAGCACCGGGACCTGCGACAAGCCGGGCAGGCCGTTGATGGCCTGCTTGGTCTGTTCCTGAATCAGGCCGGCCATCGCCATCGAACCGCCCGACGGGATCTCGAGGGTGGTCTCGGCGCGGCGGGTCTTGACGGACGGAATGGTGAGGGTGCTGCCGTTCTGATCCAGCGTGATCGAGTTATCGGGCGACAGTTCGGAAACTTCGGTCATCACGCGCAGGCTGATGCGGCCTTCCGCGAGCACCAGCGGCGTGAAATTCAGCGAGATGCCGAACTTCTTGAAATCGATCTGGGTGGTACATGCGCGCGAGATCGGATCGCAGGTGTAACCCTTGGGTAGCGGAAATTCGCCGCCCGCGACGAAGGTCGCGGATTCTCCGGAGATCGCGGTGAGATTCGGCTCTGCGAGGGTGCGGACGACACCGGCGCTTTCCATCGCCCGCATGGTCGCGGTTACCGACGGAACGGCGCCGGCCGATGTGATCGTCTGGCCGAACGAGCCAATCGCACTATTGCTGGCGACCAGCGGGCGTCCATAGGCCGTGAACGGATTTGTGTTGTTGAAGTTCACGACGGCGGTGCCGTAGTTCATGGTCGCGCTAAGGTCGATGCCGAGCTGCTTGATGATGTCACGCTGCACTTCGGCAACGGTGACCTTCAGCATCACCTGATCGCGGCCCCGAACCGCGATGCTGTTGACGACCTTGTCCGGACCGCCGGCGAGACGTGCTGCGATTTCCTGGGCCTGCTGCGCTTCCATCGGATTGGACACCGAGCCCGACAGCATGACGCCGTCGCCGACGCCTTCGATTCGGATGTCGGCTTGCGGAAAGGTCTGCTTCAGCGCGGCGCGGACGCCATTGAGGTCACGCGTGACCGCGATGTCGTAAGCTGCGATCTGCTGGCCCGCCGTATCGAAAAAGATGATGTTGGTCTGGCCGACCGCGGCGCCGATGATATAGGCGCGCTGCGCCGACCGCACCACAGCGTTAGCGATCTTGGGGTCCGCGACCAGAACATCCTTGATGTCACGCGGAAGATCGATGACGACGGACTTTCCGATGCCGAGCGGCAGGAAGCGCGCGTTCATCTGGCCGCCGGACGCGGCCGCCGCCGCGACAGGCGCGCGGTAATCGCTCGCGATGACAGGCGACAAAACGGGGTTCAGCGTCAGCGCGGAAGCCGCGGCAAACGACAGGGCGCGCACCATGAAGGTCCGCACAGGTGCCTGATGTCCCTCTCGCCTCATATTGCCGGTCCTCTCGATCACTTTCGTGTCGTCATTGTCGTGGGAACACCGTAGCGAACGATGTCGACGCTGCCGCGCTTGCCGCGGCCCTCGTCGGATGTATCCGGCTGATTGGCGTCGACGAGGCTGCGCAGCGCGAGAGACAACGTTCCGCTCTGCCGTGCGCGCGCCAGTGACTCCGCCTGTTCGGGTTTCAGTTCCAGTGTCGCGGTCTTGCCGACCACGACCTTCTGTCCGTCCTTCTCTCCGACCGTCTGGTCGATGGCGAGAACGCGGATGTTGCTCAGGATAATTTCGGAATTAATCACGTCTGCCGTGCCGGCCGACTGGTCGGGGACTTTCTCGCGCTTGGTCAGGATGACATCGACCTTGTCGTTGGGCAGGATGAAGCCACCCGCGCCGGTTTCCGGCGAGATTTCCGTCGAGATCGCGCGCATGCCGGTCGGCAGTATCGCTGCCATGAAGCCGGAGCCGGCGCCTTTCACCAGCTTGGTCTCGCGGATCGGTTCGCCGGCGAGAAACGGCGAGCGAGCGATCGAGCCGACGATCTGGCTCATCGCTTCGGCGCGATCGGTACGGCGGATGAAACTGGAACTGGCGGTGGAAGAGGGCCATGACTGCCACTGAATATCCCCCGGCGAGACCGTTTGGCCCATCGGGATGTCGGTACGGGCGACGAGCACATCCGTGGTTTCCAGGCGTGGGGCTTCCGCGACCGGCACCGGATCTGAACCGCTCGCAAGATAGGCGGCCGCGCCGCCGGCACAGATAGCAACAGCGAGAACGACAATCCGCGCGGTATTCATACGCTTCACTTTCCACATTACGCCGCGACGGAGCCGTCGCTGTGGCGGGATTTGACCAGCTAAAGGTCAAAGCATGGTTAATGGGGCGTATCTAAATCGAGTTAATGAAAAGTTGCGTGTTGATCCGGCAGCATTTCTGCCGCCGACGCGGTCGCGAACGGAAGCATCGGAGAGAATGGATTCCGTATCCGGAAAATGTTCAGTGGCCGATGAAGCGGGTCAGGTCGACGGCCTTGATCCATTCCGTTTCGGGATAGATCATCAGCGCGCCGAGGGCGAGCGCGATGCCGTAAGGAATGCCGCTATCCTTGCTGTGGAGGCGTTGCACCCATTCCTGGGAACCCAGCGCGTAAGGCAGCGGCCATTGCCGGAACTGAAGCATCAGCAGCGTCAGCGCGCCGCCGAACAGGGACGCATAGATGAGGAAGCCCGCCAGCGGCGGGAAACCGAACCATAAGCCGGCGGCAGCTGCGACCTTGGCGTCGCCGCCGCCCATCCATCCGAAGGCGAAGCAGGCGAAGGCCACGACGAGCACGGTCAGGCCCGCGCCCACATGCATGCCGATCTCCGAGAGTGGCATGCCGCTGAATCCGGCCAGCGCGAAGAAGCCTGCGATCAGCAGCAGCGACACGCGATTGGGGATCGTCATCGTGAACAGGTCGCTCGCCGCGGCAAAAGCCATCAATGCCGGGAACAGAAAGATGCGGGCGAGGTCGAGGATCATGGATCTACCGGGGGCTGACGAGACTGAGCCGCGGAAACTCGGTCCGATCGAAGGACGCGGGCAGGCTAACCGGCAGAAATGAACAATCGTAAAACGGAATTCTACCAGATGCTGGCGATCCGGAACAACGCGGCAAGCGATGCCAGGATCAGAGCCGCGCACACGGTCCGGACAGCATCGCCGCCGGACAGCGAGACAAACATGCTCGCGGAATGCATGCGTTTTTCGGCGGTCGGCTGTTTCATGCGTGCTTTGCGGGTGGTCACTGAAGGGCGTGCGCGAACGAGGCTCCGGTTTCCCGGAGCCTCGTTCCTGGCGAAGACGCGATCGCTTACTTGAGCGAATCGGTGATGTTCTGGAAGGTGCCGGACAGCTTGGAGCCGGTGCCGGTAACGGCTGCGATGATGGCAAGAGCGATGCCGGAAGCGATCAGGCCGTATTCGATCGCGGTGGCGCCGGATTCGTCCTTGACGAAACGAGCAACGAGCTTGGTCATGGGTAACTCCGTTTGTACATAATGGCTTAAAAACTCAGGCCGTTGGCGGAGCGCGAACCGCCGTGACCGTGCCGCGACGCTAGGGAACCAGGAATTGCGGCACAGTTAATTCGATCTGCGAAAAACGGGTGTATCTGAAGAACTGCACTTTCAACGCGGGGCAGCTATATGCGTGCGTTGCCGGCTGAACACGAAAAAGGCTCCGGTTTCCCGAAGCCCTTGTTCTTCGCGAGGATGCGATCGCTTACTTGAGCGAATTGGTGATGTTCTGGAAGGTGCCGGACAGCTTGGAGCCGGTGCCGGTGACGGCTGCGATGATGGCAAGAGCGATGCCGGAAGCGATCAGGCCGTATTCGATCGCAGTGGCGCCGGATTCGTCCTTGACGAAACGAGCAACGAGCTTGGTCATGTCTAACTCCGTTTGTACACGTGGCTTGAGAACTCTGGTCGTTGCGGGGCGGAAACCACCGTGACCATAGGGTCAACCTAAGCGGGAGGAATTGCAGCGCAGTTAATTCGATTGCCGAAAGACCGGGGTATCTGGCTCTTCTTGCAGACGGTAAATGCGCGTTTAATGACATCGTTCAAATGCCGATGATCGGCTGTACTGCTTGCAAGCGAGTGCTTTGGCCATCGTGCTTGCCGCGGCCGCTGACAATGAAGGCTCCCGTGTTTGCAGTTCATTCATCAATTAACGTCAGATTTGCCATGTCGGGCGCCGGCACCGTTGCGTATTGTTTTTTGCCGGCTTTGTAGTGTCCCGGAGTAGAGTATGTCGATCAGTGTATTGCGTCGTGGCGCGCCCGGATCCGTGGCGTTGCGCCTTCTGGTGGCCGGCTTTCTGATGTGTCCCGTGATGACTTTGGCCGGCACCGGTGATGAGCCGGTCGAGGTCATTGTCGATCAGGCAAAGATCATCAAACTTCCGGAGAAGGTTGCAACGATCGTGGTCGGGAATCCGCTGATCGCGGATGTTACACTTCAGCCCGGCGGCATGGTGGTCGTGACCGGTAAGGGCTACGGGTCGACGAACATGATCGCGATGGATCGCGCCGGCGGCATTCTCGCCGATCGTTCGATCCAGGTCGAAGGCCCCAACGACAAGCTGGTTACGGTTTTTCGCGGACTCGAGCGCGAATCTTACAGCTGCACGCCTGCCTGCCAGCGGCGTGTGACGCTGGGCGATGGGCAGAACTATTTTACACAGACGCTCGGCCAGACCGGCTCCCTCAACGGACAGGCAAGTGCCGTCGCCGGAAAACCTTGACGTCACGCAGGCGCGCCGCCTCTTTCCGTTAACAACCGGTTAACTCGGCGCCGGATGTTGTCCAGATCGGGCGCAAGCATTCGACAATCTCTGTCCTTTACTGTCGGCGGCAGTTGTTTCCGCTGCATATCAAGGACAGCCCGCGATGCGCGCCTCTGCGACATCCCCTATTGCACTCAATAAGGCCTTGCGCCGCTTTCGCCGCGAGCGTCGCGGTTCAGCCGTCGTCGAGTTTGCGCTGGTCGCTCCGCTTTTCTTCGTCATGCTGTTCGCGATCATGGAAACGGCGCTGATGTTTTTCGCGGCGCAGGTTCTGGAAACCGGCACTCAGGATTCGTCGCGCCTGATGCTGACCAACCAGGCACAAAATGCGAGTATGTTGCAGTCGGATTTCGAAACGAATCTGTGTGACCGGGTCAAGTTGATGTTCAACTGCGGTCCTTCATCCGGCGCCAACGGGATCACGGTCATGGTGAAATCGTATCCTGCCGGGACCGATATCCCCGCCGCTGATCTTGTTGATCCAATCACCTCAGGCGTCTTCACCGGCGCGTCGTCATATGTGCTGCCGACACCGGGCAGCACCGTCTTGATCCGCACGTTCTATAAGTGGCCGCTGTTCGTCACCCAGCTCGGCTACAACCTTGCAAATCTCGGACGCAACACGGCGAGCCCCCAGCGTTTGCTGGCGTCCACGGCCGTGTTCCGTGTCGAACCGAACGGCTCCTGACATGACCAGTGCATCAAAGATCGTGTATCGCGGCCGGCGGCTTGTCGCGCGCTTCGCTCGGGACACGCGCGGCCTCGCTGCGGTGGAATTCGCCTTCATCGTACCGCTGATGCTGACGCTGACGTTCGGCACGATCGAGGTGTCGAGCGCCGTGGCGATCGACCGCAAGGTGACGCTCACCGCGCGCGCGTTGTCAGATCTTGTCTCGCAAGGGACCCAGGTGAAGCAGGCCGACCTCAAGAATTTCTTCGGGCTGGGCGGCGCGATCATGACGCCCTATCCCGTCACGCCGACGACGCTGACACAGCAAATCTCCGCAGTCAGCATCGATGCATCGAAGAAGGCAACGGTGGTCTGGAGCTACTCCGGCAAGGTCAGCGGCGGCGCTGCATCCACTCCTACCGTCTCTACGGATCATCCCCCGGGGACAGTCGTCACCACGTCGATTCCGCCCGGTCTTCTCGTTCCGAACACGCAGTTGATCTGGAGCGAAGTCAAATACACTTACGAGCCGGTCTCGGGTTTCTTCATGATATCGAAGGATCTGACCGACGAGTGTTTCACGCGGCCGCGCCAGTCCGATACGGTGCCATATTCGGCAACCTGATCGCGGGTAGCCGGCTGAAGAAAGCCGGTCTGGAAGAAGCCGAAGGCGTCTGCAAAAAGTCTTCAACGAAAAAGGCCGTGCGAACCGCACGGCCTTTCGTAGGTGATTGGGTGGTCGGAAATTCCGCAGCCGAGGCCTGCGGAATGCGACTTAGCCGGCGGCGCGAAGATTGTCGGCCGACGATTTGCCCGAACGGCGGTCGGCGACGATTTCGTAGCTGACCTTCTGGCCTTCGCGCAACGTTCCGAGACCAGCACGCTCGACGGCGCTGATGTGAACGAACACGTCGTTACCGCCATCGTCCGGCTGAATGAAACCGTAGCCCTTAGTCGCGTTGAACCACTTCACAGTTCCCATGCTCACGCAGGTAGTCCTTCTCAAGATAGATATAGTCAAGCCCACGTCTAATGGGCCGGTGAGATCGAAATTTGGATGAGGTCGTCAGCGTCTAAACCGGCTGTACCGGTGGATAGCTTTGTCGTCCGGCCGAAGATCGATCTCTTAATATTAGGCGAAAAAGACCCCCAAAACAATCCTGACGCGCACGGATTTTTGATGGCCACGCCTCCCGGCGCAGAAAACAAAGGATCGCGCATAACGTGCGTCATGCGCGATCCGAATAGCCATGCAGGCCGTTGCCGTTATCTGCGGCGAAACTGTCCGCGCGGTGGAGTGCCGCGGGGCGGGCCGCCGGCGCCGCCGGGGCGCTCGTCCTTGTGGCGGAAAATCAAGCGGCCCTTCTCGAGGTCGTACGGCGACATCTCGATGGTCACCCGGTCGCCCGCCAGGGTCTTGATGCGGTTCTTCTTCATTTTCCCCGCCGTGTAGGCGACGATTTCATGTCCGGCATCCAGCTGGACGCGATAGCGCGCGTCCGGCAGGATTTCCGTCACCAGTCCTTCGAATTGGATCAGCTCTTCTTTAGCCATAGGGGTTTTCAGGTCCTCTAGATGAGTTGATTACGAACGATGCGGGCGCTGGTTGCGCTTCTGGCCTTGCGGCTGCGCAGGCCGGCTTTCCCGGTGAAGAAATGCGACGCCTTGAATACCATCGCCGCTATTGCCATGAGAAGTGCGCGGCTGCTCATGGCGGCCATTTTCGTGGCGTCCGCTTTCATGGCGGTTGGTCTGAACTATGCCGTTGCCGCCGCCGGGACGGCGCCTGCGGCGCGGACCCTGCGATGACGGGGCACCGTCGGCGGTGCGCGGCGAGGGGCCGTTGCCATGACCATGACCCGAGCGTCCAGGCCGATGCTGCGCGGGGGCCGGAGCCGGGCGCTGCTGACCGCCGGGGGTGCGGCGGTCTTCCTTCGGCAGTGAAATCTTGATCAGCCGCTCGATGTCCCGCAGGTAGCCGAGTTCCTCAGCCCCTGCCACCAGCGAGATCGCGATGCCGTCCGCGCCGGCGCGCGCGGTGCGGCCGATGCGGTGGACGTAGGTTTCCGGAATGTTGGTAAGGTCGAAGTTGATGACATGGCTGATGCCGTCGACGTCGATGCCGCGGGCGGCGATGTCGGTGGCGACCAGCGTGCGGATATCGCCGGTGCGGAACGCAGCCAGCACGCGCTCGCGGTGGTTCTGCGACTTGTTGCCATGAATGGCTTCAGCGGGAATCCCGGCTTTCACCAGGCTCTTCACGACCTTGTCGGCGCCGTGCTTGGTGCGGGTGAACACCAGCGCGCGGTTGACCGCTTCCGACTTGAGGAGTTGCGCCAGAATGGCGGGCTTTGCGGAATGATCGACCTGAAGCACCTTTTGCGTGATGCGCTCGACGGTCGATGACACCGGCGTCACGGCGACGCGGGCCGGATTGTTCAGCATCTGCTCGGCAAGATCGGCGATGTCCTTCGGCATGGTGGCCGAGAAGAACAGGGTCTGGCGCTTGATCGGCAGCTTGGCGACGATTTTGCGGATGTCGTTGATGAAACCCATGTCGAGCATGCGGTCGGCTTCATCGAGCACCAGAAACTCGACCTGATTGAGCTTGAGGGCGTTGCCCTGGACCATGTCAAGCAGGCGGCCCGGCGTGGCGACGAGGACCTCAACGCCCTGCATGAGCGAGCGGACCTGACGTCCCATGGGGACGCCGCCGATCGTCAGCGCCGAGGTCAGCCGGATGTGGCGGCCGTAAGCATTGAAGCTTTCGAGGATCTGGCCCGACAGTTCGCGGGTCGGGCTGAGCACCAGCACGCGGCAGGTCTTGGGCTGCGGCTTGATGCGGTTTTCGAGAAGACGATGCAGGATCGGCAGCGCGAAGGACGCGGTCTTGCCCGTGCCGGTCTGCGCAATGCCGACGACATCTCGTCCGGTCAGTGCGATGGGAATGGTCTGGGCTTGGATGGGGGTCGGCGTGACGTAATTTTCTTCTTTAAGTGCACGCGAGATTGGATCGGCGAGGCCGAAATCCTGAAAGGAGGTCAAAAGGATATCTTTCTATGAGTCGCAACGCGCGCCCGGCGGAATGCCGGGTGCGGGCGGGTGTCGGAGACACCCGCGTGTCTGGGGCGTCGGTTTCGGTTAGCTGAAGGGGCAAGCCAGAAACCGTTGCACGGGATCAGAACACGCGGCTCGCAGAGACCTGATGATTCTCAAGGTCGTGGCATTCATATGGAACAGGAACGCGGCGCTTTCAAGGTGAATCCCCGGGAAACCACCTGTTACCGCCCTGGAGACGAGCTGGTCGCGCGCTCTTGCAGTGGCTGCTCCAAATTTAGACAGGTGGTTTATTATGCATATAATATATGCAAATGCCAAAAACAACGTCAGCATTACTGCCTATAGATAAGGCAAAGAAAATTAACGTGGAGGCAAAAACAAATATTCTTATTTTATATCAATTGGTTATGCAGAATCGCGCCATGGCATAGTTCTTGCGATTCCCTTAACGCCGACGGCCGTTGGGCCGTCGCATAGCGTTTCACGGTCTGCGTCAGGGAGATGACATCGCATGATTACGTATTTTAACACCGCCTCAGTTGCGCCGTTCAGCCGCCGAAAGTGGTTGGCCGCAACAGCGGGTCTTTTTCTAGGTCTCGCCACGGTTGGCGGGGCAAAGGCCGCCGACGACACCATCAAGGTCGGCGTTCTTCATTCTCTTTCCGGCACCATGGCCATCAGCGAAACCACGCTGAAGGACACCGTTCTGTTCATGATCGACGAGCAGAACAAGAAGGGCGGCGTTCTCGGCAAGAAGCTCGAGGCCGTCGTTGTCGACCCGGCTTCGAACTGGCCGCTGTTCGCCGAAAAGGCTCGCGAACTGATCACCAAGAACAAGGTCGCCGTCGTGTTCGGCTGCTGGACCTCGGTGTCCCGCAAGTCGGTGCTGCCGGTGTTCAAGGAATTGAACAACATCCTGTTCTACCCGGTGCAGTATGAGGGCGAAGAGTCCGAGCGCAACGTGTTCTACACCGGCGCCGCGCCAAACCAGCAGGCGATCCCCGCTGTCGACTACCTGATGAGCAAGGATGGCGGTTCGGTGAAGCGCTGGGTGCTCGCGGGCACCGACTATGTCTATCCGCGCACCACCAACAAGATCCTCGAAGCCTACTTGAAGTCGAAGGGCGTCAAGCAGGAAGACATCATGATCAACTACACGCCGTTCGGTCACTCGGACTGGCAGACGATCGTGTCGGACATCAAGAAGTTTGGCTCGGCCGGCAAAAAGACTGCGGTGGTTTCGACCATCAACGGCGACGCCAACGTTCCGTTCTACAAGGAACTCGGCAACCAAGGCATCAAGGCGACCGACATTCCGGTCGTGGCGTTCTCGGTGGGTGAAGAAGAACTCGCCGGCATCGACACCAAGCCGCTGGTCGGCCATCTCGCCGCCTGGAACTACTTCCAGTCGGTGAAGACTCCGGCCAACACGAAGTTCATCAAGGACTGGCAGGCCTACACCAAGAACCCGAAGCGCACGACCAACGACCCGATGGAAGCCACTGTGATCGGCTTCAACATGTGGGTGAAGGCGGTCGAGAAGGTGAAGTCCGTCGATGCCGACAAGGTCATCGATGCGCTTCCCGGCATCGAAGCAGCCAACCTGACCGGCGGCACCTCCAAGATGCTGCCGAACCACCACATCACCAAGCCGGTGCTGATCGGCGAGATCAAGCCGGATGGCCAGTTCGACGTGGTGTGGAAGACCCCGGGCCTCGTGGCTGGCGATGCATGGTCGAAGGAACTGGAAGGCTCCAAGGACTTGATCGGCGACTGGGTCGGCAAGAAGTGCGGCAACTTCAACACCAAGACCAACAAGTGCGGCGGTCAGGGCTCCTGACCGGTTCGATCTGACGCAACGACATCGGAAGGCGGCGACAGTCGCCGCCTTCCTTTCCTCCGCCGGGGTCGTCTCGTGTTTTCAAACATTTTGAATTGCAGTCGTGCGCTTTTTCTCGCACTCATGTTGATTGCTGTCTCGGGTTTGTCGGCTTGGGCCGGACCTTTCGAGGATGCAGTTGCCCAGTTTGCCAATGACGATTTCTCCGACACGCAGGCTGGCGTCGGCGCGGTTGCGACCAGCGGCAATCCGCAGGCTTTCGCCATCATTAGCGCGCTTCAGGACGGTCGCCTGTTCGCGGACGCCGAAAGCAAGAAGGTTTTCATCAAGACGGCGGACGACAAGATTCTGGACGCCGTCACCGGCGCGCCCGTCGCCGAGATGCCGGCCGATGCCAGCGCTGTGCGCCTCAACAACCGCCTGCGCGGCGTGGTGTCCGCGGCCCTTGGCGGCCTGACACTTTTGTCGCCGGACCCCGCCGCGCGCCTGCAGGCCGCGCAATCGGTTTTCAAGGCGCCCGACGAGGCGTTCCTGCCGGTGATCGAGGATGCGCTGAAGAAGGAAACCAGCCGCAACACCAAGCGGGCTTTCGCCGAGGCGAAAGCGGCGATCATCCTGTCCAAGGAGGACGCCAGCGAAGCCGACAAGATCGACGCCATTGCCGTGATCCGCGCTCGCGGCGATCAGGACGCGCTGGCCATGCTCACCGGCCTGCCTGCGGATCAGCCGCCCGCGGTTGCGCGCGCCGCAGCGGCGGCCATCACTTCGATCAACAGCAGCCTTGCGATGTGGGCGGTGGCGCAGAACGCCTGGTACGGATTGTCGCTCGGCTCGGTGCTGCTGCTTGCCGCCATAGGTCTGGCGATCACCTTCGGCGTGATGGGCATCATCAACATGGCGCACGGCGAGATGGTGATGATCGGCGCCTATGTGACCTTCGTGGTGCAGGATGTCATACGCACCAGCTATCCGGCGCTGTTCGACTATTCCCTGCTGATCGCGTTGCCGCTGGCATTTCTGATCGCCGGCCTGATCGGCGTGCTGATCGAGCGCATCATCATCCGCTTTCTCTACGGCCGCCCGCTGGAAACGCTGCTGGCGACCTGGGGCCTCTCGCTGGTGATCCAGCAAGCGGTACGCACCATGTTCGGCCCCACCAATCGGGAGGTCGGCAATCCGTCATGGATGAGCGGCGCGTTCGAGATCGGACAACTGACCATTACCTATAACCGTCTCTGGATCGTGGTCTTCACCATTGCGGTGTTCTTCATTCTTCAGGCCATGCTGCGCTTCACGGCGCTCGGCCTTGAAATGCGTGCGGTCACACAGAACAGGCGCATGGCGGCGTCGATGGGCATCCCGACCTCGCGGGTCGATGCGCTGACCTTCGGCCTCGGCTCCGGCATCGCCGGCATCGCGGGTGTGGCGCTGTCGCAGATCGACAATGTCAGTCCGAATCTCGGCCAGAGCTACATCATCGATAGCTTCATGGTCGTGGTGTTCGGCGGCGTCGGCAATCTGTGGGGCACGCTGGTCGGCGCGCTGACGCTTGGCATGGCCAACAAGTTCCTGGAGCCGGTGGCCGGCGCAGTGCTCGCCAAGATCGCCATTCTGGTGCTCATCATCCTGTTCATTCAGAAACGGCCGCGCGGCCTGTTCGCGCTCAAGGGCCGGTCGGTGGAAGCATGACGCCGTACCTGCTCACCCGCTCGCTCAACAAAAGCGCGACCGTCTTCCTGTTGATCGTGGCTGCCGTCGGCATTCTCGTGCCGCTGTCGAATCTGCTGCTGCCCGAGAATTCGCCGCTGCAGGTTCCGACCTATGTGATGGCGCTGTTCGGAAAATATCTCTGCTACGCGATCCTCGCGCTTTCCATCGACCTGATCTGGGGCTACTGCGGCATTCTCTCGCTCGGCCACGGCGCGTTTTTCGCGCTCGGCGGTTATGCGATGGGCATGTATCTGATGCGGCAGATAGGCTCACGCGGTGTCTACGGTAATCCGGTGCTGCCGGATTTCATGGTGTTCCTGAATTACGCGAAGCTGCCGTGGTACTGGTATGGCTTCGACATGTTCTGGTTCGCGGCGCTGATGGTGCTGCTGGTCCCCGGCCTGCTCGCTTTCTGCTTCGGCTGGCTCGCGTTCCGGTCACGCGTCACCGGCGTGTATCTGTCGATCATCACGCAGGCCATGACCTACGCCTTGCTGCTGGCGTTCTTTCGTAACGATTTCGGCTTCGGCGGCAATAACGGCCTGACCGATTTCAAGGACATCCTCGGTTTCAATGTGCAGGCGCAGGGCACGCGCGCTGTGCTGTTTGTATTGTCCTGTCTGGCGCTTGCGATCGCGTTCCTGATCTGCCGCGCCATCGTCACCTCGAAGCTCGGCAAGGTGCTGATCGCGATCCGCGATGCCGAATCCCGCACAAGATTCTTGGGCTACCGCGTCGAGAACTACAAGCTGTTCGTGTTCACGCTGTCGGCCTGCATGGCCGGCGTCGCCGGCGCGCTGTATGTGCCGCAAGTCGGCATCATCAATCCCGGTGAATTCGCGCCGGGCAACTCGATTGAGGCCGTGATCTGGGTGGCAGTCGGCGGCCGCGGCACCCTGACCGGCGCGGCGCTGGGTGCCATCGTGGTCAACTATGCGAAAACCGTGTTCACCTCCGGACCGCTCGCGCCGTACTGGCTGTTCATGCTCGGCGCGCTGTTCATCCTGGTGACGCTGCTGCTGCCGAAGGGCATCGTCGGCTCCGTCAAGGAATGGTGGGGCAAGCGGCAGGACCAGCTCGACCCCAACGCGGCAAGCGCCGCGGCGGAAGACGGCGTCACCAAACCAGGTCTGTCTAAAACAAGTTTGGCGGAGTAGGCGCATGAATGTCATGGACACCCGCGCCACCTCCGCCATGCTCTATCTGGACGGCGTGCACGTCTCGTTCGACGGCTTCCACGCCATCAACAACCTGTCGCTGACCATTGCGCCGGGCGAGATGCGCGCCATCATTGGTCCCAACGGCGCCGGCAAGACCACGATGATGGATATCATCACCGGCAAGACCAAACCTGACGAGGGCGACGTGCTGTTCGACGGCAGGGTCGATCTGACACGACTCGACGAAACCCAGATCGCCGAACTCGGTATCGGCCGCAAATTTCAGAAACCGACGGTGTTCGAAAGCCAGACCATCGAGGATAATCTGCTGCTGGCGCTGAACGTCGATCATCGTGTGCGCGGCACGCTGTTCTGGCGCGAGTCGCGCGATGAATCCGAACGGATCGATCGTGTGCTGGAGACCATCCGCCTGAAGGATTCCCGCGATCGCCTCGCCGGCGCGCTGTCGCACGGCCAGAAGCAGTGGCTGGAGATCGGCATGCTGCTGGCGCAGGATCCCAAGTTGCTTCTGGTCGACGAGCCGGTGGCGGGCATGACCGATGTGGAGACGCACCAGACCGCCGAACTGTTGAAAGAGATCAACAAGGATAAGACCGTGGTGGTGGTCGAACACGACATGACGTTTGTGCGCGAACTCGGCGTGCGCGTCACCTGCTTGCATGAAGGATCGGTGCTTGCGGAAGGTTCGCTCGATCAGGTCTCGTCGAACGAACGCGTCATCGAAGTGTATCTGGGGCGCTGATAATGCTGAACGTCGACAACATCACTCTCTACTACGGCGCGGCGCAGGCGCTTCGCGGAGTCTCTCTGGCTGCGGAGCCGGGTAAGGTAACCTGTGTGCTTGGCCGCAACGGCGTCGGCAAGACCAGCCTGCTGCGCGCGCTGGTCGGACAGTATCCGATCAAGGACGGCTCAATCACGTTCGATGGCGCGGATATTCGCGGGTTGAAGCCTTATGAGCGCGCGCGCAAGGGGATGTCCTTCGTGCCGCAGGGGCGGGAGATCTTTCCGCTGCTCACGGTGGAGGAAAATCTCAGGACCGGCTTCGCGCCGCTGAAGCGGGAGGATCGCACCATTCCGGACGACGTGTTCTCATTGTTTCCGGTGTTGCAGACCATGCTCGGCCGACGCGGCGGCGACCTCTCCGGCGGCCAGCAGCAGCAACTGGCCATCGGCCGCGCGCTGGTGATGCGGCCGAAGCTGCTCCTGCTCGACGAGCCGACTGAGGGCATTCAGCCCTCGATCATCAAGGACATCGGCCGCGCCATTTCCTACCTGCGCAGCCTCGGCACCATGGCCATCGTGCTGGTTGAACAATATCTCGACTTTGCCTGTGAGCTCGGCGACAATTTCGCGGTCATGGATCGCGGTGCGGTCAAGTTCACCTGCGACCGCAGCAACCTCGATCCCGCCGAGATCAGTCGCCAGATGGCGCTCTGAGTCGGACATAACCTGAACTGGCCGGGGTGGATGCAGAGCGGGATCATATCGTTATCATCGGACACCTTCGCCGCCAACCGTGCGGTGGGCGCGGTAAGGTTCGACGTGCATGTGAAGGACGGCGCGACGCGCCGCCGCGAACTGCATGAATCGGGCTCCTTGCGCGTGCGCTTTCCGTCGCCGGAGCAGCAGGGTCTTTCCGCCGTGTTCGTCAATACCGCGGGCGGCATCGCGGGCGGCGACCGTTTCGACATCGGCATCGCGGCCGCCGACGGCGCGCACCTGACCGTCACCACCGCTGCCGCCGAGAAGATTTACCGCTCCCACGGGCCAGAGGCTCAGGTGAATATCGCGCTGCGCGCCGGGGCTGATGCCCGGCTCGCATGGCTGCCGCAGGAAACCATTTTGTTCGATCAGGCCCGCGTGGCGCGGCGATTCGACATCGATCTGGCACAGAACGCTTCGCTGCTGTTGTGCGAGATCGTGGTGTTCGGCCGCGCGGCCATGGGCGAGGTCATGGCGCGGGGTAGTTTCACCGATCGTTGGCGGATGCGGATCGGCGGCAAGCTGGTATTCGCCGAGACGGTGCGGCTCCACGGCGACATCGCCGCCAAGCTTGCCAGCCGCGCGGTCGCCAATGGCGGTGTCGCCATCGGCACGGCGCTGATCGTGCCGGGCGATGAGTCCATCGTTGAACGTATTCGCGAAGTCTCCGATGCGTTCGGCGCCGAGGTCGGCGTCTCGGCATGGAACGGGTTTGCAATGGCGCGTTTCTGCGCACAAGATGCGGCGCGGCTCCGCGCCGATATGATGAAAGTGCTGGAACGTGTGAGTCCTTCGGGCTTGCCGCGGCTCTGGCTCAACTAGGCTCAATTCCAATTCGGGTACGTTACGCATGAATTTGTCTCCCCGTGAAAAAGACAAGCTGCTGATTTCCATGGCGGCGATCGTCGCCCGGCGGCGCCTCGAGCGCGGCGTCAAGCTCAATCATCCCGAAGCCATTGCGATCATCTCGGACTTCATCGTCGAAGGCGCGCGCGACGGCCGCAGCGTCGCCGAACTGATGAAGGCCGGCGCCGAGGTCATCACCCGCGCGCAATGCATGGACGGGATTCCGGAAATGATCCACGACATTCAGGTCGAGGCGACGTTTCCGGACGGAACGAAGCTCGTCACTGTTCACGAACCCATTCGTTAGGGCCTGATCCCGAAAAGCGGGCAGCGGATTTCGGACAGATCATGCCCAGAATTAAAGGTAACAAAAATGATCCCCGGTGAACTCTTCATCAAGGACGGCGATATCGAACTGAACGTCAAGCGCAAGACCGTGACGCTGACGGTAGCCAACACCGGCGACCGCCCCATTCAGGTCGGTTCGCACTATCATTTCTTCGAGACCAATCCGGCGCTGAAGTTCGACCGCAAAAAAGCGCGCGGCATGCGGCTCGATATTGCGGCGGGTACTGCCGTGCGCTTCGAGCCGGGGCAGACGCGTGATGTCAATCTCGTGGCGCTGGCCGGCAAGCGCGTGGTCTACGGCTTCCGCGGCGACGTGAGCGGCAAGCTGTAAGCGACACAGGCAATTTCAGGACAGGGGCGCAGAATGGCCACCAGAATCTCCCGTTCCGTCTATGCGGACATGTTCGGCCCCACCACCGGCGACCGCGTGCGGCTGGCGGACACCGACCTCATCATTGAGGTCGAGAAGGACTTCACCGTCTACGGCGAGGAGGTGAAATTCGGCGGCGGCAAGGTGATCCGCGACGGCATGGGCCAGTCGCAGATGACCAACAAGCAGGGCGCGGCGGACACCGTGATCACCAACGCGCTGATCGTGGATCACTGGGGCATCGTGAAGGCCGACGTCGCGATCAAGGAAGGCTACATCTCAGCCATTGGCAAGGCGGGCAATCCCGATATTCAGCCCGGCGTCACCATCGTGATCGGTCCCGGCACCGATATCATCGCGGGCGAGGGCAAGATCCTCACCGCCGGCGGCTTCGACAGCCACATCCATTTCATCTGTCCGCAGCAGATCGAACACGCGCTGATGAGCGGCGTCACGTCGATGCTGGGCGGCGGCACCGGTCCGTCGCACGGCACGTTCGCGACCACCTGCACGCCGGGGCCGTGGCACATCGCGCGGATGATCCAGTCCTTCGATGCATTCCCGGTCAATCTCGGCATTTCCGGCAAGGGCAACGCGTCGCGCCCTGCGGCGCTGGTCGAAATGATCAAGGCTGGCGCCTGCGCGCTCAAGCTGCACGAAGACTGGGGCACCACGCCTGCCGCCATCGACAACTGCCTGAGCGTGGCCGACGATCACGATATTCAGGTGATGATCCATACCGACACGCTGAACGAGTCGGGATTCGTCGAGGACACGGTGAAAGCCTTCAAGGGGCGCACCATCCATGCCTTCCACACCGAAGGCGCGGGCGGCGGCCACGCCCCGGACATCATCAAGGTCGCGGGCCTGAAGAACGTGCTGCCGTCGTCGACCAATCCGACGCGGCCGTTCACCCGCAACACCATCGACGAGCATCTCGACATGCTGATGGTCTGCCACCATCTCGACCCGTCGATTGCCGAAGATCTGGCGTTCGCCGAAAGCCGAATCCGCAAGGAAACCATTGCGGCGGAAGACATTCTTCACGATCTTGGCGCGCTGTCGATGATCTCGTCGGATTCGCAGGCGATGGGCCGTCTCGGCGAGGTCATCATCCGCACTTGGCAGACCGCGGACAAGATGAAGAAGCAGCGCGGCTCACTGCCGGAGGACAAGGGCAAGGACAACGACAATTTCCGCGTCAAGCGTTACATCGCGAAATACACCATCAATCCCGCCATCGCGCATGGTGTCTCGAAGCTGGTGGGCTCCGTCGAAAAGGGCAAGATGGCCGATCTGGTGCTGTGGTCGCCGGCCTTCTTCGGCGTAAAGCCGGATCTTATCGTCAAGGCAGGCTCGATCGTCGCAGCCCCGATGGGCGACCCCAACGCGTCGATCCCAACGCCGCAGCCGGTGCACTACCAGCCGATGTTCGCGGCTTTCGGCAAGTCGCTGACGGCGTCGTCCGTGGTATTTTCCTCCAAGGCCGCGGTGGCCTCGGGGCTGGCGAAGAAACTCGGCATCGCCAAGACGCTGTATCCTGTTTCAAACACCCGTGGCCGCATCTCGAAAGCGAGCATGATTCACAACGGCGCAACGCCGAACATCGAGGTCGATCCCGAGACCTATGAAGTGCGTGCCGACGGTGAATTGCTGACCTGCGCGCCGGCCGAGGTGCTGCCCATGGCGCAGCGTTACTTCATGTATTAGGGTCCCGGCTCCAATAAGAAGCCGGGAGGATCCCTTGATTTACGTTGTTGCGACCTTGACCATCAAGCCTGAGACGCGTGCGGAACTGATAGAAGCGGCGAAAGCCTGCATCGCGGACACCCGCAAGGAAGCCGGAAACATCGCCTACGACCTGCACGAGAGCGTCACCGATCCCACCAAGCTGGTGTTCGTCGAGCAATGGGATAATGCCGAGGCGCTGGTGCCGCACCGCAAGGCGGAGCATATGAAGACCTTCGGTCGCGTTGTGGTGAATTGTCTCGCCGCGCCGCCGAAGATCGAAGTCATCACGGCGGCCAATGTGGAGGTCCGATGATCTACGTTGTCGCCACCACCAAGGTGAAGCCGGAAGGCC
The DNA here is from genome assembly GCF_021502575.1 of Bradyrhizobium sp. G127. Classification (NCBI taxonomy): domain Bacteria; kingdom Pseudomonadati; phylum Pseudomonadota; class Alphaproteobacteria; order Hyphomicrobiales; family Nitrobacteraceae; genus Bradyrhizobium; species Bradyrhizobium sp. G127. The sequence goes on from NZ_JAKFGN010000003.1 coordinate 325,679, forward strand.
GCGCCGCTTATATCGCTGGCGCGAAGGCCTGCATGGCCGAGACCCACAAGGAAAAAGGCTGCGTGTCCTACGAACTCCACGCCAGTGTGAATGATCCGGACGTGTTCGTTTTTGTCGAGCGCTGGGAAACCCGCGACGATCTCACCGCCCACAGCCGCGCACCGCATCTGAAGGCGTGGCGTGAACTGTCCGCGCCGCTGAAGGCGTCGCCGACGGAGATCGAGATCATCAGCGGCGGGGAAGTGCAGAAGCTATGAGGCGGCTATCATGATCCGCGCAACGCAGGTTCATCCGCCCGGCAGTTGGACCGCGGCCGCTGCCGATACGGTGGTGCTCGATTTCGACGATCGGCACCGGCGGCGCATGGCAATGACCGGCACGCGCGGGCTGGAATTCCTGCTCGACCTTGCGGAAGCGGTGGCGTTGCGCGGCGGCGATGCGCTGGTGCTGGAAGACGGCCGGCTGGTCGAGGTAGTCGCAGCACCCGAGCCGCTGGTGGAAATCCGCGGCGCCGATCCGCAGCATCTGGTGCGGGTCGCGTGGCACCTCGGCAATCGTCATCTGCCGACGCAGATCGTCGGCAAGGGGCTGCGCATCCGGCGCGATCACGTCATCGAGGAGATGGTGCGCGGTCTCGGCGCACGTGTGATCGCCATCGAAGCGCCGTTCGATCCGGAAGGCGGCGCCTATTCCGGCGGTAGCCATGCGGCCCACGGTCACGACGATCACGGCCATCATGGTCACGATCACAAAGATCATGCCGGTCACAAGCACGCCGGCCACGATCACGACCACAAGCATCACGATCATGCGCACCACGATTATGGTCAGGCTAAGCATGACCATGACCATCATCACGGCCATTCCCATGCTCATGATCGCAAATGATCGTGGTCAGAGCCTTTCCCCCGAGGCTGAGGAATCGGCTGCGCTGTTCCGGCTGATGACGTGGCTGTCGCCGTCGTTCCCGGTCGGGTCGTTTTCCTATTCCAGCGGCATCGAATGGGCGGTCGAAGCCGGCGACGTCATCGACAGGAAGACGTTGCAGGATTGGCTGACGGCCATGCTGCTGAACGGCGCGGGTTTCTGCGACGGTCTGTTGCTGTGTCACGCCTGGCGCGCGGTTGACGCAGGCGATGGTGCGAAGCTCGGTGAGATCGCCGAACTCGCCGCTGCCTTCACGCCGTCGCGCGAACGCCATCTGGAAACCACTTCGCAGGGCCGCGCCTTTGTCGAGATCGCGCGATCGGCATGGACCTGCGATGCGCTGGATTTGCTGGCGTCGCACGTATCTACCCCGATCGCTTATCCGATAGCTGTCGGCGTGCTCGCGGCCGGACACCGCATTTCGTTGCCGCTGACGCTGCATGCGTTTCTTCATGCCACGACATCGAACTGGATCTCGGCGGGTGTGCGGCTCATTCCGCTGGGGCAGACCGACAGTCAGCATGCGCTGGCGGCGCTTGAAGGCGTGATCGCCGCCACAGCGGAAAAATCGTTCAACGGCTCGCTCGACGATCTCGGCAGCGCAACGTTTCGCGCCGATCTGGCCGGCATGCGCCACGAGACGCAGTATACGAGGTTGTTCAGGTCATGACCAACCGCGAACAGAGGGATTGATCGCATGGGTAGCAGCACGAACGGCCCGCTCCGCGTCGGTATCGGCGGCCCGGTCGGGTCGGGCAAGACGGCGCTGATGGATCTGCTCTGCAAGAGCATGCGGGAGCGTTACGACATCGCCGCCATCACCAACGACATCTACACCAAATGGGATGCGGAGTATCTGGTGCGTTCGGGGTCGCTGACCGCGGATCGCATCGCGGGGGTCGAGACCGGCGGCTGTCCGCATACCGCGATCCGCGAAGATGCCTCGATGAATCTCGCGGCGGTGGCGGACATGCGCCTGAAATTTCCCGATCTCGATCTGGTGCTGATCGAATCCGGCGGCGACAATCTCGCGGCGACCTTTTCGCCGGAACTGGCGGACATCACCATCTACGTCATCGACGTTGCGGCCGGTGACAAGATTCCCTCCAAGGGCGGTCCGGGCATCACGCGCTCCGACCTGCTGGTCATCAACAAGATCGATCTGGCTCCTTATGTCGGCGCGTCGCTTGAGAAGATGGACGCGGATGCAAAGAGAATGCGCGGTGAACGGCCCTTCGTCATGACCAACCTGAAAAAAAGCGAAGGCCTCGACCGCATCATCCGCTTCATTGAAGCCAAGGGCGGCCTTCAGGCGCAGGTTCCTGCCAGGGCGAGCTGATCTCGCAGCGGGAACGGTGACTGTTCATCCCGGCGTTGTCCGCCCGGCGGGTGTTTCCGGAACGCGATGCCGCCGCTGGTGTTAGCTCTTCATGAGACAGGTACGTTCAGCAGCTCCAGCCAGAGACTACAGCAGCATTTTTCTTGCTGTCATTTTGTTCGGGATCGTCGCGGTGGTGGTCGGCCTCACCATGGCCGCGGTCCATTGACGACTCTCATTTCGCGCAATCCTTGCAGGTGGCGAGAGGTGGCCTCTTGACCAGCGAATTTACCATGCAAAAGCATATTTTCTCGTGGCGGGAACCAATTCGATACCTCTAAATTGGTCCATTCACTGTACATTCGGCGCGTGCCGACTCGTTTTCAACGCCAGGCGCCATCAGAGTAATCATGAGTATCAATTCGGCCGCTGTATCTGATCGCTATTTCCGCCTGGTCCGCATTTCCTGCCGGCCACCTGTTTCATTCCTCATGTCTTTCCCAGAGTAAGCGCGTGGTCCGTCTCGGTCTCATCATCGGACTGATGGCCATCATCGGAGCGATCATCTCCGGTCTCGCGGCCATGAAGGTCTACGATCAGGAGTTGTCCATCGGCCGGATCGCGCTGGCCCGCGCAGTTGATACCCATGCCGGTCTTGTGCAGGAACGCCTGAGCGAGCGCGAACTGCTTGCGCGCGTCGCGGTGGGACTGTTCCGTTCTCCGTCAATCGCTTCGGCCAATGCCCTGCAGCCGCTGCGCGCGTCGATCTACGCGTTCCGGACGGATTTCGTGGTGGCGAGCTGGGTTGCGCGTGTGCCGCGCGCCGATCTCGGCCGGGTCCAGAACGATATCAAGGCGGCCGGTTTCCCCAACCCGACGTTGCGCAACGCCGATGACAACACGCTGAATCCCGCGACGCTGCGCGATCCCGCCAGCGTGCTGATGGATGTCGAGCCGCTGAATGACGAGAACAGGTCATTCGTGGGACGGATTCTCGATGCCCACCCGGTGGTCGGTCCGATGCTGGCGCGCGCAGCGGAAGAGAGCAAGCCGGTATCGTCCGATCCCTTCGTTCTGCTCCGCAATGGTGGCCCGGTCGGCATCGTGCTGGCGTCTCCGGTGAAGGCGGACGGTGCCGGCAGCGTCGTTGGCTTTCTCACCATTTCCTACCGGCTGGCGCCGCTGATGCTGGCGAATGACGAACTGTCGCTGTTCTCGGTGGCGCTGCGCGATCCGCGCAATGCTTCGAACAATCTCACCGCCGATGCGGACGGAAATGTTGCCACGGTGCCGCTGCAACTCGACGCCGACAATCCGCCGCTGGTGCGCGTGGTGTCCTTCGGCGCGCGGGACTGGACCCTGATCTATTACGCCAAGACCAATCCTGCGACGCGAGCGCAGGAACTCGCCGCCATCATCATGCTGATCGGTCTGGCGCTGACCGTCGTTCTGTGCGGCCTGTTCGGCTATGTGTCCTACAACAACCTGCGGCTCAGCCGTGAGATCCAGACCCGCATCGGCTTCGAGCGCCGCCTGACTGCCGTCATCGACGAACTCAATCATCGCGTGAAGAACATTCTCGCCGTGATCCAGTCGATTGTCACCCGGACGCTGCGGCATGGCGCGGACATCGACATCGCCCGCGAGCTTCTGATCGGCCGCATTCACGCCATGTCGCATGTCGTCTCGCTGCTCAGCGAGAGCCAATGGCAGGGCGTCAAGCTGAAGGGCCTGTTCGAGCCGCGCGCGATCCCGCACGCCGACCGTATCGCGCTGAGCGGGCCCGACATTATCGTCAGCGCACGAGCGGCGCAGAGCCTGTCGCTGTTGTTCTTCGAACTCGCCTCTCATGCCGACGAAGGCCTCTCGCTGGTCGGCAAGCATCCGCATGTGGTGGCGGGATGGAATGTCACCGACGAGGTCGAGCCGATGTTCCATTTCCGCTGGGAGGAGTTCAACACCAGCGCCGCCACCCGCCGCGCCGACAGCGAGTTCGGGCTCGTGCTGCTGGACCGGGTCGCACCCGAAGCGCTGGGCGGCACGTCGAAACGCTATTTCACGGACGTCAGTTACGTCTATGAACTCACGGCGCCGATGGCGACCGTGGTGGACGAGACCGAGATGGACCGCACCGAGCGCATCGGCGCACCGGTCCGGAAGCGTTGAGCTTCTCTGACCCGGAACAAACTTTCCCGCACTGAATTGAGCCGGCAACATGCGTCATCGGCGACGCTGATTCAGGCGGAGAAAAATATGGGACGATATCTGTTGCTGTGGTTTCTCGGGATTCCCATTCCCGTTTTGATTCTGATCTGGGCCTTTGGCGGCCTCAACTGATCCAGCAAAAAAGCGGCCACCTGCGGGTGGCCGCTTTTCTTTGTTGAGTTGAGAGGAGACGCCTCTAGCCGCCGCCTCCGCCGATTACGGCGCGCACCGTGTTGTCCGGTCCGAAATCCTCGGCCCCATCGACGTAGAGCAGGGCGCTCAATTTCGAACGCGCGCGGTTGACGCGGCTCTTGATGGTGCCGACCGCGCATCCACAGATCGCTGCCGCGTCCTCATAGGAGAACCCCGACGCACCGACCAGAATGAGCGCCTCGCGCTGATCCTGCGGTAGCTTGTCGAGCGCCACGCGAAACTCCTCGAACTCGAGGTGTGCGCTTTGCGCGGGCTGTGTCTTCAGCGTCTTGGCGTAGCTGCCGTCGGCATCCTCGACTTCGCGCCGCCGCTTGCGATAATCCGAGCGGAACAGGTTGCGCAGAATCGTAAACAGCCAGGCCGGAAGATTGGAACCCGGCTGGAACGAGTCGATATGGGCGAGTGCCCGCAACAGCGTTTCCTGCACGAGATCATCGGCACGGTCGGCGTTGCCACTGAGCGAAATGGCGAAAGCGCGCAAACTTGGCACCGTCGCGAGAATGTCGTCTCGAAGCGAATCCGTGAGAGGCATTAGTCCCTCCCGTCTTTTTTCGAACCTTCAGCAACGCGAGCGGCAGCGTCCTGAGAATCGAGCTGGCGGATCAATTCTGCAAAACGGTCTGGCACCCCCTGACGAACGACGTCGTCATACATGGCGCGTAACTGGTGTCCGATCCGGGATTGAATCTCGGTATTCAGACCCCCTTTGGTTGCTGGTTTCGGAGGCTTTGCATCTGTCATGTGCTGATCCGTTTTCCCCTTGGCTAACTATCTAGAAACGCAGCGTTTTTTCTTTTTGAGGGTGATGCTTCTGGCCGCTCAGCCCCGTCTCCACATGAACAGCTAACGGGGCCCGCACCAAAAAGTTCCAGATATCGAAGGAACTTTTCTTCGGATCAAACGTAGGTAGTTCGAAGCGGGGAACTGGTGGCTGATACTGTGTTTCCGGTCCAAACTGAAATCATCACCGATTGGAGGGGGTATGTCTCGTTCTCAGCTCGTAGCTGAACATCTGCCACTACTGCGGCGCTACGCTCGCGCGCTGACGGGAAATCAGGCGTCCGGCGATGCCTATGTGGCAGCCATGCTGGAGGCGTTGCTGCAAGACCCCTCACTGCTGGAAGAAAAGCTTGGACCTCGCGCGGGACTGTTCCGGCTGTTCACAAAGATCTGGAATTCGATTTCCCTGAACGAGGCGGTCGATAAGGGGCCGGCCCAGGCCAGCGAGCAGCGGCTCTCGAGCCTCACGCCGCCCGCGCGTCAGGCGTTCCTGCTGCTGTCGCTGGAAGGCTTCGCGGAAGACGAGGTGGCCTATATTCTCGACACCGATGTTGCGAAGGTGCGTGAACTCGCCGACAGCGCCGGTCGCGAACTGGCGGCGGAGATCGCCACCGACGTTCTGATTATCGAGGACGAGACCTTCATCGCGATGGACCTCGAAAGCCTGGTGAAGAATCTCGGCCACAACGTCATCGGTGTGGCGCGGACCCATACCGATGCCATTTCGCTGGCGAAATCCAAGCAGCCCGGCCTGATCCTCGCCGACATTCAGTTGGCGGACGGCAGTTCGGGTCTCGATGCCGTCAACGAGTTGCTCAAGACCTTCGAGGTGCCGGTGGTGTTCATCACCGCTTACCCCGAGCGTTTTCTCACCGGCGAGCGGCCGGAACCGGCTTTCCTGATCTCGAAGCCGTTTCAGCCGGCGATGGTGTCGGCGGTGGCGAGCCAGGCGCTGTTCTTCCAGCGCAACTCGCGGGGCCGGTCTTCGAAAGCCGCGGCGTCCTAAAAAAGCTGCGCCATCCAAACCAACAAAAGCCGGATCGGGAAAGCCTGCTCCGGCTTTTTGCTGTCAGCCAGCGAAAATAAAAAGGGGTGCAGCCGGCATCACCACGGCCACACCCCCGCTAAGCCGGTCGATTAGGGGCAGGGGGATTTGACCGGCTTTGAGAAAGACGCCCAGCTCGCCCAAGCGTTCCCGGATAAGTGATATTTATTCTCGCGCTGGGTCCCCGGCCAGCCTGGAACGAAAGCCCGGCCCGTCACGTTGTTTTCGCAGTCGCAATGACGCGGCATTTGCAACGTGTGAGGCGGGCAGATGGCTTACATGGCTTCTGGAACTCTCGGCGCGGTGGCAGCCATTCTGGCGCTGGGTGCCGTTCATATCGACGTCGCAGCAGGAAATGATGGCCGAGGACCGGCGCAGCGCGGCGCCAGTGTGACGATGCCTGTCCACAATGGCGACGAGACCGTTGTCACGAATGTGGATCGTTCTGCGAAGGGCGACCGTGATACGTCGGTGCGGCCGGCAGGAGGACTGACGCTGTCCTTCAAGCTGCCCAGCCTTCCCGATACGTCGGTCATGATGCGCGTCCCTGCTGACGAGGCCGCAGACGCAGGGCGTAAGACGCCGGCCACTACGGGTGCCGGTAAGGGTTCGGATCGCTCTTCCGCGGGTCAGCGTCCCGTCGCCTGCGAGCCGGTGGTGAGCGTTCTTACTGCGGTAGCGAGGCAGCTTGCGCCGGGCCGATGCATCACATGATAGGCAGAAGAGATTTAAATATCCAAATGAAAAGAGCGCCGGTCGGCGCTCTTTCTTTTTGCCTTGCGGGAGATGCTTTTCCATAATTATTCTATTCCGCTGGATCCTCTTCCGCCGCCGCAGCGGTCCGGCGGGTTGCCATCAGCCCGAGCGCGATGCCGCCCACTGCCACCAGCGGAATGATGATGCGTTTCACCCCGATGATCTGGACGATCTGCAGACCCGCGGCCAGCACCATCGGATCGCTCAGCGCCGACTGCATGGTGGACTTCACGGCTTCGACCGGCTTTTCCTGGATCTGCCGCTTGCGGACGGAATAGGACATTGCTGCCAGCAGCGTCGCGACGAAGAACACGCCCGCGCCCGCGAAGCAGGCTTGCAGCAGCCCATATTTCTGCAGCACGAACACGAAGGCGGCGGCGCAGAGAAAACCCGTCGTGATGAACAGCGACACCGCCACCGCGATGGCGAGCGACGTCAGCCGCAAGGCGCTGCCGGCGCTTTCCCGGAAATCATCCATGAATTTCTGAAACATCGAAAATCCGATCTCAATATGCGTTCACGCACCGCAAGACGTCGCCGCTGTCGGCCGGATTGGCCGCCAGCGGCACAAGCTCCGGAATCAGCGGCGCCAGGTCACGCCGATCAGGAAGCCCAAGCCCACCGCCAGGCCGACGGCAGCCAGCGGGCGTTGCGTGATTGCGTCTTCCAGCGATTCCTCGAGGGTGCCGGCGTAGTCCTGCGCCGCGTCGATCGCCTCGCTGCCGCGCTGGCTGACGTCGGACATCACCGAATCGACGTTGGTGCGGGCCTGCTTATAAGCGCGGCGAGCCTGCTTGCGGGCATCGCCCTTGAACGCTTCGAGTACGTCCGAAATCTGGTCGGCCAGTGCTGAAATATCGTTTTTCACGGCGTCTACATCCTTCTGAAGGCGGTCATAGGTGGCTTTGTCGGTCATGTTTCGCATCGTGTCTTCGCCGTCGGTACTCGACATCGGAAGCTCCTCGTTATGTGCTGCGGAAACGCGTGGTCGTGACGAAGGTTCCATCGGCCTAAAACTCGGGAAACGACGAGTCCTTGACCGGCATCAGGTGCTCCTTGAGGACGAGGCCGACGATCAGGATCGGCGACGACAGGAATGCGCCCATCGGACCCCATAGCCAGGTCCAGAACGCCAGCGCGACGAAAACGGCCAGCGCGTTGAGCTGCAACCGCCGGCCGATGATCATGGGCGTCACGAAATGCCCTTCGATGAACGCCACCACGGCGAAGATGCCTGCGGCGACGAGCCCTGCGGCGAGTGTCGATGATGTGATGATGCCGACAGCGGCCAGCACGGCGAAGGTGACGATGGGGCCGATGATGGGGATGAAATTCAGCGTCGCCGCGAGGGCGCCCAGCCCTGCCGGGTTCGGCATTCCGGTGGCGGCGCAGATCAGGCCGGTGGCCGCGCCGAGCCCCATATTGATCAGCGTCACGGTTAGCAGATAGCCGCCGAGATTGCTCTCGATCGCATTGAGGATGCGCAGGGCGCGCAGCCGCGAATCGTGGTCGGCGAAATTCAGCACCAGCGCGCGGCGCAGATCTGGCCAGCTTGCGATGAACAGCACCAGCACTGCGAAGAACAGCAGTATCTCGGTGAAGGTCGGAGAGAGGAATTCCAGCGTCGGCTGGACCCATTCGATCTTCGGCAAGGGAAAGCTGGTTTCGCCAGGAGAAGCCGTCGCGCCGAACAGGCCCTGCAACTGGTGCCATAGCGCGATCGGCCGGTCGAAGACGTGAAACTTGTCCTTCAGCCGTGGGCCGATCTCCGGCAGCCGCGTGGTCCATTCCATCACCGGCGCGGAGATCAGCGCCACCATGAAGGCGAGGCCGGCGCATGTCGCTGTGACGATGAGAACCGCTGAAACGGAGCGAGGAATGCCGTAGCGTTCTAAGAACCGGGCGGCGGGCGACAGCATCGTGCCGATCACCAGCGCTGTGACCGTCGGCAGGAAAAAGGCTCGTGCAAAATATAGCACCGCGACCACGCTGATGATGAGCAGGGCCACCACCGCAAACGAAACGACCTCCGCGCGTCGCATCATCGGAGGCCGTTTGTCGTCGCTGTCGCCGGGCGAGGGGCTGATCGCCCGGCTATGTGTGTCGCGCACCTCTCGGCGCACGCCGGACATCGTCAGATTCTGCCGAGCAGCAGCAGGATCACCACGATGACAAGTATGGTGCCGACGATGCCGGAAGGCCCGTAACCCCAGTTGCCGCTATAGCCCCAGCTCGGAATAACGCCGAGCAGGATCAGGATCAGAATGATGACAAGTATGGTCCCGAGTGACATGGCAAATCGCCTCTCAATAATCCCCGCCGATCGCTGTCATGCGCCGGCTTCCGGCACCCCTAACCGTCTCGCTGTCACAAGGTTCCGCGAGCGGTTTTGAACCCGCCACTGCGCGGCGGGGACAAATTGCTGAGGCGGGCCGTGCCATGGAACCAAGCCTGCGACCCCGCGTTGGCTTGACATCGGCATCCACGATGTCTCCGCAGAACGGTAAACGGTCATGACCCATTCAGTGCAGGCGACCACGGTCTTGCGTTATTTCCCGGTTCAGGCTGTTGCAGCGTCCCTTCGCTCGGCGCGCATGCTCGCCGTTGCTGCTGCTGCGGTGCTGCCTGTCGCCCTGGCCGTCCCCGCATCGGCACAATCGCTCGGTTATGCCGAGCCGTCGCAGAATTTCTGGTCTGACCGGCAGGCACTGCCGGCGCCGAGCGCGCTTGAAGACGAAGGCGACGGTTCGGCTGTTCTGCCAGAGCGGCTTCAGCGCAAGGTGGTTTCTTTCGACAGCCGCGAAGCGCCGGGCACCATCGTGATCGATACCGGCAACACCACGCTCTACTATGTGCTCGGGCAGGGCCGTGCCATTCGCTACGGCGTTGGGGTGGGCCGCGAGGGCTTCACCTGGTCCGGCGTGCAGACCGTCTCGCGTAAGGCATCGTGGCCGGACTGGATTCCGCCCGCCGAGATGATCACGAGACAGCCTTATCTGCCGCGCTTCGTTGCCGGCGGTCCTGGCAATCCATTGGGTGCAGCCGCGATGTATCTCGGCTCCAGCACCTATCGCATTCACGGCACCAATGATCCGTCCACCATCGGCAAGTTCGTTTCCAGCGGCTGCATCCGGCTGACCAATGAAGACGTGCAGGATCTCGCGAGCCGGGTAGGTGTCGGCACCAGGGTTGTGGTGCTGCCGAAGAATGCACCGCTTCAGGCCAACCGCTCGCGGGACAACAATGTAACGCCGGCGAGCCTGCGCTCGCCTGTGGCGCATCCTGTGATGCAACGAGTCAAATTGTCCGGATTGTATTGAGCAAAAAATAGCGTGTGGGTGGTTGGTGGGGCAAAAAGAGGTCGGTCATGAGTCAAGTCTCGTTCATGCGTCGCGCCGCAGCCATCGCGCTGGTCGTTACCGCAGGATCCATGCTGGCGCCGAAGGCGGACGCTCGTGATTTCTTCTCGTCCTTCCTCGGCGGATTGTTCGGCGGCCGTGCGCCGGCTCCTTCCGCGCCGTCGATGCCGCTGCCATTCGCTTCGGAATTCGGAGATGGTTCTGGTCAACCGGCCCAGCCGCGGGTGGCGAGAGGCGGCGGCGCGGCCTATTGCGTGCGCACCTGCGACGGACGTTATTTCCCGCTGGCGGTGACCGGCGACCAGAGCCGCGCCGAAGCCTGCAAGAGCTTCTGTCCCGCGAGCGAGACCAAGGTCGTCTACGGCAGCAATATCGACAACGCTGCCACGGAGACCGGCAAGTCTTATTCGGATTTGCCGAACGCCTTCAAGTATCGTACGGAGCTTGTTACCGGCTGCACCTGCAATGGCAAGGATCCGGGCGGCCTCGCCAAGGTTAATGTCGAGAACGATCCGACCCTGCGCAAGGGCGATCTGGTCGCCGGCGCGAACGGCTTGGTCGTCGCCAATAAAACCGCTGAACGTCGCGGCGCGTCGGTGAACTTCTCGCCAATATCGAGATCGGCGCGGGCTCAGTTCGACAAACTGCCGGTGGTCGCCGCGCAATAACGTTGTTCCGGAAACGGAACCAACCCCTCAGGCAATCGTTGCTCTACGGGGATACGGGACATTCTCGTGACCCTTTCGAAACGATGTCATGAGGGGTCATCATGTCTTTGCTTATCAGCGTTCTGATTACATTTCTTGTCGTCATTCTCGTTCTGTATCTGGTCAATCTGCTGCCGATCGACGGCCGCGCCAAGCAGATCGTCCGTGCCATCGTTATCATCATTGGCATCATCTCGATCCTGAAATATCTCGCGGTGTTCTAGGCCCGTCATCCTGAGGGGCGAGCTCTTGCGAGCCTCGAAGAAGGGCGGACTGCGAATGCCGTCGCCCTTCGGGGCCTCCGCTTCGCTTAGGCGCCTCAGGGTGACGGCGGTGGCTTAATCGCCGAGATCGAACAAGAAAGCCCCGGCAGTTTGCCGGGGCTTTCTTCTGGCGACGAGCGCCGCTTACTTCAGCGTGCTGAACCAGTCATCAACGTCTTTTTTGACCTGATCCTTGGCGTAGCCGTAGCGCTGCTGCAGCTTGCCTTCGAGCTGTTCGCGGCGGCCCTCGATGACATCGAGATCGTCATCGGTGAGCTTGCCCCACTTCTCCTTCGCGGTGCCCTTGAACTGCTTCCAGTTACCTTCAACGCGGTTCCAATCCATCATCATCCTCCAGTGTTGGAAAGACGGATAACGGTGCGCTGTAGCAATCGTTCCTGAAGGAACTGCGACAACGCGTCATGCGTCGGAAGTGACAATATCTGAATCAAAAACCCCGGCGCGAGGACCGGGGTTTTCGTCGCGATCACAGTTTTCGTTTTAACCGGCGGCTTTCGCTTCCTTGCGGCGGGCGTGCAGGATGAATTCGGTGTAGCCGTTTGGCTGCTCGCGGCCCTTGAAGATCAGGTCGCAGGCCGCCTGGAACGCTACGCCGTCGAACTTCGGCGCCATCGGCCGATACAGCGCATCGCCCGCGTTCTGCTTGTCAACGATCGTCGCCATGCGCTTCAGCGATTCCATCACCTGATCTTTGGAGACGACACCCTGATGAAGCCAGTTGGCGAGATGCTGCGCGGAGATGCGCAGCGTGGCGCGGTCTTCCATCAGGCCGACGTCGTGAATGTCCGGCACCTTGGAGCAGCCGACGCCCTGATCGATCCAGCGCACCACGTAGCCGAGAATGCCCTGGCAATTGTTGTCGATCTCCTGCTTGACGTCGTCCGGCGCCCAGTTCGACTGGGACACCGGAATGGTGAGGATGTCCGACAGCTTCGCCTTGGCGCGGCTCTTCAGTTCCTTCTGCCGCGCGCCGACATCGATCTGATGATAGTGCAGCGCGTGCAGCGTCGCCGCGGTCGGCGAGGGGACCCATGCGGTGGATGCACCGGCCTGCGGATGCGCGATCTTCTGCGCCAGCATGTCGGCCATCTTGTCTGGCGCGGCCCACATACCCTTACCAACCTGCGCGTGGCCGGGCAGGCCGTTGGCGAGACCGATGTCGACGTTCCAGTCCTCGTAGGCCTTGATCCACGGCTGCGCCTTCATGTCGTTCTTGCGGATCATCGGACCCGCTTCCATCGAGGTATGGATTTCGTCGCCGGTGCGGTCGAGGAAGCCGGTGTTGATGAAACAGATACGCTGCGCGGCGTTCTGGATGCAGGCCTGCAGGTTCACCGTGGTGCGGCGCTCCTCGTCCATGATGCCGACCTTCATGGTGTTGGCAGCCATCGACAGCATCTTCTCGACGCGGCCGAAAATCTCGACGGTGAGTGCCACTTCATCCGGGCCGTGCATCTTCGGCTTGACGATGTAGACCGAGCCCTTGCGGCTGTTCTTGAGCTTGGTCTTGCCCTTCAGGTCATGCAGTGCAAGCAGGCCGGTGACGGCGGCGTCGAGAATGCCTTCCGGAATTTCCTCGCCCTTGGCGTCGAGCACGGCGTCGGTGAACATGTGATGGCCGACGTTGCGCACCAGCATCATGCTGCGGCCGTGCAGCGTCACCTTGCCCTTGCCGTCGGGCGATGTGTAGACGCGGTCGGCATTGAGCGCGCGGGTCAGCGTCTTGCCGCCCTTCTCGAAATCCGCCGCCAGCGTGCCGTTCATCAGGCCGAGCACGTTGCGGTAGACCAGCACCTTGTCGTCGGCATCGACGGCGGCGACCGAGTCTTCCATGTCGAGAATGGTCGAGACCGCCGATTCCAGGATCATGTCCGCAACGCCGGCAGGATCGTCCTTGCCGATGGTGTTGCTGCGGTTGATCAGCACGTCGATGTGCATGCCGTTGTTGACCAGCAGGATCGAGGTCGGCGACGCCGCGTCGCCCTGATAGCCCGCGAACTGCGCCTTGTTCTTCAGCGCGGTGGCGTTGCCGCTCTTGAGCTTGGCGGCGAGCTGGCCGTGCTCGATCATATAGGCGGTGACGTCGCTGTGGTTGCCGGTGGCGAGCGGCACGGCCTGATCGAGGAACGCCTTGGCCTTGGCGATCACCTTGTCGCCGCGCGCCTTGTTGTAGCCCTTGCCGGTCTCGGAGGGATCGTGCGGAATGGCGTCGGTGCCATAGAATGCATCGTAGAGGCTGCCCCAGCGCGCATTCGCCGCGTTCAGCGCGTAGCGCGCATTGGTCAGCGGCACCACGAGCTGCGGCCCGAACATGGTGGCGAGTTCTTCATCGACGTTCGCGGTCTGCACGTCCTTCGCCGGCGGCTCCGGCAGCAGGTAGCCGATCTCCTTGAGGAAGGCGGTATAGGCGTCCATGTCGAACGGCTTGCCCTTGTTCGCCTTGTGCCAGCCGTCGATCTTGGTCTGAAGCGTGTCGCGGGTGGCGAGCAGTTGCCGGGTGCGGGGCGCGAGATCGTTGACGATGGCGGCCAGACCGGACCAGAAGGCGTCGGGCGCAATGCCGGTATCGGGGGTCGCTTCCTTGGCGATGAAGTCGAACAGGACGGGAGCGATCTTGAGGCCGCTTGCATCGATACGTTTCATGATAAATCTCACGGAAAACGGCGGAAAACACGCCGCTCTGGGGCTTCAGGATGAGGTGGTGATCGCCGCTGAGAAGCGGCCTAGGGGGCCGTTTTAACGTGAAAGTCGGGCAAAAGAGAAGGCCCTTCCCCGGTCAGAATGGCGAATACCACGGTCCCGCAGATGGCTGGGCGACGCGTCTTTCAGGGGCTTGGACTTAGTGCCCCGGTCCGGCCGAGGAGGTCTTGCCAGTGCGCTCCAGCGTTACCTTGATCAGGATGGTGACCAGCGCCACGGCAGTCAGCACGGTGGCGGCGGCGAAGGCGCCGGCGACATTGTAGTCCTGATAGAGCAGTTCGATCTGCAACGGCAGCGTGGTGGTCTGGCCGCGAATGTTGCCGGAGACCACCGAAACCGCGCCGAACTCGCCCATCACCCGCGCGTTGCAGAGGATCGCGCCGTAGACCACCGCCCATTTCACGTTCGGCAGCGTGACGCGCCAGAACGTGGTGAAGCCGCCGGCACCGAGTGTCACCGCGGCTTCTTCCTCATCGGTGCCCTGCACCTGCATCAGCGGAATCAACTCGCGGGCGACGAACGGCGCGGTGACGAACAGGCTGGCCAGAAAGATCGCGGGCAGCGCGAACATCACCTTGAGGCCGAGCGCTTCCAGCAGCGGACCGAACAGGCCCTGCGAGCCGTAGACGAACAGATAGGCGACGCCGGCGACGATCGGCGAGATCGAGTAGGGCAGCTCGATCAGCGCGATCAGCAGCGTCTTGCCCCTGAAGTCGAACTTCGTCACCGTCCATGCGGCGGCAAGGCCGAACAGGATGTTGATCGGCACCACCACCACCGCCGTCAGCAGCGTCAGCAGGATCGCATGCAGCGTCGTCGGCTCGGAGAGGTTGCGTACGAACGCGCCGACGCCCAGCGACAGCCCCGACGTCACGATCAGCACCAGGGGCGCGACCAGAAACAGCGCGGTCAGCACCAGCACGCTCCACAGCACGACCCGCCGTGTGACCTTGCCGCCCCCGACGGGGTGCTGCATCCATTCGGCCTGTTCGCTATCGCGCTCGGAGGCAAGGGACATCAGACTTCTCCCCGCCCGACATAGCGCAGGTGCCAGGCCTGCACGGCATTGGTGACGATCAGCATCGCGAACGCCATCAGCAGCATGATGGTGGAGATCGCAGCAGCCGCCTGATAATTGTATTCCTCAAGCCTGATGTAGGTCAGTAGTGCCACGATCTCGGTTTTCATCGGCTGGTTGCCCGCGATGAAGATCACCGCGCCGAATTCGCCGAGGCTGCGCGCGAACGACAGCGAGCAACCGGCGAGGAACGCCGGAAAGATCGCAGGGAAAATGATCTTCCACAAAATCTGGAAATCGTTCGCGCCGAGCGAGCGTCCGGCTTCCTCCACCTCGGAGCCGAGGTCTTCGATCACGGGCTGCACCGTCCGCACCACGAAGGGAATGCTGGTGAAGGCCATCGCGATGGCGATGCCGAGCGGCGTATACGCCACCGCAATGCCGATTTTATCGAGCGGCGCGCCGAACCAGCCGTTCTTGGCGAACAGTGCGGTGAGCGCGAGACCGGCCACCGCGGTCGGCAGCGCGAACGGCACGTCGACCAGCGCGTCGAGCAGGCGCTTGCCGGGAAACCTATAACGCGCCAGCACCCAAGCCAGCAGCAGACCATAAATCGCGTTGAAGATGGTGGCGGCGAAGGCCATGGTCACGGTGACGCGAATGGCCGACAGCGTGCGCGGCGACGACAGGATCTCCCAGAACTCCGCGAGGCCGATACCGGAGGCTTTCAGCAGCAGCGCGCACAGCGGCAGCAGCACGATCGCCCCGAGATAGAGGACGGTCGTTCCCAGCGCCAGTCCGAAACCTGGGATGACCCGGCGTCGCAAATTGAAAGTCCAGTTCATGAAATGAGACGGGGACGATCCGAACCGCTCTGCGGCGTCATTGCCGGCCTTGACCCGGCAATCCATCTTCAAAAACATTCTCTCTAAAAGATGGATGCGCGGGTCAAGCCCGCGCATGACACATCTTGGAACTATCTTCCGTCATCGCGAGCGAAGCGAAGCAATCCAGAGCTTCGTAAAGAGCTGGATTGCTTCGTCTCAAGTGCTCCCCGCAATGACGCGGCTGGTCCCCTTACTTGTTCGCCCCGCCGAACAGCTGGTCCAGCTTCGCGCCGGGATTAAGATGGTCTGCGTTGACCTTGTCCCAGCCGCCGAATTCCTTCTCGATGGTGACGAGCTTCACCGCCGGGAACTTGTCCTTGAACTTCTCGGTCACGGCCTTGTCGTTCACGCGGTTGTACTGCTGAGCGAGAATGGTCTGGCCTTCGGGCGTGTAGAGATATTCGAGATAGGCTTTCGCCAGGGCCTGGGTGCCGTGTTTCTCGGCATACTTGTCGACCACGGCCACCGGGAATTCGGCCAGCAGGCTCTGCGACGGCACCACCACCTGATACTTGTCGGCGCCGGCGATGTCGCGGATGCCGTTGGTCTCGGCCTCGAAGGTAATCAGCACGTCGCCGGTCTGGCGCTCGACGAAGGTCGTGGTCGCGGCGCGGCCGCCGGTGTCGAACACCGGCACGTTGGCGAACAGCTTCTTGATGAACTCGCCGGCCTTCTCGTCGCTGTCATACTTGCTCTTGGCGTAGGCATAGGCTGCCAGATAGGTGTAGCGCGCGTTGCCCGAGGTCTTCGGGTTCGGGAAGATCACCTTCACATCCGGACGGACCAGATCGTCCCAGTCCTTGATGTTCTTCGGATTGCCCGCGCGCACCAGAAACGCCGGCAGCGAGTAATACGGCGAGGAGCTGTTCGGCAGCCGCTTCTGCCAGTCGGCTGGGATCAGCTTGCCCTTGTCGGCCAGCACCTGCACGTCGGTAACCTGATTGAAGGTCACGACGTCGGCCTCGAGTCCCTCAAGAATCGAGCGCGCCTGACGCGACGAGCCGTTGTGCGACTGGTTGATGGTGACGTCCTGGCCGGTCTTGGCCTTCCACTGCTTGGCGAATGCGACATTGATCGCGGCATAGAGCTCGCGCGAAATGTCGTAGGACACGTTCAGCAGCGTGTTCGGGGTCTGCGCCTGCGCGGCGGTGACGAGGCTGACGCTTGTTGCGAAAGCGATGAGAAGTTTACGCAAAGTCTATCTCCTGTGAGTTCGTGGCTCAGGTTCAGATGTTGGCGGCGACATCGTCGAGTTCGCCGAACAGCACGCCGGTGTTTGCCAGCAGCCGCTCGATGGCCTCGGTTCCGTCCGTGACGGAGCGCGCCGAGGTGTCGATGGTGAGTTCGGCGCTGGCCGGCGGCTGATAGTCGTTGGCGATGCCGGTGAAGCTCGGAAGATTTCCGGCGCGCGCCTTGGCGTAATGGCCCTTGGGGTCGCGGCTTTCGCAGACCTCGGCGGGGGTTGCGACATAGACTTCGCGGAACAGCTCGCCGGCGATGCGCCGCGCATTGGCGCGGTCGTCGCTGGCGGGCGAGACAGCGGCAACGATGGCGATATGGCCGTTGCGCGCCAGATGGGTCGCAACTTCCGCGAGGCGGCGGATGTTTTCGGCGCGGCTTTCCGGCGAGAAACCGAGATCGCTGTTGAGCCCGGCGCGCACGGTGTCGCCGTCGAGCAGGATCGGGGAGCCGCCTCGGGTGAACAGCTTGCGCTCGAGCGCGCGCGCCAGCGTGGATTTGCCGGAACCGGGCAGGCCGGTCAGCCAGACCACTGCGCCGCCGTGGCCGAAGCGCGCGGAACGTTCTTCGGGGCGCAGCGCGGATTCCACCGGCACGATGTCGATGGGAACGGCGCGCTGACCGGAATCGACGCTTAGCACGAGGCCGCCGCCGGCTATGCGGCCGTTGACCTCGATGACAAGACGTCCGGTGCGCGGATTGTCGCTGTAGGGATCGGCGGCGACAGGTTTGGCCAATGAAATGTCGATCTCGCCGACATGGTTGCGCGCGATCGCCG
Source organism: Bradyrhizobium sp. G127 (assembly GCF_021502575.1). Classification (NCBI taxonomy): domain Bacteria; kingdom Pseudomonadati; phylum Pseudomonadota; class Alphaproteobacteria; order Hyphomicrobiales; family Nitrobacteraceae; genus Bradyrhizobium; species Bradyrhizobium sp. G127. Next base: position 343,895 of record NZ_JAKFGN010000003.1, read on the forward strand.
ATGTCTCGATGCTGGCGAGGTCGCCGGGATCGACCGCCTTTTCGATGGCGACGATGGTGGCGCGGGTTTCCATGGTGCCGAGCCTCACCAGAACCGAGGCCCCGGCCTTCAGCGGCGCGTCGTGCAGCCAGAAGATGCGGGCGCGCAGGCGGCGGGTATCGCGCGGCGCAGCGGCGATGTGGCCGATGATGTCGCCGCGTTCCAGAAACAGTTCGCGGTCCAGCGTGATGCCGACCGAACGCCCCGCGCCCTGCCGTCCGATCAGCGGGGTCTGCGGCCAGCTTTCGACCGACTTCACCTTGGCGATCTTGCCGGCGGGCATGATGACGATCTCGTCGCCGGCGCCGATGGTGCCTGCCTCGACGCGGCCCGCGACAATGCGGCGGTCGTCGAACTTGTAGATCGCCTGCACCGGAAGGCGCAGTGCCAGTTCATCCAGCGCGCGGGCGGGCGTCAGGTGATCGATGGCCTCGACCACGGTCGGGCCGCTGTACCACTTGATATTTTCGGTGCGCTCGGCGACGCCGTCGCCGTCGCGGGCGGAAATGGGAATGATCGCGGTTGGCGTCACGCCAAGGCTTGTGAGATGCGCCGAAATCTCGTCGCTGATCTCCGCAAAGCGCGCCGCGCTGTAATCGACGCGGTCCATCTTGTTGACCACGACCGCGACCTGCTTCACGCCGAGCAGATGCAGCAGATAACCGTGACGCCGTGTCTGGTCGCGCACGCCTTCCAGCGCGTCGATGATCAGCACCGCGCCGTCGGCCTGCGAGGCGCCGGTGATCATGTTGCGCAGGAATTCCGCGTGGCCCGGCGCATCGATCAGGATCACGTCGCGCGACGGCGTGCGGAAGCGGATCTGGGTGGTGTCGATGGTGATGCCCTGATCGCGTTCGGTCTGCAAAGCATCGAGCAGGAACGACCATTCGAACGGCATGCCGCGCCGTGCGCTGACGGCTTTCAGCATCTCCAGCTTGCCGTCAGGGAGACTACCGGTCTCATGCAGCAGGCGGCCGACCAGCGTGGACTTGCCGTGATCGACATGCCCGACGATGACGATGCGGACCTGCGGGCGCGTGGTGCCGTTCGGTGCGGCGAGCGAGACTTTCGAAACTGCGATGTTCATGGCGGCGTCCATTCAGCGTCAGACTTGCAGCGTCAGAGATAGCCGGCGACGCGAAGCCGCTCGAAGGCATCCTCGGTTTCGTGGTCGAGCGCGCGCCCGGCGCGCTCCGGCACTTTCGTGCCTTTCAGCTCGATCAGGATTTCCTCGATGTTCGAGGCATTCGACACGACGGGATTGGTGATGTCCTGATCGCCCAGCGAGCGGTAGCGCTTGCCGTTCTTCGACAGATACAGCGGGATGATCGGAATGTTTTCGCGCTGGGTGTAGGCCCAGATATCTTCCTCGGTCCAGTGCAGGATCGGATGCACGCGAAGATGCGCGCCCTGCGGCACCGAGGCGTTGAAATGATCCCAGAATTCCGGCGGCTGGTCGCGCACGTCCCATCCGCCTTCCAGCCCGCGCGGCGAGAACACACGCTCTTTCGCGCGGGTGGCTTCCTCGTCGCGGCGGATGCCGGCAATCAGGCCGTCGAAGCCATATTTGGCGAGCGCGAGTTTCAACCCTTCGGTCTTGCGCGCGGCGGAGCGCGCGGCCGGCGGCAATGTCGGATCGATCTCCTCGATCGGCGGGCAGTAATCGACCTTGAGATCGAGACCCCATTCCTTCGCGTACTGGTCGCGGAAGGCGTACATCTCGGGAAACTTCTTCTGCGTGTCCACATGCAGCGCGGGGAACGGCACCTTGCCGAAGAACGCCTTGCGCGCCAGCCAGATCATCACATTGGAGTCTTTGCCGAGCGACCACAGCAGCGCGAGCTTCTTCAGCCGCGCGAAGGCCTCGCGGAAAATATAGATGCTCTGTGCTTCGAGCTCGTCGAGATGATCCATCGACGGCGCAGATGATCTCGACGGTGCCGAGGAAGGGATGGATACCGGTGCGTTCGCCATGGCGTCACTCTGTCCGGAGCGCAGGAAACCGCGGCGCCCGCAGGCCGTTGGTTTCGCGGGATGCAAAGGCTACCGGACGAGGGCCAGGGCCACTCTGAGGGAGCCTGAGAAGATGCATCTCTTTTCCGCGCGGTTTGTGGTACGAATTTCTAATTTTGCGGCGCAGCGTAGAAGAAATAATTTTCTCTTTACGCGGCTTGCAAGATACATAAATAGAAAATAATTTCAGTCAACCCCGCAAATGGGGCATCGGAGTTTCGCATGCGGTTTCTGCCGGTATTCCTTGATCTGCAAACCGGCCCGATAGTTCTGGTCGGGCAGGGCGAGCTTGCGCAGGCGAAATTGCGCCTGCTGATGGCGGCGGATGCGCACGTGCGGTGGTTTGCGACCGACGGCCGTTATGATGTGTCGGGCTTCGACGCAGCGTCGGTTGCGCGCATCGAGCGTGCGTCGGGCGATCCGCTCACCGCCGATCTCTCCAATGTCATTGCAATTCTCTGCGCGGGCGCCGGCGAAACCGGTCATGCGGTCGCTGCGCGGGCGCGCAGCCTCGGCATCCCCGTTAATGTGATGGACGAAGTCGCGCATTCGACTTTCATTTTCCCGGCGATCGTCGATCGCGGCGATGTAGTTGTGGCTGTCGGCACCGGCGGCGCTTCGCCGGTGGTGGCGCGCCGCGTGCGCGAACGCATCGAGGCGATGCTGCCAGCGCGGATCGGCGATCTGGCCGGCTTCGTTGGACGCTGGCGCGACACCATCAAGACCCGGCTTCCCGACATGCCGCTGCGCCGTCTGTTCTGGGAGCGCGTCATTGATGGGCCGATCGGCGCCGACGTTCTCGCCGGCCGCACCGCGCAGGCCGATCAGGCGCTCGCCAGCATTTCCAATCCCGCGTCTTTCGCGCGCAACATCGGCAGCGGCTTCGTCACGCTGGTTGGCGCGGGACCGGGCGATCCGGATTTGCTCACCGTGAAGGCGCTGCGCGCGTTGCAGGATGCCGACGTGGTTTTTTACGACGATCTCGTATCGCCCGAAATTCTCGACCGCGCGCGGCGCGATGCGGCGCGGGTGCCGGTCGGCCGCCGTGTCGGCAAGCCCGGCATTGGTCAGGACGCGATCCATCGCCTGCTGATTGACGCGGCGCAGTCCGGCAAGCGTGCGGTGCGGCTCAAGGGCGGCGATCCTTTCATCTTCGGACGCGGCGGCGAGGAGATCGCGGCGCTGCGCGCGGCGGGCGTGGCTTACTCGGTGATCCCCGGCATCACCGCCGGACTTGGGGCTGCGGCGGAATCCGAAGTGCCGCTGACCTATCGGCAGGAAGCGCTGCGCATCACCTTCCTCACCGCCCACAAGGCGACAGATGCGGGCAATGTCGATTGGTCCGCGCTGACTGATACCAAGATGACCGTGGTCGTCTACATGGGCATCACCGCCGCGCAGACGATCCGCGAGGGCCTCCTCAAAGCGGGCCGCTCACCGCAGACGCCGGTCGGCGTGTTCGCGCGCGCCACGCGGCGCGACGCCAAGTCCGTGGTCGGCGTGCTGGACGATCTGCCGGCGCTGGCCGCACAGGTCGAGACCGGACCCGCAATCCTCATCATCGGCGACGTCGTCGCCCGCTCCGCGCCCTGGCGGAATTCCAACCCCCAGATGAATCCTGAAGACATCGTGTCCGAACTTTTGCGAGCTGCCGAATGACCTCTCCTCTGCAACAGAAAATCAAGATCACCGGTCCCTCCATCGTCACCGCCAATCGCACGCGCGACGGTGCGGTGATCTACCGCACGGCCGCGCACGGCTGGTCGGTCAAACTGTCGGACGCTGCCATCGTGCGCACCGCCGATGACGCCCGCGCGCTGCTGGCCGAATCCGTCGCCGACGACATCGGCGCGGTCGGACCTTACATTGCGCCGGTCGAAGTCACAGATCAGGGCATCGCCCCCGGCAACCTGCGCGAGAAAATCCGCAACCAGGGCGTCACCATCGATCTGCTCGTTTCGGCCTGACCCTTCCGGCCTGAGCCAAAGTTAGCCAAGGCACTCCACTATGTATGCTTACGATGAACTCGACCGCACCATCGTCAACGAACGCGTTTCCGAGTTCCGCGATCAGGTCGCGCGCCGTCTGTCCGGCGAACTGACCGAAGACGAATTCAAGTCGCTGCGCCTGATGAACGGCGTCTATCTGCAATTGCATGCCTACATGCTGCGGATCGCTATACCCTACGGCACGCTGTCGTCGAAGCAGATGCGCGCGCTGGCCCATGTCGCGCGCAAGTATGACCGCGGCTACGGCCATTTCACCACCCGGCAGAACATTCAGTATAACTGGATCAAGCTTGCCGAACTGCCCGACGCGCTGTCCGATCTCGCCGAGGTCGGCATCCACGGCATGCAGACCTCGGGCAATTGCATCCGCAACGTTACGGCGGACCAGTGGGCCGGCGTCGCGCCCGGCGAAGTGGAAGACCCGCGCATCTGGGCGGAAATCCTGCGGCAGTATTCGACGCTGCATCCGGAATTCTCGTTCCTGCCGCGCAAGTTCAAGTTCGCGATCACCGCATCGGAGCACGACCGCGCCGCCATCAAGGTGCACGACATCGGCCTGCGCATTCACAAGAACGCGCAGGGCGAAACCGGTTTCGAGGTGCTGGTCGGCGGCGGGCTCGGCCGCACGCCGTTCATCGGCAAGACCATCAATGAATTCGTCGGCCAACGGGACATCCTGAGCTATGTCGAGGCGATCCTGCGCGTCTACAACCAGTACGGCCGCCGCGACAATATCTACAAGGCCCGCATCAAGATCCTCGTCCACGAGCTCGGCATCGAGAAGTTCAAGCAGGAGGTCGAGGAGGAGTGGGCGCAAATGCGCGACGGCGCGCTGGCGCTTCAGGATGCCGAGATCGAGGACATCCGGTCGCGCTTCTTCTATCCGAAATACGACAATCTCTCCGACACGCCGGACGAGTTGAAGAAGGCATTGCAGAATCCGAATTTCGAGGCGTGGTACAAGAACTCCATCGCGCCCCACAAGCAGCCCGGCTACGCTATCGTCACGCTGTCGCTGAAGCCGGTGGGCGGCCCTCCGGGCGACGCCACCGCCGAGCAGATGGATGAAATCGCCGATCTCGCCGAAAAGTATTCGTTCGGTGAAATCCGTGTCGGCCACGAACAGAATCTGGCGCTGCCGCATGTCGCGAAGCGCGATCTGCCGGCGCTGTGGCGCGCGCTCGACAAAATCGGCGTGGCGACGCCGAACGTCAATCTGGTGTCGGACATCATCGCCTGCCCCGGCCTCGATTATTGCTCGCTCGCCAACGCGCGCTCGATCCCGATCGCGCAGGAACTGACGCGCCGCTTCGCCAACCCGGATACCGCGAACCTGATCGGCCGGTTGCACATCAATATCTCAGGCTGCATCAATGCCTGCGGCCATCATCATGTCGGCCATATCGGCATTCTCGGCGTCGAGAAGAACGGCGAGGAATTCTATCAGATCACCATCGGCGGCCGTGCCGACGAGAACGCCGCTCTCGGCCATCTGGTTGGCCCAGCGGTGCCCTACGATCAGGTGGCGGATGTGATCGAGGATATTGTCGAGGCCTATCTGGCGTTGCGCCAGCGGCCGCAGGAATTGTTCGTCGATGCCGTGAAGCGGCTTGGCGTGGAGCCTTTCAAGGAGCGGGTCTATGCCACTCGTTAAGGGCAACACCGTCGTCGCCGACGAATTCGTCCATCTGGCCGAAGACGCGCCGCTGCCCGCCGATGGCGCGGTGCTGTTGTCGGCTGAACGCTTTCTGAAAGATCCCGAGGCCGCGCTGGCGCGCAACGGCAAGGAGAACGTCAAGACCGGCGTGATCTGGCCAAACAACCGCGACGTCGACGATCTGCTGCCGTATCTCGACCGGCTCGCGGTGATCGCGCTGGTGTTTCCGATCTTCCGCGACGGCCGCGCCTATTCGCAGGCGCGCCTCTTGCGCGAGCGTCACGCCTTCAAGGGCGAGTTGCGCGCCACCGGTCAGGTGCTGCGCGACCAGTTCATGTTCATGCTGCGCGCGGGCTTCGACGCCTTCGAGGTCAAGAAGGACAAGGACGCGCAGGTGTTTGCAGATGTCGCGCACCGCTTCTCGGTGTTCTACCAGCCGACCGGTGACGGCCGCGTCACCGCGTTTCACCGGCGGCTGATGCACCTTCCCGAAAGCGTCAAGTCATGAGCACGGCCGCCCCATCGTTTCTCTCGCAGGCTCCCGCAACGCCGTCGTCCTCGCCTGTCGCGGCGGAGCTGGACCGCGCGCTGGCCAATGCATCGCCTGCGGAGATCATCGCGGCTGCCGTGCGCCAGGTCGGCCGCGACAAACTCGCCATGGTGTCGTCGTTCGGCACCGAGTCCGCGGCGTTGCTGAAGATCGCCGCCGATGTCGATCCCGCCATTCCGGTGGTGTTTCTCGACACCGGCTGGCTGTTCGAGGAGACGCTGGCCTATCGCGACACGCTGACCGGCCTGCTCGGCCTGACCGACGTGCGCACGATTCATCCGTTGCAGGAGACGCTGGAGCGTGAGGACAAGGACCGCGATCTCTGGTTCTCCAATCCCGATCAGTGCTGCTTCATCCGCAAGGTCGAGCCGCTGGCGCGCGCGCTCAAGCCGTTCGACGCCTGGATCAACGGCCGCAAGCGCTTTCAGGGCGGCGACCGCGCCGCGATTCCGGTGGTGGAAGCGGACGGCGCGCGACTGAAGTTCAATCCGCTGGCGAATGTCGCGCAGGACGAGTTGAAGGCGCTGTACGCCGCGATGAATCTTCCGCCGCATCCATTGGTCGCATCCGGCTTCACTTCGATCGGGTGTATGCCTTGCACCAGCCGCACGCAGCCCGGCGAAGATCCGCGCGCCGGCCGCTGGCGCGACCGCGGCAAGACCGAATGCGGCATCCACGTCACCAAGTCTTCATGAAATGACGTTGTAAATTTTGCCTTCTTGAAAATCCGGCTTTCATAGAACGTTCGTTCTGTAACATTGCGAAGAATGAAATCCGGTTTCGTTGACAGAACCATGCGAGTTCCAGAGGTTCACGCCTTCCCTGACGGCGATGATGTCGTCGGTTTGAATGGAGATTGAGATGGTTCGGCGTAGTCTTCTCGTGATCGGAAGTTTGCTCTGGGCAGGCTCGGCGCTTGCCGCGGACGTGTCGCTGCTCAACGTGTCGTACGACCCGACGCGCGAGCTGTATGTGGATTTCAACAAGGCATTCTCTGCCGCCTACCAGAAGGAAACCGGCAAGAGCATCGAGATCAAGCAGTCGCATGGCGGCTCGGGCTCGCAGGCGCGCTCGGTGATCGACGGCTTGCAGGCCGACGTGGTGACGCTGGCGCTGGCCTACGACATCGACGCCATCGCCAACAAGGGTCTGCTGGCAAAGGACTGGCAGGCCAAGCTGCCGCAGAATTCCGCGCCTTATACCTCGACCATCGTGTTCCTGGTGCGCAAGGGCAACCCCAAGGGCATCAAGGACTGGGACGATCTGGTGAAGAGCGGCGTCCAGGTGATTACGCCGAACCCGAAGACCTCGGGCGGCGCGCGCTGGAATTATCTCGCGGCGTGGGGCTACGGGCTGAAGAAGTACGGCTCCGAGGACAAGGCGAAGAAGTTTGTCGGCGACATCTTCAAGAACGTGCCGGTGCTGGATACCGGCGCGCGCGGCTCCACCGTCACCTTCGTCGAGCGCGGCGTCGGCGACGTGCTGCTGGCATGGGAAAACGAAGCCTTCCTCGCGGTCAAGGAATTCGGCAAGGACAAGTTCGAGATCGTGGCGCCGCCGCTGTCGATCCTCGCCGAGCCGCCGCTCGCGATTGTCGACACCGTTGCCGACAAGAAGGGCACCCGCGCCGCCGCCGAGGCCTATCTGAAATACTGGTACACCAAGGAAGGCCAGGACATCGCGGCGCGCAACTCGTATCGTCCGCGCGATCCGGAAGTGGCCAAGAAATATGAAGCGTCGTTCGCCAAGGTCGACCTGTTCACCATCGACGAGGTGTTCGGCGGCTGGACCAAGGCGCAGAAGGAACACTTCGGCGAAGGCGGCGTTTTCGATCAGATCTACAAGAACTGATCTGAACGCGGAATGATGGGGGCATCGTGAGCGGAGGAACAGGACGACGACGGGCACTGCCGGGTTTCGGTCTCACCATGGGACTGACGCTGACATGGCTGTCGATCATCGTCCTGATCCCGCTCGCGGGCCTCTTCCTCAAGACCACGGAACTGTCGCTTGTCCAGTTCTGGGACATTCTCACCGCCCGCCGCACGCTCAACGCGCTGAAGATTTCCTTCGGCCTCGCGTTCCTGGCCGCGCTCGTCAATCTCGTGATGGGCATGGTGATCGTCTGGGTGCTGGTGCGCTACAGATTTCCCGGCCGCCGCATCTTCGACGCCATCGTCGATATTCCCTTCGCGCTGCCGACCGCCGTCGCCGGCGTCGCGCTGACCGCGCTTTTTGCGCAGAAGGGCTGGCTCGGCGCGCCGCTGGCCGAAATGGGCATCAAGGTCGCGTTCACGCCGATCGGCATTTTCGTGGCGATGATCTTCATCGGATTTCCGTTCGTGGTGCGCACGGTGCAGCCGGTGCTGATCGATCTCGAAATCGAGGTGGAAGAGGCCGCCGCCAGCCTCGGCGCGTCGCGCTTCGACATCATCCGCCGCGTGATCCTGCCCAGCCTCACGCCCGCGATCCTCACCGGTTTCGCGCTCGCCTTTGCCCGCGCCGTCGGCGAATACGGTTCGGTGATCTTCATCGCCGGCAATCTGCCGAACGTTTCCGAGATCGCGCCGCTCCTGATCGTGATCCGGCTGTCCGAGTTCCGTTATGCGGACGCCACCGCGATTGCCGTCATCATGCTGGTGGTGTCGTTCCTGATCATCTTCACCATCAACCGCATTCAACGCTGGGCGCAGACGCGCGGCGTCGCGGTTCAGGTCTGAGCGGCTGTCATGGTGATCAATCGGCCCAAATCCGCGTCCGCGCATGAGATTCGCACCGAGCCGTTTCTGGTGCGGTGGACCCTCATCACCATCGCGATTCTGTTCCTCACCATCTTTGTGGTGCTGCCGCTGGTGGTGGTGTTCACTGAGGCGTTCTCGCGCGGCATCAGCGCGTATCTTGCGGCGCTGTCCGAGCCGGAAGCGCTGTCGGCGATCCGGCTGACGCTGACGATCGCGGCGATCTCGGTCGGGCTCAATCTGGTGTTCGGCGTCATCGCGGCGTGGGCAATCGCCAAGTTCGAATTTCCCGGCAAGGTATTCCTGATCACGCTGATCGACCTGCCGTTCTCGGTCTCACCGGTGATCTCGGGCCTGGTGTTCGTGCTGCTGTTCGGCGCGCAGGGCTATTTCGGCACCTGGCTGATGTCGCACAACATCCAGATCCTGTTCGCGGTGCCGGGCATTGCGCTGGCGACCACCTTCGTGACCTTCCCGTTCGTGGCGCGCGAACTGATCCCGCTGATGCAGGAGCAGGGAACCCAGGAGGAGGAGGCCGCGATTTCGCTCGGCGCTTCGGGGCTACGCACCTTCCTGCGGGTGACCATTCCCAACATCAAATGGGGCATTCTGTACGGGGTTCTGCTGTGTAATGCCCGCGCCATGGGCGAATTCGGCGCGGTCTCGGTGGTCTCCGGCCACATCCGCGGCGAAACCAACACCATGCCGCTGCTGGTGGAAATCCTTTATAATGAGTATCAGTTTGTGGCTTCGTTCGCGATCGCGTCGCTGCTCGCATTCCTGGCGCTCGTGACGCTGATCGTGAAAACGATTCTCGAAAGCCATCTCGAAGAAGGACAGTCTGAAAGTGACGATTGAAGTCCGCAACATCGTGAAGAAGTTCGGCACGTTTGCCGCGCTGGACCATGTCGATCTCAAGGTGGCGACCGGCGAGCTGGTCGCGCTGCTCGGCCCATCGGGATCGGGCAAGACCTCGCTGCTGCGCATCATCGCCGGTCTCGACTGGCCCGACGAAGGCTCGGTGATCTTCGATGGCGAGAACGCGCTGGAACGCGGCGCGGGCGAGCGTCACGTCGGCTTCGTGTTCCAGCATTACGCGCTGTTCCGCCACATGAGCGTATTCGAGAACGTCGCGTTCGGGCTGCGGGTGCAGCCGCGCGCCATCCGCAAGGACGAGGCGCATATCAGGAAGCGCGTGAAGGAATTGCTCGATCTGGTGCAGCTCGACTGGCTGGCGGATCGCTATCCGAGCCAGTTGTCCGGCGGCCAGCGCCAGCGCATCGCGCTTGCCCGCGCGCTTGCCATCGAGCCGCGCATCCTGTTGCTGGACGAGCCGTTCGGCGCGCTCGACGCCAAGGTGCGCAAGGAGTTGCGCCGCTGGCTGCGCCAGTTGCACGACGAGATTCATGTCACCTCGATCTTCGTCACCCACGATCAGGAAGAGGCGCTCGAAGTCGCCAACCGCGTGGTGGTGATGGACAAGGGCAAGATCGAGCAGATCGGTACGCCGGGTGACGTTTACGACAATCCGGCGACCGCGTTCGTGCACGGCTTCATCGGCGAATCCATCGTGCTGCCGGTGCAGGTATCCGACGGCAAGGTCCGGCTCGGCGACCGGGTGCTGAACCTCGAGCCGCGCGACGCGGTGTCGGGCCCATCGAATCTCTTTATCCGACGTCATGACGTGTCGATTGTGCCGAACGGCAGCGGCGTGTTCGAGGGTGACGTCAAGCATGTGCGGGCGTTCGGTCCGACCCAGCGCGCCGACGTGGTGCTGCACAATGGCGCAACCGAGACCCTGGTGGAAATCGACGCGCCGCGCGACCGCGACCTCAAGCCCGGCGATGTGGTCTCCCTGCAGCCCCGCCGTTACCGGCTGTTTCCGGCGCAGTCGTAGGATAACATTGAACGTCATGGCCGGGCTTGACCCGGCCATCCATCAAAGAAATTGAGTCTTTCCAAGGTGATGGATTGCCGGGTCAAGCCCGGCAATGACGACGTGATATTGTTGATGCGTTATTGCCCCACATGGGGTTCCCCTCCGAATACACCACCCGTTCACCTTTCAGCCATTGTTGGTGTGCAACAACCACGGGCGATTCTTGGGGACCTGATATGAGACGCATGGCGGGGGCCATTCTGGCGCTGACGATGTTGAGTGGCTGTGGGACGGGTGGCGACACGTCCACCGAGCAGCCGGCATTCTATGTCAGCATGGCGAATGCGAGCGCCAAGCTCGATCCGAACGTCGCCGCTTCGATGATCTCCGGCTACCGGCAGAACAATGGCCTCGGCGCGGTCGCGGTCGACCCGTTGCTGATGAAGGCGGCCGAGGCGCAGTCCAACGCCATGGCGAGCCGCAACAAGCTCGACCACAATGTCGCCGGCGCGCTCGACAAGCGCATCAAGGCTTCCGGTTTCGACGCCACCAAGGCCGTGGAAAATGTCTCGGCCGGTTACCACACCCTCGCAGAAGCCTTCTCGGGCTGGCGGGATTCGCCGCCCCACAAGGCCAACATGCTGGCCACGGGCGTCACAAAAATAGGCATCGCCGCGACCTATGCGCCGAATACCAAATACAAGGTGTTCTGGACGCTGATCCTCGCCGCGCCCGACGCCCGATAGGCGTCCGATAAACCTTCTGTGACGGCTCCCGCTTTTTCACCGATTGACGCGGCTGTGAACTGGGGCCACCGTACTGCAACATTGGCTCCCCGCCGATGCAGTTCAGCGATGGCCTATGGATCAGCTTTCCCCCGGCAGACACTCCGCATCGACACCGGCACAGGCGCAGCGCGTGCTGGTGCTGCAAGGCGGCGGTGCGCTCGGTTCCTACCAGGCCGGGGCCTATCAGGCGCTCTGCCATCATGACTTCGAGCCGAAGTGGGTGGCGGGCATTTCGATCGGCGCGATCAATGCCGCGATCATCGCCGGCAATCCGCGCGAGCAGCGGATCGCCAAGCTCAAGGAATTCTGGGAGCTGGTGTCGTCGGGCTCGCCGATGCCATGGGCCCCGCTGGTGCAGAACGACCATGTGCGCTCGGCCTTCAACGAGACCAGCGCCGCATTGATCGCGACCTTCGGCGTGCCCGGTTTTTTCAAGCCGCGCTTTCCGCCGGCGCCGGTCTGGCCCGCGGGCAGCCCGCAATCGCAGAGCTATTACGACACTTCGCCGCTGCGCGCGACGCTGGAGCGGCTGGTGGACTTCCACCGCATCAACAACGACGGCATTCGCCTCAGCATCGGCGCGGTCAATATCAGGACCGGGAATTTCGAGTATTTCGACAACACCCGCCAGAAGATCGGACCTGAACATATCATGGCGTCAGGCGCGCTGCCGCCGGGCTTCCCGCCGGTCGAGATCGCCGGCGAATTCTACTGGGACGGCGGCATCGTTTCCAACACGCCGCTGGATTATGTGCTGGAGCAGGAGCGCGACAATGACCTGCTGATTTTCCAGGTCGATCTGTTCAGCGCGCGCGGCGAGGTGCCCTTGACTGTGCTGGAAGCGGCGGAGCGGGAAAAGGATATCCGCTATTCCAGCCGCACCCGCATGAACACCGACATGAACAAGAAGATCCACGACGCCAAGAAGGCGGTGCGCGAGCTGATTGCCAAGCTGCCGCCAACCTTCAAAGACGATCCGCTGGTGGCGCAGCTCAATGAAGCCTCGAAGGAGAACACCGTCACGGTGGTTCACCTGATCTATCGCAGCAAGGTCCACGAGGCCTCGTCGAAGGACTACGATTTCTCGCGGATCGGTATGGTCGAGCACTGGGCCGCGGGCGAGCGCGACGTCTATACCTCCATGAGTCATCCGGAGTGGCTGAACCGGCCGCAGTCCGACGAGACCATGGTGACCTACGATCTTTGCGAAAACGGGTTGCAATACATCAAGCAGTAAACAGGAGCGACGAATGGGTACTCTTTCCGGCAAGACGGCGGTGGTGACGGGTTCGACCAGCGGTATCGGCCTTGCTTATGCACGGGCCTTCGCCAGCGCGGGCGCGAACATTGTGATCAACGGCTTCGGCACGCCGGCCGACATCGAGAAAGAGCGCTCGGCCATCGAGAAGGATTTCGGCGTCAAGGCGGTGCATTCGCCCGCCGACATGACCAAGCCGGCGGAGATCGCCGAGATGGTCGCGCTCGGTGAAAAGACCTTCGGCTCGGTGGACGTGCTGGTCAACAATGCGGGCATTCAGTTCGTCTCGCCGATCGAGGAGTTCCCGACCGAGAAATGGGACATGATCATCGCGATCAACCTGTCATCGGCGTTTCACGCCATGCACGCTGCCATTCCCGGCATGAAGAAGCGCGGCTGGGGCCGCATCATCAACACCGCATCGGCGCACTCGCTGGTCGCCTCGCCGTTCAAGTCGGCTTACGTGGCAGCCAAGCACGGCATCGCCGGTCTCACCAAGACGGCGGCGCTGGAACTCGCCACCCACAAGATCACCGTGAACTGCATTTCGCCGGGTTATGTCTGGACGCCGCTGGTGGAGAAGCAGATTCCCGACACCATGAAGGCGCGCGGCCTGACCAAGGAACAGGTCATCAAGGACGTGCTGCTCGAAGCGCAGCCGACCAAGGAGTTCGTGACCTCGGAGCAGGTGGCTGCACTGGCGCTGTTCCTCTGTGGCGATGATGCAGCCCAAATCACCGGTGCGAACCTGTCCATCGACGGCGGCTGGACGGCGGAATAATCCCGCCGTCATTCCGGGGCGCGAGCGCAGCGAGCGAGCCCGGAATCCAGTTATGAAAGCGATGCAAATCCGGTCTGGATTCTGGGTCCGAGCGAAGAGCGCGGCCCGGAATGACGGGTTATGTTGAGGATGTCTTCTTCCCGAACACCAGCACGTGGAAGCCGAGGCGCGTGCGGGTGATCCAGAACAGCAGCACCGTCTCGAAGGTCAGCGCGACGGACGTTGCCGCCGCGGCACCGTAGCCGCCGAAGCGCGGTACCAGAATGATGCACAGCACGAGATTGAGCACGAAGGCCAGCGCATAGGCCAGCGCGCACATGTTCTGGTGGCCCAGCATGTTGAGCAGCCGTTCCACCGGGCCGATCGCCGAGCGCACGATCAGGCCGATCGCGGCCACGAACATGATGCCGTAGCCGGAGGTGAACTGCGGGCCGAACAGCCACAGCAGCGGCTCGCCCAGCGCCAGCAGCACGGCGGTCGCCGCCACCGAGGGCCAGAACGTCCACTTGATGGCGTGGGCGATATAGGCCGAGAGGCGCTCCTTGTCACCGGAGGCGTGATACTCGCTGAAACGGTGCGCGGTGGTCGCCGACATCGCGTAGTGGATGAACGACACCAGCGCCAGCGTCTTCACCACGGCGAAGTAGACGCCGACCTCCTCGGAGGAACGGTACTGCTGCAGCACCAGCACGTCGGTGTAGGACAGCAGCAGGTAGAAGCCTTCGACCATCATGATCGGCAGCGACACCTTCAGCCAGGCACGGAAATCGTAAGTCTTCGGACCGGGTTCGACATGGGCGCGCAGGCGGCGGTTGAGCACGATCATCTGGCCGATCATCGCGATCCATACCGCGGCGGCGCTGGCGATCATCGCCGCCGTCGCGCCGAGATTCATGCCGAGCACCACAGCGCCGGCGGTGAAGCCGATGATGAGCGTCTGCCGCACGATGAATTGCGGCATCAGGCCGAGCTGCATCCAGTCGTGGGCGCGGGCGAGGCCGTCCTGGGTGTTGGCGACCACGAAGGCGGGCAGGGTGAGGCAGGCGATATAGAGCGGCACGATGGTAGGTGCATCGATCCACGGCGACAGGATTTTGACGAGGCCCGCGAGCAGCAGCGCGACGGTGGTCGAGGCGGCCAGCGTGGCCCATCGGCTGCCGGACAGGAAGCCGCGCAGCATGGCGAATTCGCCGCCGGCGCGATATTCGGGAATGATCTTTTGCGCGGATACGGCAATGCCGAAATCCAGCATGCTGCCGATCAGCAGCATCCAGGTCCAGACATAGACGTAGATGCCGTAGTCCGATCCGCCCATCCAGCGCGCCAGCAGCACCTGAGAAAAATAGGCGAGGCCGGCGCTCAGCAAGCGGATGATGAACACGGTGCCGGCGAGCCGCTTGGTCAGCGAGGCTTCGGAGGTGCCGGTGAGGACGCCGCGCAGCCGCGCCACCAACCCTGCGGGTTTCGCGTCAGGCGCGCTGTCAGCTTGCATGATGGCCACGATGATCGATCCAATTCGCCGTGCGGCGGCAGGATGCGCTTAGCAAGGATTCGTTAAGATTTGGTTGGGTGTCACCTCGCCCCGCTTGCGGGGAGAGGGAGAGTCACCCCTTGAACCCGCCACTCTCCAGGAACGCGGCTTCCTCCGGCGTCGTCGCGCGGCCGAGCACGGCGTTCCGGTGCGGGAAGCGGCCGAACTTGCGGATGATGTCCGCATGCAGCACGGCGTATTTCATGTTGTTGTCGTCGCCAAGCTGCTTGAACAGCGCGAGGCTCCGCTCCTGATCCGCCATGGCCTCGGAATGCTCGAACGGCAGATAAAGAAATGCGCGCAGCACCGGATCGAGGAGTGCATCGCGTCCCTCGTCGATGGCGCGTGTGGCCACGGCGCGCGCCAGAGCATCGGTCGCGAATGCGCGCGGGTCATTGCGGAACATGTTGCGGGGAAACTGGTCGAGCACGATGACAAGCGCCAGCGCGCCGTCGTCGCTGTCCTGCCACGCCGTCAGCCTGCCGTCGCGTGCTGTTTCCCACACCGGCATGAAACGCCGGCAGAGATCATCGAAGCCGTCGTCCTTGCCGTACCAGCGCTCATATCCGGCCTCGCGCCAGAAGGCGAGAATGTCGGAGGGGGAGACAAGAGGGGAACTGGTCATGGTTCTCGTGGTTCCCTCTCCCCGCTTGCAGGGAGAGGTGAAGGGCGTCAGGCTCAGCTTGCCGCCGCAGCCGCAGCCTTCGGCTTCTCGTCGCGCAGTTCGCGGCGCAGGATCTTGCCGACATTGGTTTTCGGCAGCTCGGTCCTGAACTCGATGTGCTTCGGCACCTTATAGCCGGTGAGCTCTGTTGCGGCGAACTTGATGATGTCCTGCGCGGTGAGGCTGGGGTCCTTCTTCACCACGAAGGCCTTCACCGCTTCGGTGGACTTCGTGTCGGGAATGCCGATCACGGCGCATTCCAACACGCCGGGATGGCTCGCGATCACTTCCTCGACTTCGTTCGGATAGACGTTGAAGCCGGAAACCAGGATCATGTCCTTCTTGCGGTCCACGATCTTGGTATAGCCGTCGGGCGACATGATGCCGATATCGCCGGTGCGGAAGAAGCCGTCGGCAGTCATCACCTTCGCGGTTTCATCCGGCCGGTTCCAGTAGCCCGCCATCACCTGCGGACCCTTGGCGCAGATTTCGCCGGGCGTGCCGAGCGGCACTTCGTTGCCGTCGTCGTCGCGGATCGAGATGTAGGTCGATGGCACCGGAATGCCGATCGAGCCGGAGAACTTGTCGGTATCGGCCGGGTTGCAGGTCAGGGTCGGCGAGGTCTCGGACAGGCCGTAACCTTCCGACAGCGCCACGCCGGTCACCTGCGTCCATCGGTCGGCCACCGGCTTCTGCACCGCCATGCCGCCGCCGAAGCAGCTCTTCAGCTTGGAGAAGTCGAGCTTGTCGAAGCCCGGCGTGTTGAGCAGGCCGTTGTAGAGCGTGTTGACCGCCGGGAACGAGTTGACCTGATACTTCGACAGCTCCTTGACGAATCCCGCCATGTCGCGCGGGTTGGGGATCAGCAGATTGACGCCGCCGGCGCGCACCGCGAGCAGGAAGCACGCGGTCAGCGCGAAGATGTGATAGAGCGGCAGCGCGCAGACGATGAAGAGCTGGTCGACGTGCGGCGGCTTGTTCAGCGCGGGCTGCAGCCAGGCGTCGTTCTGCAGCACGTTGGCGAGGATGTTGCGATGGAGCAGCGTCGCGCCCTTCGACACGCCGGTGGTGCCGCCGGTATATTGCAAGAAGGCGACGTCGTCGCCGGTCAGCTTCGGCTTGTTCAGTTTCAGCTTGCGACCCGCCGCGAGCGCATCGTTGAAGGCCACCGTGTTCGGAATCGAGAACGCCGGCACCATCTTCTTGACCTTGCGCACGACGAAATTGACGATCACGCCCTTGAAGCCGAGCAGGTCGCCCATGGTGCCGATGATCACGTGCTTGACGCGGGTCTTGGCGATCACCTTCTCCAGCGTGCTGGCGAAGTTCTCCAGGATGATGATGGCCTCAGCGCCGGAATCGTTGAGCTGATGCTCGAGCTCGCGCGGCGTGTAGAGCGGATTGACGTTCACCACGGTGTAGCCGGCGCGCAGGATGGCGGCGGAGGCGACCGGGTTCTGCAGCACGTTCGGCATCATGATGGCGACGCGTGCGCCCTTCGGCAGGCCCTTGCTCTGCAGGTAAGCGCCGATCGCCGCCGACATTTCGTCGAGCTCGCTATAGGTGATCGACTTGTCCATGCAGATGAACGATTTGCGGTCGGCGAATTTCTTGAAGCTCTCTTCGAGCAGTTCGACCAGCGACGGATACTGATTGACGTCGATGTCGGCGGGCACGCCGGCAGGATATTGCTTGAGCCAGATACGTTCCATGTTCATTCCCCTCGGCTTGTTTCCTGACGGCCCCCGTCTTGTGGCGGGGTGCGCGGGCTGTTCTGATTTATTGAAATAAGTATTGAGCGAAGCCGCAGGCCATAGCAAGCCTGTGCGTGGTAACGACGCATATTCGGCGCTTCCTTGCGCCAGCTCAAATGCGCGGATTCCGCAAAGCACAATCAGGCGGAGAGGTTAACCGCGCGGCGCGGCGTCGGGCTTTTGCTGGGCCGCAGGTTTGCCGCTTTTGGCTGCATCTTTTGCGGGCGCGGTGGCCGGTTTGGCGGCAGCGGGCTTGGCAGCGGCAGGCGTTACAGCAGCAGGCTTGGCTGCGGCGGGTTTTGCAGCATCGGGTTTGGCCGCTGCTTCCTGCTTCTTGTCGGCCTTCGGGGCGGGTTTGGCCGCAGACACCACGGGCTTTTGATCCGCCGTTTTGGGCTTGGCCGCCGCCGGCTTGGCGTCAGGCTTCGCCGCGGCGGATTTCGCCTCCGGCTTCTTGTCCGATTTGGCGTCGTCCGCGGCCGGCTTGGCGGCGGCGACCTTCGGCTTAGCGCCCTTCTTCCGTTTGGCGACGGACGCGGCCTGCGCGGCGGACTCCGCCGCATCGGCTTCGAGAACGGCGGCGCCGGTGCGGGCCGGGCCGGTATAGACGATCACCGGCGTCGTGGCGGCGGCCGGCATCGCCAGCAGGTCGGATACCTTCATGGTCGGGGTCTGGAGACCGGCGGTGAACATCGAGACGCCGGAATCGGTGTTGTTGTCGGTGGCGATATCCGGATCGTCTTCCTCGTTCTCGGCGGCGGGGCGCTTGCGCTTCGGTCCGCACATCTCGTCGCGCAAATTCGGCGGCGAGGCGTCGATCGGCGCCAGGGCGTCGACGCTGCCGAGCGACGGCTTGAGCCAGGACAGCTTGTTGCCGCCGAAGCCGCGTTCCAGCAGTTGCGCCGCCTTGGCCGCGCGCTGCGCGGAGGACTGCGCGCCGAGCACGACGGCGATCAGGCGCTTGTTGTTGCGCGTCGCGGTGGCGACGAGGTTGAAGCCCGAGGCGCAGATGAAGCCGGTCTTCATGCCGTCCGCGCCGGGATAGCGGCCGATCAGCTTGTTGAAGTTTGCGGTGACGCGGCGGCCGAACTTGATGGCCGGGATGTGCATGAAATATTCGTACTCGGGCAGATCGCGGATCACGGCGCGGGCGAGGATGCCGAGGTCGCGCGCCGAGGTGATCTGGCCCTCGGCGGGCAGGCCGTTCGGATTGACGTAGCTGGTCTGCGTCATGCCGAGCCGCTGCGCGGTCTTGTTCATTTCGGCGGAGAAGCCGTCGATCGATCCGCCGACGCCCTCGGCGATCACCACCGCCATGTCGTTGGCGGACTTCACCATCATCATCTTGAGCGCGTTATCGAGGGTGAGCTGGGTGCCGGGCCGGAATCCCATCTTCGACGGCGATTGCGCGGCGGCGGTCGGCGACACCGTGAGCAGCGTGTCGAGCGTCATGCGGCCGTCCTTCACCGCCTTGAGCGCGACATAGGCCGTCATGATCTTGGTGACCGACGCCGGATACCACGGATAGGTCGCGTTCTCCGCCTGCAGCACCTTGCCGGTGTCGGCCTCGATCACCAGTAGCGCCTCGGCCTGCGCGACGCGCGGCGCGGCGAGCGTCGCAAGCGCCATCACCGCGACAAGCAGCGGGCGCAACGCGATAGACCGGAGCGGGGCAGGGAGCAAGGGCACTATCCGTTTCCGGTGTCTGACTGCATGCAGGCGGCGACTAAAAAGGCTGACAAAATCCTGGCCTCCAAAATCCTGGCCTCCTCGGGCGTGTTGCATGCGGGTCGTCAGGAGCAATCAAGCGCCGCATCGGAGCCGCCGGATCGGTGCGGCGGCAGGGTGAAACCTTACACCGGAGCGCGGGCTGCGGAACAGGGGTCTCGGCGCTCATTCAAGCACGAAATGGGCCAAAGTTCGGCGATGCCCACACTTCTTGGGGGGTGGAACAGGATCGCAACAGCGCCAAACCGGGATCATGAGAATGTGGAAGCAAGCCATGAGCTTGCGTGCCCCGGACGCGGCGCAGCACTCTTGTGGTGCGCCGCTGAGCCGGGGCCATAACGGAACGACGCGTGCATCGCGCCCGCGACGGTCCCGGTTCTGCGATGCGTCGCTGACGCGCCGCATCCCGCCCGGGACAAGAAGAAAGGCATTGTTTGTTTGCCCGCGCCGGAACGGCCTTCCGAGCGAGAGGCGACGTCACAATGCCGATTGCGCCCGCGCATTTTCCTGCACCATGAACTGCGCCCGCGCCAGACCGGCAAAATAGCCGCCGCGCGCCACCAGTTCGTCGAACGTTCCGCTTTCGATCACCTTGCCCTGGGCGAATACCAGAATCCTTGTCGCATTGCGGATGGTGGAGAGGCGATGCGCGATCACGAAGGTGGTGCGGCCCTGCATCACGGTATCGAGCGCGGCATTCACCTTCGCCTCGGTGACTGCATCGAGCGCGCTGGTCGCCTCGTCCAGAATCAGGATCGGCGGATTTTTCAAAAGTGCACGCGCGATCGAGAGGCGCTGGCGCTCGCCGCCGGACAGCATGCGGCCGCGCTCGCCGGCATTGGTGTCGAATTTCAGGTCGCTGCGCTCGATGAAGTCGAGCGCCTGCGCGCCCGCAGCCGCCGCGCGCAACTCCTCGTCGGTGGCGTCCGGCTTGCCGACGCGCAGGTTCTCGGCGATGGAGCGGTTGAACAGCAGCGCTTCCTGAAACACCACGCCGATATTCCGGCGCAGCGCCGCCAGCGTCATGCCGCGGATGTCCATGCCGTCGATCTTGATGATGCCGGATTGCGGATCGAACGCGCGATGCAAGAGCGCGATGGCGGTGGACTTGCCCGCGCCGGTCTCACCGACCAGCGCAAAGGTCTGTCCCGGCAGCGCCGTGAACGAGACGTCCTCTACCGCGGGCCGCTTGCCGTCATAGGAGAACGAGACGTCCTGAAATTCCACGAGGCCCTGCAGGCGGCCCGGATCGATCGCGTTCGGCATGTCGCGCACCGCCGGCACTGCGTCGAGCACGTTGAAGAATTCACGCAGCCGCGGCGCTTCCATGAAGACGCTGTTGATGAAGCTCACGACCTGTTCGAGCTTCTGGATCAGCATGGTGGCGAAGGAGACGAACATCACGATCTCGCCGACGGTGGCCTGGCCCCGGCCATGCAGGATGATGCCGACCACGAAGATCGCCAGAATGGTGATGGTGGTGGAGGCGCGGGTCATCACCACCACGAGCGCCCACCATGACAGCACCGGGAGCTGCGCCGACAGCAACTGGTTGGCGACGCCGCGCAGGCCCTGCACCTCGGCGTCGACGCGCACGAAGCTCTGCACCAGCGCCACGTTGCCGAGCGCGTCGGAGGCGCGGGCGGCGAGATCGCCGTAGAAATTCTCGACCTGTTCCTGAAGGCCGTAGGTCTTGCGCACCACCAGCGTGGTCAGCACCGTGAAGATCACGCACAGGACGAACAGCAGGCTCGCCAGCCGCCAGTTGATGTAGAGCGACAGCGGCAGCAGCACGATCAGCGAGACGATCGAGGCAAAATGCTCGCGGAAGAAACTCAGCCACAGCCGCCACAACGCGTCGGTGCCTTGCAGCATCACCTTCATCAGCCGCCCGGAATGCGTGCCGGTGTGGAATGTCAGCGGCAGCTGCATGATGTGTTCGAAGTAATCGGTGAGCACGGCCTGACGCTGGCGGTGGGCGAGGCGGTCCGCATGCAGCGCGACGATGGCACTGAAAACGATCGTGAACAGGCCGAACGCCACCCACGCGCCGAGCAGCGGCCACGGCGAATTCGGCGCCGCGCCGATGGCGGTTGCGACCGCCGCCGCGGCCGGGTTCGTCGTGCCCGACAGCACGTCGATGATGCGGCCGAAAAGCACCGGCTCGGCGAACTGCGCGACGGCCAGCATGAGATTGGCGCCGGCGAGAAACCAGCCGAGCCGTGCCTCCTTGCCGAGCAGTTGGAGAACGCGGATGTAAAGACGGATCAAAGGATGGCCTTGCAAGTGTGCTTCAACGAAAGGACGGTCATCCTAACCGGGGATCGCCGCGGAATACAGAGCTGCCAAGAGATGTCCGGATGCGTTATGCACCCAATTGATTTTAGGAAAATCGAGCGCGGCAGCAACGAGTTGTCGAGAGTTCCCCGGTGCGTCCGCCTGCACGCGCCGCTCAGGCGCACGACGTGCTTCTATCGGCTTGCTGCAGCCTTGCGTTTCACCTTCGAAGCCGGCCGCGACCACGGCCGCATATCCCTCGGTCCAAGCACGCGCCCGTTTCGAGCCTTGAGTTCGAGCGGCTGAAACGGCTTGTGCGTGTCCTTGTCGACCATGTCGTAGGTCAGTTCGCCGGGCGCGAAGCAGAACTCTTCGCCCCATTGCCACAGAGCCACGAGGACGAGGTAAAGTTTCTCGCCTTTGGGAGTGAGCACATATTCCTTGTAGGCGGTGCCGTCCGAAGCCGGAGCGGTGGCGAGGATGCCGCGCTCGACCAGCTTTTGCAGCCGGGCGGACAGAATGTTTTTCGCCATCCCAAGATTCTTTTGAAACTCGCCGAAACGCCGCTTTCCCGCCAGCGCGTCGCGGATGATCAGCAGCGACCACCAGTCGCCGATCGCGCCGAGCGATCGCGCAATGGCGCAGGCCTTGAGGTCAAGGTCGGTCCGCTTGCCTTTCACTGATGCATTCCTCGTCTGCGGCTCCGGGGGGCCGCCAAATACTGGTTGCAAATTTAAACCATCTGCCCCATCTTGTCCATGTGGTTTCAAAATTAAACCAGAATGAGGTGGCCGCACCCGGTGCGTTCCGGCCCGTTCGCAACCCAAGGACAATCCATGAGTACAGCGCACCTCTTCGCCCCTCTCAAACTCGGCCGCTACACGCTCTCCCATCGCGTGGTGATGGCCCCTCTCACGCGCATGCGCGCGGCGGTCCCCGGCAATGTGCCGACCGATCTCGGGGTCGAGTATTATTCGCAGCGCGCGTCGTCCGGCGGCTTCATTGTGTCCGAGGCGTCGCAGGTGACGCCGTACGGTCAGGGCTACCCGGCAACGCCGGGCATTCATTCCGCTGAACAGATCGCCGGATGGAAGAAGATCACGGATGCGGTCCATGCCAAGGGCGGCATCATCTTTATGCAGCTCTGGCACACCGGCCGCATTTCCCATCCGAGCTTTCAGCCCGGCGGCGTGCAACCCGTCGCGCCATCGGCGATCACCCCTGCGGGGAAATCATTCACGCCTTCATTCCAGATGGTTCCGTTCGAGACGCCTCGCGCGCTTGAGATCGGAGAGATTCCGGGAATCGTCGAGGCCTATCGTGAAGGCGCGCGCAACGCGCTGGCCGCCGGTTTCGATGGCGTCGAACTGCACGGCGCGAACGGCTATCTGATCGAGCAATTCCTGCACAGCAAGACCAATCATCGCACCGATGCCTATGGCGGTTCGGTCGAAAATCGCACCCGTCTGCTGATCGAAGTGATGACCGCGCTGGTCGATATCTGGGGCGCCGATCGCGTCGGCGTCCGGCTGTCTCCGTTCGGCGTGGTCAACGACGCAGGCGAGGCGGACCCGATCGGACTCTACAGCCACGTCCTGACCCGGCTTGCGCCTCTCAACATCGCCTATGTTCACCTGATCGAATCCCGCAACACCGATGCCGGTGAAGCCGGCGCGCCGCTTGCGATCAACGACCTGCGTCCGTTCTGGTCCGGGACCTTGATACTCGCCGGCGGCTTTGTCGGTGCGTCGGCCGATGCGGCGATCCGCGCCGGTCAGGGCGACGCGGTCGCCTTCGGCCGCCACTTCATCGCCAATCCGGATCTGCCTCGGCGCTTTCAGCTTGGCGCGCCGCTCAATCCCTACAATCGCGCGACCTTCTATGGCGGAGATGCGGCCGGTTATGTCGACTATCCCGCGCTCGAACCGGCAGAAGCAGCGGAGTAGAAATGATGAAAGTCGCGCAACTGCATGAATATGGCGGTCCGGACGTGCTCATTTACGAGGACGTGCCGAAGCCCACGCCGGCCGCAGGCGAAGTCCTGATCAAGGTTGAATCGGCGAGCGTCAACTTCGCCGATGTCGTGAGACGGAACAACGATCCGTATCCGTTTCCGTCGCCGCTGCCCTTTATTCCGGGCAGCGAGATCGCGGGCGTGGTGGAAGCGCTGGGCGAGGGCGTGACGACCATCCCGGTTGGAACGCTGGTTTTCGCCTCGCTCGAGAATGGCGGGGCCGGCGGCTATGCCCAGTACGCCGTCGCCAAAGTCGCGAAGGTGATTCCGCTGCCGGAGGGTCTCACACCGGACCAGGCCTGCTCGCTGGTCGTCGCCGGCATGACGGCGCTGCAAACGCTCACCGACTGCGCGCAACTGCAGCCGGGCGAAACCGTTCTGGTTCAGGCGGCAGGCGGCGGTGTCGGCACCTACGCGGTGCAGATCGCCAAGCTGCTCGGCGCCGGCAAGGTGATCGCTGCCGCCAGTACACCGGCCAAGCGTGAACTCGCTTTGAAGCTGGGCGCCGATGCTGCGATCGACTACACCCGGTCCGACTGGGTCAAGGAGGTGCGCGAACTCACCGGCGGCAAGGGCGTCGACGTGGTGCTCGAAGCAACCGGCGGTGACGTTCTGACCCAGAGCATTCAGGCCATGGGGCCGTTCGGACGTATCGTCGTGTTCGGCGCGGCATCCCGCGAGCGCAAGCCGGTGAATCCCTACACCATGCTGGGCATGAACCAGTCGCTGATCACGTATTACGTTGGCGGCTGGTTTCAATTTCGACCGCAACAGGCGGTTGCTGCTTTGCTGAAGCTGATCGGCTTCATCAAGTCCGGCAAAATCAATGTCCAGATCGGGCACGTTCTGCCGCTGAGCAAGGCGGCCGAAGCGCATCGCATCCTCGCGGCGCGCGCCAGCGCGGGCAAGATCATCCTGAAGCCGTGGGCAGAGACCGCATAGCGATTCAGCGACGGGGAATTCGCCGGGGCTGGAAAGTGCCCGCCCCGGCGAAAGTCGTATCGGTTGTGCGGCTAGTCGACCTTGCGCATGTTCAGCGGCGGCAGAAACGTGTCGTCGAAAATGTCCGACGGAAGAGGCCGCTTGCGGAATTCGTAGTTTTCCGCGATCTGGCTAACGCCCGCGACGAAACGGTTGTCGTCGATGCCGCCGAGGCCGTTCGTCCTGACTTCGTCGGTGACGATATTGTCGGCGATGCTGGCGCGCAGCCGTTCCAGTTCGATGTCGCGCGATGCGCCGCTGACTTGCGCGACGACATCGTCGATGGCGTGCGCGGGATCCTTGATGGCGAGACGAATGCCCGCGATCGTGGCACGCACGAATGCCTTCACCTCATCCGGATTGTCGGCGGCGAACTTCGGATTGACGATCAGCGCATGGCCGTAGACCTCGCTGCCGAATTCGGAAAAGCGCAACACCGCGAGATCGTTGGCGGGAATGCCGCGGTCGCGCAGGTTGATCGCGGAGAGAAACGAAAACCCCGTCACAGCATCGACCTGACCGGCCGAGAGCAGCGGCTCGCGCACCGCAGCGCTGATCTTTTCGGTTTTCACCTTGCCGAGCCGAACGTTGTTGTGCCGCGCGATCGCGGGCCACAGCCGCGCGGCGAGATCGCCGTCGGCGATGCCAAGCGTCTTGCCTTCGATGTCTGACATCGTCGAGATATCGCGGCTCTTGCGCGCGATGATCGCGTAGGGTGCCTTGTTGTAGAGCACGAACACCGCCTTGACCGGCGGCGATCCGTCCTTGTCGCGGAAACGAATGAGCGCATTGATGTCGGCCAGCGCGATGTCGCTGCTGCCGGATGCAACGCGCGCGATCGCGTCCGGCGAATTGGTCGCCGAGGCCGTCGTGACGGTGAGGCCCTCCGCGCGATAGAGACCGCGGTTCGCGGCCAGGATAAAGGGCGCCGCCGCGCCATCGGCGGGCCGGTCGAGCGAGAAGTGCAGCGCCGTCGCGGCGAGACCGGGCGTCGCGCGAATACAAACGGCGCACATCAGCAGCATGAGCGACAGCAGGGTCTTGCGGAGAATCCGATCCGGGCGTTTCAGCATGCGCGGCACTTGGTCTGGCGAGGTAATGGTGAGATGGCGTGAGGGCGGCTTTTGAGCATGCGCTGTGTTGGTATGATGACAACCGCCGCAGTGCGCGCTCGTCACCTTTTGGCCCTTTGCGCCGCAGATTGCCACCATTTCGCCTTTTACCGTTCAGCTTGCATTCGGGTTCGGGAACCTAGTGTAATAGCTGGGGTTATCCCTCCCCGGCCTGTTCAGGCCAGGATGATCCTGTGAGGACTTTAAAATGTTCATTCGGAAGACTTTGCCTTCGCCCTTCAGCCGAGCTGTGGTTCTGGCAACGGCTGCTGCGCTGGTCTTGACCGTGACCGTTCCGCTGCCGGTCGTCGCTCAGGGGGCAACCGCCGCACCGGCTGCAAAGGCCGTTTCAACGGCGCCTGTGACTGCGGGAGAGATAACCGATTTCAGTTCGCGCCGTCGCGTCGCGCGCCGTCACTATCGCAACAACAACGCAGCCGGCCTGGCCTTCATGGGCCTTGCGCTGGGGACCATCGGTGCCGTCGTGGCCGAACAGCGCCGCCGCGATTACTATCGCGATAACTACTATTACGGTGGCAATCCGTACTACGGCGGCCACTATTACGGCGGCCCGGCCTACTACGGCGGCGGCTACTACGGTTACTGATGTCTGAACGATCGCCAATTTGAGCTGCGTCGCCGGGAGAAATCCCGGCGAATGCTTTTTTTAAGCATTTTCAGACTGTTGGATGGTTTGTTAACTCGCTGGCGAGGGATTTAATCTAGGCTTGAAGGATGAGTGATTCGCTAGAACGGCTTTATCACGCAGTGGTCGCGGCCAAGGATCTCGATCCTTCGACGTCGCGTACCGCCCGGCTGTTCCAGCGCGGGCCGGCCAAAATGGCCAAGAAGCTTGCCGAAGAAGCCATCGAAGTCGTCATCGACGCAGTCAACGGCGACCCGGATGCTGTGGTCCGGGAAAGCGCCGATCTGCTCTACAATCTGTCGGTTCTGTGGGTCGCAGCCGGTGTCAGTCCGCAGGATGTGTGGGCTGAAATGGACCGCCGCGAACGGGTCCAGGGCATTGCCGAAAAGCTGCCCAAGTCGTCGGTATCTAGGTCTGCGCTCCCCAAATCATCACTGCCCAAGGCTGCAGTCGCCCCACCCAAGGCCGTCGATGCCGTCGCCCGGCGACCAATTGTCGCGTTACAGGGTAGTCGCCTGAAAAAGCGGCGCTGATCTGTCGCGACTTTTCCTTTTTCCGAACATGGACAAATCCGCCGGACGGTGGTTCATCGCGCCATGCTGAGACGTATGTATGACTGGTGCATTGCCGCCGCCGACAAGCCCTATGCCCTCTGGCTGATGGGGGCGGTGTCGTTCGCGGAAAGCTCGTTCTTTCCGATCCCTCCCGACGTCATGCTGATCCCGATGTCGCTGGCGCGGCCGCAGAAGGCTTGGCTTTATGCGCTGGTCTGTACGGTGACTTCGGTCGCGGGTGGCGTTGTCGGCTATGGCATCGGCGCGCTGCTCTACGACTCCGTCGGGCAGTGGCTGATCAACCTCTATGGCTACGGCGACAAGGTTGAGGCGTTTCGAGCGTCTTACGCCGAATACGGTGCGTGGATTATTCTGCTGAAAGGCCTCACGCCGATCCCGTACAAGCTCGTCACCATCACATCCGGATTCGCCAACTATAATTTGCTGCTGTTCGTGGTTTTTTCGATCATCGCGCGTGGCGGGCGGTTTTTCATCGTCGCGGTCGTGCTGAACCGCTACGGCACATGGATTCGCGAAGTCATCGAGAAGCGCCTCGGGCTGTGGGTCGCCATTGCAGCCGGCACGCTGGTGATCGGTTTCGTTATCGCTTTCCGGTTGTTCTAGCTGACAGCTCTTTTCCCGGCGGGGGCGGCGGGATAACGTAAGGGCATGTCCAATCACATCAGCGAACTGTTCGTGGACGTGCGGGCACGCATAGTTCTGCTGGCGGCCCTCTCGGTCATGCTGACGGCTGCGACGGCGGCGTGGTCGCAGCAGCCGCAGCTTCAGGTCGCGCCATCGCAGCAAGCCGCACCGCCGCCGGCCGCGTCTCCGCCTGCTCCGGAGCGCAACAATCCGGGGCTGGTGGAAGAACTCGGCAAGCTGCTGAAGGATTCGGCCTCCGGTCTCAGCTCGACGCTGCCCAGCGCCGGTCAGGCCCTCGATGGTTTGAACTCGAGCGCCAAGGACGCGACCGACAGCCTGAAGCGGATTGCACCGCTGTCCGGCCAGACGGTGACTACGGGACGCACGCTTTGTCCTGCCGCGGCCAATGGCGCGCCGGACTGCAAGCTCGCGGCAGACCAGCTCTGCAAGGCGAAGGGCTACGCGGAAGGCCGCAGCGTCGACATCGAATCCAGCCAGAAATGCTCGGCAAAAGCGTATTTTTCCGGCAACGGCGCGTGCCGGACCGAAAATTTCGTCACACGGGCCGTTTGCCAGTAGACGCAAGCCTCTTTCAAGAAATGCGCGTAGCCCCTATGACCGTGGCACAATTGCTGCGGCAATAGCGCCCGCGCGTGTTTCATTCTGCGGAAGAGGATTTTCTTGATGTCGATGCCTGCCTTGTTCAAAGGTCGCCTTTCGATTCCGGTGATCGGGTCGCCGCTGTTCATTGTGTCGGGACCGGATCTCGTCATCGCCCAGTGCAAGGCGGGAATCGTCGGCTCGTTTCCAGCGTTGAACGCGCGTCCGGCTGCGCTGCTCGATGAATGGCTGCACCGGATCAAGGAAGAGCTGGCGGCGCATGACAAGGCGCATCCCGATCGTCTGTCCGCGCCGTTCGCCGTCAACCAGATCGTGCACAAGTCCAACAACCGTCTCGATCAGGATCTGGCGGTGTGTGAGAAGCACAAGGTGCCAATGGTGATCACCTCGCTCGGCGCGCGTGAGGAGTTGAATCAGGCGGTGCATGGCTGGGGCGGCATCACTTTTCACGACGTGATCAACCAGAAATTCGCGCACAAGGCGATCGAGAAGGGCGCTGACGGTCTGGTGCTGGTGGCTGCCGGTGCAGGCGGTCATGCCGGCGCCATTTCACCATTCGCGTTCGTGGCGGAGACCCGGCAATGGTTCGACGGCCCCATCGCGCTGTCCGGCGCAATGGGCAACGGGCGCGCCATTCGCGCGGCCCGCGTGCTCGGCGCGGACTTCGCCTATATCGGCTCGGCCTTTATCGCCACCAGCGAAGCCAACGCGCCGGAGAACTACAAGGACATGATCGCGTCGTCGGCGGCCGAAGATATCGTCTATTCGAATCTTTTCACCGGCGTGCACGGCAATTATCTCAAGCCGTCGATCGTGGCCGCGGGCATGGACCCGGACAATCTGCCGGTTTCCGATCCGTCGAAGATGAACTTCGGCACCGACGCCAGCGGCGAACGTAACAAGCCAAAGGCCTGGAAGGAAATCTGGGGAAGCGGGCAAGGCATCGGAAGTGTCGACAAGGTGCAGCCGGTCGCCGATCTGGTGGCGCGTTTCAAGGCCGAATACGAAGCCGCGATCGATCCGCCGCTCTGAACCGCGGGGGCGAAAAGCAGGAAATCATGGAAGCCGTTTTTCGCGTCGAAGGAAATCGTGCGTTCACCAGCGAGCATGCCGCGGGTCCGTGGGATCTGCGCATGCAGCATGGCGGCGCGCCGTCGTCGCTGATCGTCTGGGCGGCCGAGCGCATTCCCACGCCGCAGCCGATGCATGTGGCGCGGCTTACCGTCGATCTGATGCGTCCGGTGCCGGTGGCACCGCTGACCATCGAGACCCAGGTCGTGCGTGAGGGCCGCAAGATTCAGCTTTGCGCGGTCCGTCTGTTTGCCGATGGTGTCGAGGTCGCGCGCGCCACCGTTCTCAAGACCAGGACGCAGCCCGTTATATTTCCGGATGGGACAGCGACGGGGGCGCCGCTTGACGTTCCCGGGCCGGAAACCGGCAGGACCGACGAGGCGGGAAACTCCAGCAAGTTCATTCAGGGGCTGACGCTTCGTGCCGTGCGCGGCGGCTTTCTTCAGCCTGGCCCCGGCGCCATCTGGTTTCGCGCCGATCGCCCGATCGTCGAAGGCGCGGCGACATCGCAGGCAATGCGGGCCGCGCTTGCCGCCGATTGTTCGAATGGTGTTTCAGCGGTGCTCGATTTCGCCAAATGGAGTTTCATCAATGCGGATCTGACGGTGACGTTCGCGCGGCAACCGGTTGGCGACTGGATACTGCTGAATTCCGAAATGACGCTGGGTCCCGATGGCGCGGGCCTTGCTGTCTCGCACCTCGGCGATCTTCACGGATATTTCGGCCGCGCGATCCAGTGCCTGGTGGTTGAGCCGCGCTGAGAGCTGGAGAGACAAGCAACAAACAGGGACGCTGATGTCATTCCGAACGATTCAGACTTTGGGATTTACTCTGTTCTGTCTGCCGCTTGTTGCGCCGAATGCATGGGCGACAGGCAATCTCGATTGTTCAATCGACGACAAGCAACTGAACTTCGAGATTTTCGCATTGACCGGCGGGACCGGCGGCATTGTCCAGGTCAACCAGGGATCAATCGAGATCAAGGCCGGCGATGATAAGGCTCTGCGATCCCGGCGCGCGATCGAGCAGAAACATATCGAACACCAGTGGATTTACGGCAATGAGCTTCGGCTCCGGATCGTCGTTCCCGACGCCAAAGACGAACCCACCGGCAGCCTCATCCTGATCGGAGCCTACAAGTCCGCCGACGATTCATACGCCGGGCGCTACGTGCTTTCGCTCGATCAGGCGGGCGGTGAAAAAGTCTTCAAGGGCAGGATGAAGTGCGGCTGAGGGGCGCACCTCGGATGGCCTGCAGCTCTGAGTGATGTTCGAAAGCTGCTGGGCGGTATCCAATACTGCTGAGGTCTGCGTTCGCCGGCAAGGCCGGTTAGTCGGCGACGCGCGTCAGCACGGCCTTGAATCCGATGCTGGGAAACTCCGCTGCGGTCCCTTCGCAGATCGCGAGGTCACCTTTGACGGCTCCGTGAAACTCGATTTTGACCTCGTCGAAACCGAACACTGACGGATGGTCGGGATCCGGTGTGTGCCGGATGCTGGAAACCTTGCCCGTGATCGAATGACCGTTCTGGGTGTAGGAGCCGATATAGGCAAACGCTGAACTGCCGCCGCGGATTTTTCCATTCTCCGCGTTCACGACACCGCAAGCCTTCCCGCGTGGTGTTTCAAACTCGACTTTGTAAAGACCTTTGAGCATGACGATTCCGATGTACCGGTGTATTCACCGCTATGACTGTGGCGCCTTGGCGGCTGTTGTCAGTAGGATATGTCAACGAATGCCGTGATCGTCTATCGAACATCTTAGCATTGTAGTGCTCGGCCTGCACCACTAAAGCGCGTAAGACGTTCGTATGTGTGCGGGATGCGGATTGGCATCCGATCTATAAATTCAATGCAGACAGTTTGAGTGAATTTGTTGCGATGCATAAATTTGGATACGTGACGCGTTCGTTTGTTGAGATAGCTGATGAACAGCGCTGTCCGGAAGAATAATTGCGGACGATTATGAAGAACTCGCGTGAAGGAGAAGGCGCAGGTTTCGGTGTGTGCCCGCCGAACGGCGGCACCGGTGCGCGACGTCGAGTTCGCCAGCCGGCGCGTGTTATCGGATAGCGTCGGGTCCTGTTGCTCTGGTGTCAGCCGTCGCTCTCTTGATGCAGCTCGGAGCGTCCGTGAGCGGCCCGGTCTCGAGGATCAACAATCGTTACCGGTCGAGTTGCCCATCGATGACTTCGCTCCTTCGGCCTGCTGTGCGGCCGTAGGTTGTCCCTGCATCTGCCTCTGGGCATCCTCTGATGAGGCCGGACCACCGCCGGTTTGCTGGTTCATGATGCCCGTCGGTGGATGCTGAGCGGCGCTCGAGCTTGTTCCGACCGTTGCTCCGGTGTTGCCAGGCGTCGGGCCTGAGCCCGCGTCTCGCATTTCTGCAGATTTTCCCGTGGTGCACGGTCCTGCATGCGCTGCGCTACCGAGACCGAGTACGACCGCCATGAGAATAAGCGCCTCAGCGACTATGCGGACCTCTGCGACAACAGGGCGAGAGATGCAATGTTCCGGAAGATCTTTGGCGGCTGAACAGCAGACGAAAGTCTCGACATCCATCGGAGGCATGAACCCAAATTGCGGAAGCACTCATGGCGAACGGAACTGTCCCGCTGTCGGGACCGGTAGAGTCCGGTCGGGAAGCGAAGGGATACAGTGATGGAAAAAGAATGGTGCCCCTGGCCGGAATCGAACCAGCACTCCTTGCGGAACTCGATTTTGAGTCGAGCGCGTCTACCAATTCCGCCACAGGGGCCAACGGACCGCCACCGGAGGGCAAGGGTCACGAAGCCGGCGGAATATAGCCCCCGCCCGGCCGCGGTCAACCGCCTGTGATCGCCGCCAGCATCGACAGGAACGGGCAGGCAAGCTAGTGGTCCGATCGGGACAGGAGACCTCTAGGTGGCAAGCGACACGATGACGGGACATGCGGCCGGTTCAAGGGACGCGGTGTTCATCGCAGCCGCGGCAATTGCCGTTATTGCCGCCGCGACCATCGCGGGGGCATGGTTTTTCCAGCTTGTCCTCGATATCCGGCCCTGTCCCCTCTGTCTTGAGCAGCGCTATGCCTATTACCTTGCCATTCCGCTGGCCGCGCTGATCGCGCTGGGTGCGGCGAAGGGTGCCTCGCGGCGTCTGCTCGCCGCCGGCCTCGTCATTCTTGTCTTGGCGCTGCTGGCCAATGCCGGGCTCGGTGCTTATCACGCCGGGGTCGAGTGGGGCTTCTGGCAGGGTCCGACGGATTGCACCGGCCCGATCGTCGATTTCGGCAACACCGGCAACCTGCTGGACGGCCTCAACAAGGTGAAGGTGATCCGCTGCGACGAGGTGCAGTGGAAATTTCTCGGCTTGTCGCTGGCGGGTTACAACGTGCTGATCTCGCTGGCCATGGCGGCGCTGGCCGTGTGGGGCGTGAGCAAGACAGCGCGCTAGTCATCCGCATCCACCTGCGGTCGTCCGAACAGATGTACGATGCCCGGTGTTGCGATCGATACGAAGAAAAAGCGCGACAGATGGTGTGCGCCGACGAAAATCGGATCGATGTGTAGCGTCAGGGCCAGCGCCAGCATGGCGTCCATCGCGCCGGGTGAGAATGCGACCACGATATCGCTGAGCCGTGCATGGGTCGTCAGGGTGACGAGGCCGACGAAGATGGCCGAGACCACGATGGCCACTGTGAACGATCCGATGGCCGCCGTCATATGGCTGAGCAGGGTGCGGGCCGAAATCCGCGCAAACCGTGTGCCGATCAGCGCACCGATCCCGATCAGCGCCGCGGCATAGGCCCATGTTGGCAATCCACCCTCAATCGATCCTGAACCGTGCAGCGCGCTGGAGCCGAGCATTGCGCCGAACATCCAGCTTGCGGGAAATTTCAATACCCGCAGCACCAGTGCCGCCGCCACGCTTACCGCGACAAGGACAGCGAGCGCCAGTGGCGTTGCCGGAGCCGCGCGCAGCGGCGCGCCGCCGTGCTGCGCCAGTCCGGATGCGGCGAGGATCAGCGGCAGCGCCGCCGTGAGGATGATGACGCGCATGGTCTGCACCACCGCGATGCCGGCGACATCGGCGTGCCGTTCGTTGGCGAGCATGATGATCTGGGACAGCGCGCCGGGGCTGCCCGCCAGCAGGGCGGAAGTCCGGTCCCAGTGGTGAATGCGCTGGAGATAGAGGCTGCTGCCGATCGTGGCGCAGGAGGTGGACACGGCCAGAATGGCGATGCTGACCGGATAGGCCGCCATGTTGGTCAGCATCTGCGGCGTGACCATCGAACCCAGAGACAGTCCGAGCGTCATCAGGATGATATGCGCCATCAGCGGCGGCAGGCCCATCGGCCGGCCCGCGATGGCGGCCGCGCCGACCGTGATCATGGCCCCGGAAATCAGGCCGCCCGGAAGTTGCAGCCATTCGAACAGCAGGCCTCCCGCCAAACCGATCAGCAGCGTTTCAGACGTATGCAGGATGTCGCGCTGCGACACATGGCGAATGCGCGACAGCGTTTGAAGAACGGGCGTCATGGATGTGGGATGTGATGCACGAGGATTTCGTTATCACAAATCGGGACATGCGCCGCAAATGCGCAACCGGCATGGGTCACGCGATGGCCATGCGTGTGCCCGGCAGGCTGCTTCGCAAGGAGGGAAGAAGGGCTTGCGGTTGCTTGCCCTTCCTCGGGTCGCGAAATCAGTTGGCCTTGGTTGCGCCCTTCTTGCATTCGGAGCGGAATTTCTTGCGCTCCTTGCCATGCAAACCCTTGGCGTCCGCCTGTTTCGAACATTCGAGCGAGGCGGCGGTGCGCTCGGCCTTCGGCTTGGCCGGAGCCATCTTGTCCGGCGCGGTCTTGGTGGCGGGCGCAGGCGTCGCCGTGCCTTGGGCGAAGGCCGAGCCGCCAAGGATCAGGGAGAATGCGATGGCCGCCGCGGCAGTGCGTGAGAAGATTGTCATCATGGGATCACCTTGTGTGTCAGCCCGGCGCACGGTTGGATTGTGAGCCTGAACCGGAAATGAACGGTGCTGCGCAGCATTGATCCGGCCGATCATTATTTTTTGATTGCCGCGCGAGCCCCTCCGTTGAAACGCGGTGGCGGTCGGCTAGGATGAAGGTCTCTTGATCGCCCACGTGAGGAGATTTCGATGACGGTTAAATATTTCGCGATGGTTGCCGCCACGCTGTCGGGTTTTGCTCTCGCGGCGTCGTTCAGTCCGGCGCAGGCTCTGACGGCGCAGGAATGCAGCGCCAAGTACCAGGCGGCCAAGACTGCCGGCACGCTCGGCGATCAGAAATGGAATGACTTCCGCAAGGCGCAATGCGGCGCCGACGCCACCCCGGCGGCTGCAACCACTGCGGCTCCCAAGGAAGCGCCCAAAGCGGTCCCAAAGGCCGCCGAAACACCGAAGCCGGCTGCGGCGCCCGCGGCAGCGGCAGGACCGGCTGTATTCCCGACTGCGGTCTCCCCGAAGTATTCCAAGGAAACCGCTGGCAAGGCGCGGATGCACACCTGCGTCGATCAATACAACGCCAACAAGGCGACCAATGCCAACGGCGGTCTGAAATGGATTCAAAAGGGCGGCGGCTATTACAGCGAATGCACCAAGAAGCTGAAAGGCTGACGCAGGCTGGCTGATCTCGTCAGGGCATTGTCACGCGGCTGATGCCGTCCGACAATGCCTTTCTTGTTGCAGCAATGATTGCTGCACGGCCGGCAACGGACTGACAACATCGATGCCGCTTCACGGACGGTCTGCGAGGCTGAGGTCCTTTCTGCTCCGCATCTTTTTGCCGGTCCTGCTTTGCTATCTGTTGCTGGCCTATCTGATCCTGCCGTCGTTCTGGCGGCATTACGAACATCAGAAGAAACTCGACGGTCTGCCGATGGTGACCACCACGGCGCAAGGCATTCCTGGCGATCCGATCAATGTCGGAATGGTTGGTTCGCAAAAGGATATTCTCTGCGCCATGCGCGAGGCGGGCTGGTACGCCGCCGATCCGGTCACATGGAAATCGAGCATCGAGATTTCCGGCAGCGTGCTGCTGGACCAGCCTTATCCGCGCGCGCCGGTCAGCCCGCTGTTCTATGCCGGCCGCGCGGAGGATCTTGCGTTCGAGAAACCGGTCGGGAAGAGCGCCGACCAGCGCCATCATGTTCGGCTGTGGATGGTGTTGAAGGATGGCCAGGAAGGCCGGCCCGTCTGGCTCGGCGCAGCCACGTTCGATCGCGGCGTTGGTTTCAGCCGCTACACCGGAGCGATCACTCACCACATCGCGCCCGACATCGATCTGGACCGCAATCTGATCGAATCCAGTCTGCAGGCAGCGGGCATGATCACGGCGCGCTATCAGGTCATGGGCATCGGTTCGACGCTGCTCGGTAGAAATGGCGGCGGCGACAGTTACTTTACTGACGGCGAGGTGTGGGTGATGCGGCTTGTCGAGGGCTGCAAAAAGACAACGGTGCCTCCGGTGGTCCTCCCCAGTCCGCCCGCCGTGCAATTCAAGGACATGATCTGGAACAACATCGCAGAACTCTATCGAAATGCGTCGAAGTGAGATCGTTCGCCCATCGCCGCTATTGACTGGATTGAATGCTGACTTGCGGAAGCAAGGCGCACTCATCTAACTCTCCTGTTCGAGAAATCTCCTGCGGAGTCGTCCATGATCGCCAGCCTGAGCGTCATCCTGATCTGCCAATTGATCGGCGAAGTGATCGTGCGCGGCTTGCGTCTTCCGCTGCCGGGGCCGGTGATCGGCATGGCGCTTCTGTTTGCACTGCTGATTGCGCGGGACCGGTTCAAGGCGCTGGCGCGCGGTCCGCTGCGTGACAATGCGGTGGAGAGAACATCGAAAGGGATGCTGGCGCATCTCTCGCTGCTGTTCGTGCCCGCAGGCGTTGGCGTTGTGCAGAATCTTGACCTGCTGGCGCAACGCGGCATCGCCATCGCTCTCGTGCTTGCGGCATCGGTGGTGGTGACGCTGCTTGTCACCGCAGGCACGTTTCTGGTCATCAATCGCCTCCTGATGCGGAGGCGTCGGGCGTCATGACGAGCAATCCATTCTCGTTGTGGGTCTATCTGTCGCAAACGCCGCTGCTGTGGCTGACGGTCACGCTGGCGGTCTATGCGGCGGCGGATGCCGTGTCGCGGGCCACCCATCGCAATCCGCTGATGAATCCGGTGCTTCATTCGATCTGGGTTATCGGCGTGTTTCTGTATCTCACCGGCACCAGCTACACGACCTACTTCGGCGGCGCGCAGTTCGTGCATTTCCTGCTCGGCCCTGCGACGGTCGCGCTGGCTGTGCCGCTCTACGAGAACCGCAAGCTCGTCGCCGCCGCGATCCTGCCGATGCTGGCGGCGCTGCTGGTCGGTTCGGCGACGGCGATCGTG
The DNA here is from genome assembly GCF_021502575.1 of Bradyrhizobium sp. G127. Lineage (NCBI taxonomy): Bacteria > Pseudomonadati > Pseudomonadota > Alphaproteobacteria > Hyphomicrobiales > Nitrobacteraceae > Bradyrhizobium > Bradyrhizobium sp. G127. Next base: position 380,591 of record NZ_JAKFGN010000003.1, read on the forward strand.
TCGGTGATGCTATTCGCCGAGGCCGCAGGCCTGCCGCGCGACATTGTGCTGGCGCTGGCGCCGAAGTCGGTGACGGCCGGCGTCGCCATGGGCATCTCTGAGACGCTGGGCGCCAATCCGGCCATCACCGTCATTGCGACGGTGCTGACCGGCGTCATGGGGGCCATCGTGGTGACGCCTGCGATGAACCGGCTGGGGATCACGGATTTCCGCGCGCGCGGTTTCGCGGCCGGTCTTGCCTCACATGGCATCGGCACGGCGCGGGCGTTTCAGGTCGATGAAGTCGCGGGGGTATTCGCAGGCATCGCCATGGGACTGAACGCGCTGGTGACGTCTCTGCTGGTACCTATCGCGGTCACCGTCCTGCTGCGATGAGCGGTCATTTATTATTTTAAACAACAGCGTTGTTGCGTTGCGCAATTGATCGCTGTGATGATTTCGAGATATTCGCGATGTAGCATTCCGATGTGACAATAACCGGCAGCCCAATCAGCCGGTCACATGGGAGCAAACAATGACTGGATATCTGACGCTGACCCTGTCCGCCGCGCTGTTGGCGGCGGCTGCAACAACTGCACAAGCGCAAGACTGGACAAAATCCAAGTGGGGTGCGGCCGATGAGATCGGCGCTGCCAATTACATGACGCCAGAACTGGCGGTGAAGGCAGCGCAACTGGTCAAGACCGGCAAGACTTATGCGCTCGGCATTCCAGTGGATTCCAAAACGCCGGCCTATCCGCCGCGCGGATTCAAGGTGACCATCGTTCAGCCGGGACAGGCCGGCATTTCGGGTCTTGGACCAAGCAAGACGACCTATAACGACGACATCATCGAAGGCTGGGCCGGCGTCGGCAGTCAGATCGACGGACTGGGGCACATCGGTGTCGAGCACGTCTACTACAACGGCAACAAGTTGGCCGATTTCGCCGACCCGACCGGGCTCAAGAAGCTTGGTATCGAGAAAGTGCCGCCGATCGTGGCGCGCGGTGTGCTGCTGGATATGGCGGCGCATTACGGTGTCGATGTCGTGAAGGAGGGCACCGCCTTCAACGTCAAGGAAATCGAGGAAGTCGCCAGGAAGCAGGGGGTGGAGATCAGGCAGGGCGATGTCGTGCTGTTTCATACCGGCTGGATCAGCCTGATCGGCAACGACGACAAGCGTTACAATGCGGGCGAGCCGGGTCTTGGTGTGGAAGGCGCAAAATATCTAACCGGCAAGGGCGTCGTCGCTATCGGAGCCGACACTTGGGCGCTTGAGGTCATTCCCTTCGAGTCGAAGAATATCTTCGAGGTGCACCAGATTTTGCTGCCGATGAACGGCACATATATTCTCGAGAACATGAACACGGCGGAACTGGCGAAGGACAAGGCGTATGAGTTCATGTTCGTGCTGGGCCAGCCGCGCTTCAAAGGCGGTGTTCAGAGCATGATCAATCCCGTCGCGATCAGGTAGCCGCGCTCGCGTTGAAGCTATGCCCTCGGGGATGCCCGAGGGCATTTACGGCGATCCGTCTTGCGCGCTGCGGGCCGAAAGCTAGGCTGCGGTTTTGGTCTTGTAGCGATTGGCGGCGCGGGTTCGCAACAATCCTGGGCCAAGCCCTTTTCGTGCCGCTTCGAATTTGTCCAGGCAGCAATATCCGGGAGCGATGGCAACGTAATCAGTTCCTTCCGATCGAGAGCCAATTCTCGGCGCTGCTCGATCTGCAGCCGAAGTCCGACCGCATTCAGGATGCGCTCGCCTATGTGAAGAAGAATCTGGAAAAGGATTTGTCGGTGGAAGTTCTGGCGGAGGCGGCGCGGCTCAGCCCGCGCCAGTTCAGCCGCGCGTTTCGCGCCGAAACCGGACAGTCACCGGCCAAGGCGGTGGAGAACCTGCGTGTCGAGGCGGTGCGTCTGATGATCGAGGAGGCTCGTCATCCCGTTGGGGTGATTGCGCGCGAGACGGGGTTTTCCGATCCGGAACGGATGCGGCGTGCGTTTCTGCGGACATTCGCCCCCGGCGATCAAGCGCGCTGCGCGGATGGCTGCGGCCGCGTAATCCGGTGCAGCGCTTACGGATCGAGTTCGGTGTCCCAGTAGAGATAGTCGAGCCAGCTCTCGTGCAAGTAGTTCGGTGGAAACAGCCGGCCGTTTCGATGAAGCTGGTGCACCGTCGGCGCGAACGGCATCTGGCGCGGATGCATCCGGGCCTGCTCCATCGTCATGTTGCCCTTGCGCAGGTTGCAGGGTGAGCATGCGGCGACGACATTTTCCCATGTGGTCTGGCCGCCGCGGGAGCGTGGAATAATGTGGTCGAAGGTCAGGTCATCTTGCGAGGTGCAGTACTGGCAGGTGAAGCGGTCACGCAGGAAGACGTTGAACCGGGTGAAGGCGGGGTGCGTCGTCGGCTTCACGAACGACTTAAGCGAGACCACGCTCGGCAGCTGCATCTCGAAGGTCGGGCTGTGAACCGCGTGATCGTAGTTCGCAACGATATTGACGCGGTCGAGGAACACGGCCTTGACAGCATCCTGCCAGGACCAGAGCGACAACGGATAGTAACTCAGCGGCCGGAAGTCCGCGTTCAACACCAGCACCGGCCAACCGCCTTGTGACACATGTGCGTTCAAGTAACGCTCCTGGCCCCAAACCCCAATTGGCTGCGAAGCAGCTTGGGATGACATACTACAGGCAGCGTGACGGGATTGTGAAGAGCGTTTCCGCTCACCCTCAGGTGACTGCGCCGGCTCAGTCGGCCATCGACAGCATGTGCGCCTGTGCCGGCTTTACGCGGCCCTTGAGCGTGTCGAGATAGATTCGCTGGACCGCATCGGAACCCCGGCTTTCCACAATCTCCAGCTTCGGTCCCAGCGCCGCCGTGAAGCCGGACCAGACCGCGCCGAATCGCTGGTCGATCCCTCCCGGACCCCATTCCTTGGCGCGCCTGCGGATCTGGTCCGGCGCGAAGAACCACGTCGGCCTGGCTCCGGGCAGGCTGTCGTCGTCCGGGGCTGCATCCTGATGGGTCAGGCCGACCCGGCCGCTGTAGACCATGCGGTCGCCGAAGCGCCGGTGCAGCCGGGTGCGCAGATCTGGATTGCCAGCCATGTCGACAAAGGCTGTGGGCTGAACCGGCATCGATTCGACCTTGTCGTAGGTCACGACCTCATCGTAGCAGCCCAGCGATGTGACGAAGTCGACATTCGCTGCGGAGGTCAGGCCAATCACGCGCACCGGCTTGCGATGGGTATGCAGCAGCCACGCCAGTCCGAATGCCGTCTTGCTCGATGCACTGGAGAGGATCACGCTGGTGGCACCGAAGAAATCCTTGTCGGCGAGAAAGTCGTCCACGAGGAATGACAGCATGAACAACGGACGCAGCAGCGCCTGATAGTCGCCCTCGTGGCCCTCGAACGCCGGGTCGCCGGTGACGCGCGCATAGGTGTTGTAGACCGGCGATACATTTTGCCGGTGAGTGGCGGCGTCGCGGAAACCGGTTCTCTTCACGTCGGCGGCTTCGATCACAAGATGCGTCGCCATGGGAAAATAGCCGAACAATACTTCGCCCCTGGCGATGTCCGGATGGCGCGATTCCATAACTTTGCCGAATCCCCACACCGGAATGTTGCCGAACCCTTCCGGTGCGGGAAACAGATCCCAGTATTTCAACTGATCGCCGAGCATGGCGTAGGTGATGTTGTTCGCGGTGAATGCGAAGCGGTCGACCTTCACCAGCAGGCCGTCTTCCGGCAGTTGCATCGCGCCCGGCAACGGCGTCTCGATCAGCCGGCACTTCGCTAGATCGTTGCGCTCCACGACAAATTGAGTCGATGATGTCATTTGCGTGCTCCCGCCTTTGTTGCTGCTTTCTTTCGGCGTGCAGTCTTCTCCGGCTTTGCTGACGCTTTTGCGACGCGGGATTTGTTTAAAACGCCTTTGCTGTTTGAAACTGATTTCGCCTTTCTTGGCTTGATTGTCTTCTTGTCAGTTCCCGCGATCACGCCCTCGCGTTTTTTCACGGCATGATAGTACGACCACCACAGATGCGCTGCGGCGCCACGGAATGGCCGCCACGGTTCGGCGAGGGGATGCATCTCTTTCACCGTCGGCCGCGCTTTCAGCCCGAGGCCGATCCGCATCGCCTCCTGCACGGCGAGATCGCCCGCCGGCCATGCATCGCCGTGGCCGAGGCAGAACAGAAGATAGATGTCGGCGGTCCAAGGTCCGATGCCATGCAGCTTGGTCAGCGTCGCGTGTGCCACGTCCGCATCTTCTTCCGCGAGCACATCGAGATTGATTCGCTCCGCGCTCAGCTCACGGGCGATGAATTTCAGCGTCTTGATTTTCGCCGCCGAGAGGCCGAGACGCCCGAGCCGGTCCGCGCGCGCGGTCTTCAGCGCATCGTGATGAAATGGATTGAACGATGTGCTGACGCGGCCCCAGATTGCCGCAGCGGCCTTGGTCGATAGTTGCTGCCCGCAGACGATCGCCGCGAGACCTGCGAAGCCGGGTTCGCGCCGCCGCAGGGCCGGCATCCCCGCAACCTCGAGCACGGGCCCGAGCCGGGGATCGAACCGGACCAGCGCATTGATCGCGTCTTCGAGGTCGGCTTGTGTGTCGAGGTGGACTGTCATTGAATTAACAAGCATGAAGGGAAAAAGGCGAGGGTGCAAATGCCACCGCACTGCATCAGATAAGTTTGAATCATGCCGCCACCCGTTTTCCGGTTTGCTCCGAGCCCGAATGGATTTCTCCATCTCGGTCACGCGCGCTCGGCGTTGCTGAATTTCGATCTGGCGCGGCAGAGTGGCGGACGATTGCTGCTGCGCATCGAGGACATCGATGCGACCCGCTGCCGGCCGGAATACGAACAGGCGATTTATGACGACCTCGCATGGCTCGATATCGTTTGGGAACAGCCGGTACGGCGGCAGTCCGAGCATCTGCCGCTCTACAGTGAAGCGGTCGAGCGCCTGACGCGCGACGGTCTGCTCTATCCGGCATTCGAAAGCCGTGGGGAGATCGCTCGGCTGGTGGGGGAGAAGGAGCGGGCGGGCGCGTGGCCGCGCGATCCCGATGGCGCGCCGCTCTATCCAGGGACTGGCAGAACGTTGCCGGACGATGAGCGTGACCGGAATCTACAGGCAGCCACGCCCTATGCCTTGCGACTGGATATGGATGCGGCCATCGCGCGCGCTGGCCCCCTGTCGTGGACGGAATTGGGCGCAGGTCCACAAGGAGAAACGGGCACGGTGCCGGCGCGCCCCGAGCAGTGGGGCGACGTGATCCTGGCGCGGAAGGATACGCCGACGAGCTATCATTTGTCGGTGGCGATTGATGACGCCTTGCAGGGCGTGACCCATGTGGTGCGCGGACATGACCTGTTCTGGGCGACCGGCGTGCACCGCCTGCTTCAGTCCTTGCTCGGTCTTCCCCAGCCCCTCTATCGTCATCATGCCTTGGTGCTGGATGAGACGGGGCGGAAACTGTCGAAATCGACGCAATCCACCGCGCTTCGGGAGTTGCGGGCGGGCGGGGCGACACCGGCGGACGTGCGGCGTCTTGTCGGTATTAACCTGCTCTAAACCTGTGGCGGCGTGACTCGGCAGCCTCCGACATGCCATGTTGGCCGCCAGTGTCCTGAATCCGAAGTTCGCTCCGGAACGTGCTGCAAAGGAGGCGAACTTCGGATTCAGGACACTGGAAATTTATAACTTCAGTGTGGTGTTGGTTCTCAAGTCCGCAAAAGAACGTGCTGCAGAAACAATGCGGGTTTGCGAACCGCCACACTGGATGGGTTGGGGAATCATGGCGGCGAAATTGCCCGCAAAACGCAGCCTGAAGGCGCGCGCTCAGCGTGCGGCGAAGTCGGCTGCACCGAAGAAACGCGCGCCGAAAAAACGTCTACCGAGCAAGAAGGCCCCTAAACCAGCCGAAAAAAAATCCCGGCTGCAACGTGCGCCGTTCGAAGCCCGCATCGTCGAGGCGGCGCTGGCCGCTTTCGCCCACGAGGTCCGCACCCCGCTGACCGGCATTCTTGCGATCAGTTCGCTGCTCGCGACATCCGAACTCGGCGAGCGGGAACGGCGCTGGGTGGATACAATCAAGGTCGGCGCGGAGCATCTGGCGGCGCTCGCCACGCTGTTCGTTGATGCCGCGCGCAGCGGCAACGCCGGGCTCGCTGTGAGACAGGATTTTTTCGATCTCCGGGCGCTGGCGCTGGCGATCGGAGATTCACTGGCGGGCCGTGCTGCCGCCAAGGGCTTGCAGTCGCAGGTCGAGATCGCTGCGAAACTGCCGGGCTTCGTGATCGGCGATCCGGTTCGTCTGCGGGCCGCGCTGGAAAACCTGATCGACAACGCCGTCAAGTTCACGCCGCAGGGCAAGGTCGCGCTAAGCGTGTCCGCCCGGGCTGGCGCCGGCAGGAAGTTCAGCGTCGTGTTCGCGGTGTCCGACAGCGGCATCGGGTTGTCGCTGGCGGAGATCAAGCGGCTGTTCAAGCCGTTCTCACAAGCGAATGTCAGCATCGCATCCCGTTTCGGCGGCGCGGGTCTCGGTTTGTCCTCGGTCAAGCAACTGGCGCGCGCGATGGGTGGCGATGTCACCGCGTCCCAGCAGCGCGGTGGCGGAATGACGTTTACGCTCACCGTTGCGCTCAAGCGCGCCAGGGAACTGAAGAGCGAAGCGCCAGCGTCGGACGCGCTGGAATTTCCGCAGGGGCTTCGCATCCTGAGTATCGAGGACAATCCGTTCGGCCGCGTCGTGCTCAATGCCATTCTGACCGAGCTCGGCCATCAGGCGGATTTCATCGGGCGCGGTGAGGCGGCGCCGGAGCGGATTGCGCAGGGTGATTTCGATGCGGTGCTGATGGATATGGTGCTGCCGGGTATCGACGGCGTTGAAGCGATCCGGCGCATCCGCGCACTCGAAGGGATGCCGGGGCGCATCGCCATCATCGGTGTATCGGGCCGCGCCGAAGACGAGCAAGCCTCAAAGGCTGCCGGTGCCGATGCTTTCCTGACCAAGCCGGTCAGCCCGCGCGCGCTGGCGACGGCGCTTCTTGAGGCGACCGCGCGTTCTCGCGCGCCTTGACGATGCTGGCATTGAGTTCGCCGCCGTAAACGAAAATCGCGGCGATGAAATACAGGAACACCAGCGCGATCATCACCGACGCGAGGCCGGCATAGGTCGTGACATAGTTGCTCGCGAAGCGCGCGAGATACTGGCCGAACACCATGCCGGAAATCAGCGATGCAATCATGGTGACGACGATGCCCGGCATGATGTCGCGCATTCTGCGTGTGCCCGCCGGCAGCCACTTGTGCAGGATAATCAGCGCGACGATCATCGCGGCGATGGTGAGACCGTAACGCAAAAAATTGAAAAGATTTTCGTTGGGCTCGACGCGCAGCGGAACATAGCGTCGCGCGAAGGCCAGAATGAGCGGACCGAGCACGATGAGAAACGCCATCGCCAGCGACATCACCGCCGCAACCATGGTGTAGCCGATCGACTCGAGGCGGAGCCAGTACCAGCGCCGCGGCTCGACCACGCTGTAGGCCCGGTTGAGTCCGACGCGAAGGCTCTCGACGCCGTTCGAGGCAAAATATATTGCAAGCACGAGGCCTATGGTCAGCGTCCCGCCGTGTGACTGGGTCAGCACATCGTGAATTTCGCCGGACAGTGCGCTGGCGACTTGCGAGGGCCAAGTATCCAGCATGAGCTGGGCGGCCTGGTCGGCAAGATCCTCGGAGCCGAAGAATCCGGCGAGCGACGTGATCACGATCAGGAAGGGAAACAGCGCCATCAGCGCTGACAGTGCAATGTGACTGGCGATCGCCCAGCCGTCATCGGCCAGGAACGTGTAAAACGCATCGAGCGCGACGTTGAAGGCCTTGAGGAGTTGCCTCACATTCCACCCTGATCCATCACAGCCATGATTTAACGCGCCGGAGGCTTAAAGTCATGTACGGTTGAGCAGGCAAAAGGTTCTCTCCAGTCGATTTTTTGGGAGGGAATGGCGCAACGCCGCCGCCGGTGTTATGTACCCGTCATGTCATCCTTTCTCTCAACTGTCGTCCTTCCCATTGCCCTCGCCGCGGTCACGATCGTGCTTCTGCTCGGTCTGTTCAACATGATGCGCGGCGGCTCTCCAAATACCTCGCAGAAGCTGATGCGGCTGCGTGTGTTGTTTCAGTTCATCGCCGTCGTCATCGCGATGCTTGCCGTCTGGCTGCTCGGCAAGAGCTGATTGACGAAGGCGGACTGGTTCAGCCGTTACCCCACTGCCAAAACGGATCGATGCGATGGTCATTCTCAATCGGATTTATACCCGCACCGGTGACGACGGCACCACGGCGCTGGGCAGCGGCGAGCGCCGCCCGAAATACGATCTTCGCGTCAGCGCCTATGGAACCGTGGACGAGACCAACGCCGCCATCGGCGTCGCCCGTCTGCATCTGGGGGAGGCGCAGCCCATCGATGCCATGCTCGGGCGGGTGCAGAACGACCTGTTCGATCTCGGCGCCGACCTGGCGGTGCCGCAGCGTGAGGGCAAGGCGGAGCGGCTGCGCGTACTGGCGACGCAGGTCGAGCGCCTCGAGCAGGACATCGACGCGCTCAACGCTGATCTCGCGCCGCTGAACTCGTTCATTTTGCCTGGCGGAACGCCGGCCGCCGCCCACCTGCATCTGGCGCGCACCATCTGCCGCCGGGCGGAACGCATGGTGGTGGAACTGGCATCCCAGCCGAACGAGCCGGTGAGCGATGCGGCCATCCAGTATCTGAACCGGCTGTCGGATTTTCTGTTCGTCGCCAGCCGCGCGGTTAACGACAATGGCGCCCGCGATGTGCTCTGGGTCCCCGGCCAGAACCGGTGAAAGATATTAGGTATACCTTCCTTGATTTCCAGTTTTCGCGCGTTGACCCGGGTTGGCGGGACCATTAGGTTCCGCCGCCAACCGCTGTTTTAAGTGGAAGTCATCAACCAGTTCAGGACGAAAGGGAACCGATGAAGGTTCTGGTGCCGGTTAAGCGCGTCGTTGACTACAATGTCAAAATTCGCGTCAAGAGCGACGGGACGGGCGTCGAGCTCGCCAACGTCAAGATGTCGATGAATCCGTTCGACGAGATCGCCGTCGAGGAAGCCCTGCGCCTGAAAGAGGCCGGCAAGGCGACCGAGATCGTGGTGGTGTCGATCGGGCCTGCGCAGGCGTCGGAGACCATCCGCACCGGCCTCGCCATGGGTGCCGACCGCGGCATCCTCGTGAAGGCCGAGGGTACTGTTGAGCCGCTCGCGGTCGCCAAGATTCTGAAAGCCGTCGTTGAAGAGGAAAAGCCGGGTCTGGTTATCCTCGGCAAGCAGGCGATCGACGACGACAGCAACCAGACTGGCCAGATGCTGGCGGCGTTGCTCGGCTGGTCGCAGGCGACCTTCGCCTCCAAGCTCGAAGTAGAAGGATCGGACTTTAAGGTCACACGTGAAGTCGACGGCGGTCTCCAGACCGTCAAGGTCAAGGGACCGGCGATCGTTACCACCGACCTGCGTCTCAACGAGCCGCGCTACGCCAGCCTTCCCAACATCATGAAGGCGAAGAAGAAGCCGATCGATGAGAAGACCGCCGACACGTTCGGCGTCGATCTGACGCCGCGTCTCGAAGTTCTCAAGACATCCGAACCGCCGGGCCGCAAGGCCGGCGTCAAGGTCAAGGACGTCGCCGAACTGGTGTCGAAACTTAAGGAAGCGGGGGCGCTCTGATGGCTACGTTGCTGATTGCTGAACACGACCACGCCAACCTGAAGGATTCCACCAACAAGGCGCTGACCGCGGCTGCCGCGCTCGGCGCCGAGGTCCATGTTCTCGTCGCCGGTGGAGGCGGGGGCACCAAGGGCGCTGCGGAAGCGGCTGCCAAGCTCAAGGGCGTCACCAAGGTGCTGCTTGCGGAAAACGCGATCTATGAGCACGATCTGGCCGAGCCGTTGGCCGCACTGATCGTCTCGCTGGGCGGTTCGTATGATGCTTTCGTCGCGCCTGCGACCTCGCGCTTCAAGAACGTGATGCCGCGCGTCGCAGCCCTGCTCGATGTGATGCAGATCTCCGAGATCATCAAGGTCGTTTCGCCCGATACGTTCGAGCGGCCGATCTATGCGGGCAACGCGATCCAGACCGTGAAGTCGAAGGATGCCAAGAAGGTCATCACCGTGCGCACCTCCACATTCGGCGCGGCGGGCGATGGCGGCAGCGCGTCCGTGGAAAACGCTGCGGCCGCGGCCGATCCCGCGCTGTCGAGCTTTGTCGGCGAGGAAGTCGCCAAGAGCGATCGTCCGGAACTGACCTCGGCCAAGATCATCGTGTCCGGTGGACGCGCCATGCAGAGCCGGGAGAACTTCACCAAGTACATCGAGCCGCTGGCCGACAAGCTCGGTGCCGGTGTCGGCGCCTCGCGCGCCGCGGTGGATGCGGGTTACGCGCCGAACGACTGGCAGGTCGGCCAGACCGGCAAGGTGGTAGCGCCCGAGTTGTACATCGCCATCGGTATCTCCGGCGCGATCCAGCATCTCGCCGGCATGAAGGACTCCAAGGTGATCGTCGCGATCAACAAGGACGAAGATGCGCCGATCTTCCAGGTCGCAGATTTCGGCCTGGTAGCCGACCTCTATCAGGCGGTTCCGGAACTGACCGCCGCCCTTTAACAGATGGCATCCCGGCGCGCCGTGCGCCGGGATCGTGTTATGCTGCACGCTGGACCCGGCGGGAATTTTGAAACGCCCGCCGGGGTTTGGCGTAATTGATAAGGATGCGGCAACGCGATTGCTTCATCCTGCAAGACCGAAAAGCCTCAGAGACCGGAAGCAAATGGCAGCGATCAAGACGGTTGGTGTGATTGGGTCGGGTCAGATGGGCAACGGCATCGCCCATGTTGCCGCGCTGGCCGGCTTCGATGTGATCCTTAATGACGTATCCGCCGAGCGTCTCAAGTCGGCGATGGCCACCATCAATGGCAATCTGTCGCGTCAGGTCGCACGCAAGACCATCACCGAGGACGCGCACAAGCGCGCGCTCGACAAGATCACGCCATCGGACAGCATCGAAGGTCTGGCAGCCTGCGATCTCGTGATCGAGACCGCAGTCGAGAAGGAAGAGATCAAGCGCAAGATTTTCCACGACGTTTGCGCTGTGTTGCGGCCCGAGGCGATCATCGCGTCCAATACCTCGTCGATCTCGATCACCCGGCTTGCAGCCTCGACCGACCGGCCGGAGCGCTTCATCGGCATCCATTTCATGAATCCGGTTCCGGTCATGGAATTGGTCGAACTGATCCGCGGCATCGCCACTGACGACGCGACGTTTGACACTGCGCGTGATTTTGTCACCAAGCTCGGCAAGCAGATCGCTGTCTCCGAGGATTTCCCGGCCTTCATCGTTAACCGCATTCTGTTGCCGATGATTAATGAGGCGATCTACACATTGTACGAAGGTGTCGGCAACGTCGAGGCCATCGACGCGGCGATGAAACTCGGCGCACATCATCCGATGGGACCGCTTGAACTGGCGGACTTCATCGGCCTCGACACCTGTCTGTCCATCATGCAGGTGCTGCACGAAGGCCTGGCGGATTCGAAGTACCGTCCTTGTCCGTTGCTGGTGAAATATGTCGAGGCCGGCTGGCTCGGCCGCAAGTCGCAGCGCGGTTTCTATGATTACCGTGGCGACAAGCCAGTGCCGACGCGCTAGGCCGGCGCGCGCTCTCCAAGATTCGTTAACCGTTTTCGTCTAGCGTCCTGCCACGTCGATTGAAACGGGTATGATTGTCATGGACTTGATGAGCATTGTCAGCAGCATGATGGCCATGCAGGCGGCCAATACCCAGCAGCAAATCGCGACCAGTGTCCTGAAGCAGAATATCAATTCGGAACAATCGGTGCTGCAATTGCTCCAGCCGTCACCCGCGGCGAACAACGCACCTGGCGTCGGCGGCAATCTCGATATTTCAGTGTGACGCTAGTCACCCAACCGGTGTGATCCAGCCGATGCCGGCGCCGCCGGGTTCGGTGAGGATCGCAATGCGGCCAACGCCTGGCACATCGAATAGCGGCCGCATCAGTTGCGCGCCGCTGGCGACGGCTTTTTCCACGCGCGCATCCACATCGTCCACTGCCAGATATGGCATCCAGCTTTCGATTATGCCTTCAAAGGCCGGACGGTTGGTCGGGAAGATTCCGGCAACAGGCCTATTGTCGGCATGGGCAGTCCAGTAGATCGCTCCATCACTCATGGGCGTGGCGGCAAATGTCCATCCGATCGCGTTTTGGTAGAATTGCTTGGCGCGCTCCGGATCAGGCGTCACCAGTTCATTCCAGTGAAAATGGCCATGAGACGTCATGGTGATCTCCATTGCTTGCGTGATCTGCTCGGCATGGCGCCATGCGATACCCAAGACGCGGGCATAAAAATTGCCCGCGCCATGCCTAGTACAGGTGATCTCAGGCAGCGCGTTCATAGGCCTGTTTCAGGGTCGCGATGTCGAGCTTGGTCATCGTCATGACCGCTTCCATCATCTTCTGCGATTGTGCCGGCGTCGCACGTCCCATCAGGTGGGGCATCTCATTCGGAACCACCTGCCACGATAGGCCGAATTTGTCCTTCAGCCAGCCGCACTGTTGAGTCTCGCCGCCGTCAGAGAGCTTGTCCCAATAATGATCGATGTCTTGCTGCGTTTCACAATTCACCATGAATGAGATAGCGGGCGAGAAGGTAAACATCGGCGGACCGTTCAGCGCCAGAAATTTCTGTCCCTCGATCTCCAGTTCCGCCGTCATCACCGACCCCTTCGGCATCGGCATGTTGTCGCCGTAGCGGGAGATGTGTCCGACCTTTGCGCTCTTGAAGACGGATTTGTAGAAATTGACGGCTTCCTCAGCCTTGCCATCGAAGAACAGGCACGGGACGATGGTCTGCATGGCGGACTCCTTACTTTCGAGATGTGATGTTGATTGAAAGCAGCATCAGGCGGAAACGATGGTGTCGAATCCGCCGAAGAACATGCGTTTGCCGTCGAACGGCAGCTTCTTCGGGTCCATCATTTTTGCGATCCGCGGATCTTTCATCACCTTGGCCATCACGGCGTCGCGATGCTTGCGCGACTTGTAGGTGATCCATGAGAACACCACGGTCTCGCCGGTCTTCAGTTTCACGCTCTGTGGAAACGATGTCAGCTTGCCGGGCTTCACGTCCTCGGCGACGCATTCGCGATAGTCCAGCGCGCCGTGGTCGAGCCAGACCTTGCACGCTGTTTTGGCCATGGCCTTGTAGGCTTTCAGCTTCTTCTTCGGGACCGGTAAAACAAATCCATCGACGTACTGCATCTCGTTTCCTTTCGTTGTCGAACGCGGTGCATTGCAGGTGGCAACGGCTGCGGCTCCGGCTTAGGCAAAGAACTTTTCGAGCTTGTCGAGAGTTCCGGTCCAGCCGCGGATGTGACCGTCGCGGGCTTCCTCGTTGAAGAACTTGTCGTGGGTGAGGGTCAGCAGGGTGACATCGCCTTCGGCACGCAGCACGACGGTTACCTGAGAGATACGTTCCGGCGTCGAGTGCCACGCCCAACTGAAGACAAGCCGCTGCGGCGGCGCCACTTCGAGATATTTGCCGCCGACCTCGTGATACGCGCCGTCGTCGGTCTTGAAGCTGATGCGATACTGTCCGCCGACACGCACATCCATGTCGGCCTTGACGCTGTCGGCTATGGTGTGTCCGGGTCCGAACCACTGGATGATTTTTTTGGGGTCCGTCCACGCCTCGAAGACTCTTTCTGTGGGGGCGTTGAGTCGTCGGGCGAGGGTGAGGCTTGGCTGGGTGAGCATGAGTCTTTCTCCACAAAGGCGGCGAGACGCTCGAGTTGCGCGGTCCAGAAACGCTGGTAGCGGCTGAGCCATTCCATGGCCTGCTCCATCGGGGCCGCGTTCAGGCGGCACGTCACCGTGCGTCCTGCCTTTGTCCTGGTGATCAGTCCGGCGTCCGAGAGCACATCGAGATGCTTCATGACGGCGGGCAGCGACATGGCGAAAGGCTTCGCCAGTTCGCTGATCGTGACGCTTTCGCGCCCTTCCAATTCGGCCAGCAGCGCGCGCCGCGTCGGATCTGCGACGGCTGCGAAAACGCGGTTCAAGCTGTCGGTCGAATAGTAAACCATTTGGTTAAGTATAGACGTGCGCAGCTCTGCGTCAAGTGAGAGCGTCTGATGGAACCGCGGCTTATTGCCCCGAGGCGGCCTTGATGAGCTTCACGGCGTCATCGCTCGCCCATTCGGCGGGACCGGCGATGGTGGCGATCTCGCAGCCCGCGCCATCGACCAGAACCGAGGTTGGCATGCCGAGCGCGCGGCCGACCGCTTTCAACTCCTGAAACACCTTGGCCTTGGGGTCGGCGAAATAGCCGAGGCGGATGAGGGTCGCCTCTTTCAGGAAGGTCTTCGGCTTGTCGAGGTCGCGGGTATCGATGTTGATCGCGATGACCTCGAAATTCGGCCCGCCGAGTTTAGCCTGCAACTCATCCAACGCGGGCATTTCCTTTCGGCACGGGACACACCATGTCGCCCACAAATTGACGAGCACCGTCTTGCCTCGCCAGTCGGACAGTTTGCGCGGCTTGCCACCGGCATCGTCGAAGGCAAGGTCCGGCACGCGCAGGGGGCCGGTCGCCATGGTTAATGCCGCGACCTCGCCGCGCGCCAAGGGGGCGATTTTTTTGGCCAGATCGACTGCCGGACGGCACGCCGGGTCGCCGGGCGGATTGCCTGTTAACCCACCGATCCCGTATACCCCGACATATCCGATCGCCGCGCCTATAAGGATGGCGGCGATCACCATCGGAATGCGGCGGAAGGGTTTTCGGGGCTGGCCGGTTTGTGGCTGGGCGGCGTCAGGCATCTTGCTTGTCATACTCTGGGACAGATCGGCTGCGATGATGGCGAGTGAAAATTTGCGAAGACGTTTGGCGGGACAAAGATGAGTAACAAGATGTGGGGCGGCCGCTTCGGTGAAAGCCCCGATGCGATCATGGAGGAGATCAACGTCTCCATCGACGTCGATCAGCACCTTTACGCCCAGGACATTGCCGCGTCCAAGGCCCATGCAGCCATGCTTGCCGCTCAAGGCATCATTACGGCGAACGATGCAAAAAACATTGCGGGCGGTCTAGACACGATTTTGTCAGAGATTGGCAAGGGGTCTTTCACGTTCAAGCGGGCGCTCGAAGACATCCACATGAATGTCGAAAGCAGGCTTGGCGAGCTGATCGGCCCCGCGGCGGGCCGTCTGCACACCGCACGTTCGCGCAACGATCAGGTGGCCACCGATTTCCGGCTCTATGTACGTGATGTCATCGACGACATCGACAAGGCGCTGGCCGGGTTTCAGCGCGCGTTGGTCGATCGCGCTATCGAACACGCCGACACTGTGATGCCCGGCTTTACCCATTTGCAGACGGCGCAGCCGGTGACCTTCGGTCATCATCTGCTGGCGTATACCGAAATGGCATCGCGCGACCGCGGCCGGTTTGCGGATGCGCGCAAGCGGCTCAACGAAAGTCCGCTCGGCGCCGCCGCGCTGGCGGGGACGTCGTTTCCGATCGATCGCCACGCCACCGCAAGCGCGCTCGGCTTCGACCGGCCGATGGCGAATTCGCTCGATGCAGTGTCCGACCGCGACTTCGTGCTGGAGACGCTGTCGGCGGCGGCGATCGCGGCGGTGCATCTGTCGCGCTTTGCCGAGGAGATCGTGATCTGGACCTCGCCTTTGGTGGGGCTGGTGCGGCTGTCGGACAAGTTCACCACCGGCTCGTCGATCATGCCGCAAAAGAGAAATCCGGACGCCGCCGAACTGGTGCGCGCCAAGACGGGCCGCATCATCGGCTCGCTGACCGCCTTGCTGATCGTGATGAAAGGGCTTCCGCTGGCCTATCAAAAGGACATGCAGGAAGACAAGGAAGGCGCGATGGAAGCGTTCGCGGCGCTGTCGCTCGCGATCCGGGCCATGACCGGCATGACCCTCGATCTGGTGCCGGAAGAGGCGCGCATGAAGGTGGCCGCCGGTGAAGGGTACGCCACTGCGACCGATCTGGCCGACTGGCTGGTGCGCACGCTGAAGATGCCGTTCCGCGATGCGCATCATGTCACCGGCCGCATCGTCGCCAAGGCGTCGGAGCAGGGGCTTGCCTTGCACAAGGTGCCGTTGTCGGAGATGCAGGCGATCGAGCCGAAGATTACCGCCGCGGCGCTTGATGTCCTGTCCGTGCAGGCTTCGGTGGAGAGCCGGACGAGTTACGGCGGCACCGCCCCGGCCAATGTCCGCGCGCAGGCCAAGGAATGGCTCAAGCGGCTGGAAAAAGAGCAAAATTCGGGCTGACCCCGGATATTTTCGCTTAATCCGGCCCTCGCCAGAACCGCCCCTTCTTTGTATGGTGGCGCGCCATTCAGGACCGAGTGATCCGGTTCTGACATTCGTATCCCATCGGCGCGGGTACTCTACGAATGTCCGAATCAAAGGATCACTCGAATCATAATTTACTAACGTCCTTCGTATCCGACGTTTGCACGGAGGACGCCGCAGAATGATGCAAACGTCGGATACGGGACGCTAGCACGTGACTTCTCGTTCGAACCGATCCTTTTCGAAGCTGACAGTCGTCGCGCTGATTGCATTGACCTGCGCGCTGGCAGGATGCGGCCGCAAAGCCGGTCTCGACCTTCCGCCGGGCGCATCCGCCGACCAGCAGGAACGGGCGGCGGCGGCAGATGCGGCTGCCGCGGCCGATCGCAACTCTGCTTCGAATCTACAGAGCGAAGTTTACCGCCCGCCGGGCACCAGCTCCATCGCTGTCGCACCAAGAGGTGAAAAAAAGCGCATCCCGCTCGACGCGATCCTGGACTGATCCTGTCATGAATCATTTCCAGTATCGCAACGGCGCGCTCCACGCCGAAGACGTGAGCTTGGCCAGTCTCGCTGACGAGGTGGGGACGCCGTTCTATTGCTATTCGACTGCGACCCTCGAGCGGCACTACCGCGTCTTCGCGGAGGCTTTTGCCGGCGTGCCCACGCTGGTGTGTTACGCGATGAAGGCGAATTCCAACCAGTCCGTGTTGCGCACGCTGGCGAAGCTCGGCGCCGGCGCCGATGTGGTGTCGGGCGGCGAGTTGAAGCGTGCGCGGGCAGCAGGCATTCCACCGGAAAAGATCGTGTTCTCCGGTGTCGGAAAAACTGAAGCGGAGCTGCGCCAGGCGCTTGCCGAAAACATTCTCTGCATCAATGTCGAGTCCGAGCCGGAGCTTGATCTGCTGTCGCAGCTTGCGAGCGAGACCGGTCGCGCCGCGCGGATTTCGGTGCGAATCAATCCGGATGTTGATGCCAAGACCCATGCGAAAATTTCGACCGGAAAGTCCGAAAACAAGTTCGGCATACCACTGAGTCGCGCGCGCGAAGTCTATGCTCGCGCGGCGAAGCTGCCAGGCATCAAGGTGACCGGCGTCGATATGCATATCGGCAGCCAGATCACCGATCTCGGCCCGATGGAAGATGCGTTCAAACTGCTTGTGGAGTTCGTCGGCGCGCTGCGCGCCGACGGCCACACCATCGCGCATGTGGATTTTGGCGGAGGCCTCGGCATTCCCTACGAGCACGATCTGCCCAATCCGCCGGAACCTGCCGCCTACGCGGAAATGGTCAAGCGCGTGGCCAAGGGGCTCGATGCAACCTTGATGTTCGAGCCCGGCCGCATGATCGTCGGCAACGCGGGCATTCTTGTCAGCCGCGTGATCTATGTGAAGCATGGCGACGCCAAGAATTTCGTCATTATCGATGCGGCGATGAACGACCTCATCCGTCCGACGCTGTACGAAGCGCATCACGACATCCTGCCGGTGCGGGAGAATACCGCGCGCGACTTCGTTGCCGACGTGGTTGGCCCGGTCTGTGAGACCGGCGATTATCTCGCGCTCGACCGCAGGATGGCCGAGCCGAAGCCAGGCGATCTGATTGCGATCATGACGGCAGGGGCCTATGGCGCTGTGCAGGCCGGCAGCTACAACACCCGCGCGCTGGTGCCCGAGGTGCTGGTGAAGGACGGCCAGCACTCGGTAGTTCGGCCCCGCATCGACGCGGATGCGCTGATCGCGATGGACCGCACCGCCCCCTGGCTGTGAAACAGACCTTTCGCTTGTCCGCGTGTCCGGATGACGCCGTGCGGAGCGGCGTTGTCGCGACAGAAAATTATCTTCTCCTTGCCGATCCGGTGTGAGATGGATCCACCAGCGGGTCATATCATTTCGCAATAGCATTTCATTGCCGAACGGCCATTCAGAGACGATCTTGAGGCCTCAATCGATGCGCCCCGCTTCCTTGAAGCGGCAGTGCAACCGGTCAGGTCATCAGCGCAGCTTTCGTCGCAACAATGCAGCGGAAGTGTTGTCTCGAACTGTGCTTCGCCCGTTTCCTTCCTTTCGCGGCGTGAGACATCGGGACATGCACGACGATCCCTGATCGTATGTCAGGGGATCAATATGCGTTCTTTCAGAACTACTCGCCTCCTTGCCGCGGTTGTTGCCGCAGCCAGCCTGTTTGTGGGTGCCGGCACCGCCGCACTGGCTGATACACCGGCCAATTGGCCGACCCGCACGATCAAGCTGATCGTGCCGTTTCCTGCGGGCGGAGCCGCCGACACCATCGCGCGCATCTACGGCGAGAAGCTCAGCGAAGCGCTGAAGCAGCCTGTTGTCATTGAAAACAAGGCCGGTGGCGGCACGGCCATCGCCGCCGAAACAGTGGCTGCGGCCGAGCCGGATGGCTACACGCTGTCGCTGGCTCCTGCGGGTCAACTCACCATCCTGCCGCATGTGAATTCGGCCATTAAGTTCGATCCGTTCAAGAGCTTCGCGCCGGTGTCACCGCTGGCATCGGTGCCTTATGTGGTCGCGGCGAGCCCCGAGGCGCCGGTGTCCACCCTCAGGGAGCTCGTCGCAGCGGCAAAGAAGGAGCCTGGCAAGTTCACTTATTCGTCGTGCGGTCCGGGAACGCTGTGCCACCTGAGCGGCGAACTGTTCAAGAGCCTGACCGACACCGATCTTCTGCATGTTCCGTTCAAGGGCAGTGCTCCTGCCATGAATGCGCTGCTTGGTAATCAGGTGAATCTCGCGTTCGACACGTTGACGGTGCTGGCCCCGCAGATCCGGGATGGCAAAGTCAAGGGACTTGCCATAACGAGTCGCGAACGCTCGCCGCTGCTTCCCAACGTGCCGACGGCAGCCGAAGCAGGCCTGCCAAACTATGTCGTCGATTCATGGTTTGGCCTTGTGGTCCCTGCCGCCACACCGGCGCACATCGTTCAGCGTCTGAATGCGGAAGTCATCCGTATCGGCCAGTTGCCGGATGTGCGTGAGCGTCTTGAAGCTCAGGGGCTGAGCGTTACAACATCGACGCCCGAAGCATTCGCGCAGACCATCCGTGCCGATTACGACCGCTGGGGTAGGGTCGTGGACGCCTCCGGCGCCAAGATCAACTGACATCCTGCGGAACGGCCGGCATTCCGCCGCCCGTTCCGCTTCTTCATCCTCCCGCCGCGATCCAGTCTCGTTCTCCGTCACGCCTTTGTGAGAGGTTCCCTGCCATTGCGGCAGGGTGCTTGCATGTGGGTATGCGGACTGAGGCCATGCCTCATTGCCGCCGCCGTGATAGGCTGCAGTGGACTTGAAGCTGGAGAGCCCGTTGAACGGATCGACCCCAGACCCATCGGAGCATCCGCAGACCGCCGAGGAAGCCCGAAAACTTCAGCTTGCGCAGGCTTTGCAGCGGGCGCGGCTTGCGGTCGCATGGGAGCGCGGCTGGCCTCATCTGGCGCGGCTGCTGACGGTTATTGGCCTCTTCCTGGCGGCTTCATGGGCGGGGTTATGGGTCGCATTCCCCTTCGTCGTCCGGATTGTCGCATTTGCGGGCTTTGCATTGCTGGCTCTGGCGGCTCTGGTCCCGGCGATCCGTTTTCGCTGGCCGAGCCGCGAGGATGCGTTGCGCCGCCTCGATCGCCGCGCCGGAATTCCACATCGCCCCGCTACTGCGCTGACCGACACGTTGAGGTCGCAGGACCCGCTGACGCAGGCGCTATGGCAGGAGCAGCGCGTGCGGACGCTGGCGTCGATCAAGCGCATCCGCGCCGGTCTGCCGTCACCGCGTCTGGCGCTTCACGATCCGTGGGCGCTGCGGGCGCTTGTGGTAGTGCTGATGGTCGCGACCTTTGTCGCGGCCGGTAATGATCGCCTCCCGCGCGTCGTCGCGGCGTTCGATTGGGATGGCGCGTTTTCCGCAGCGAATGTCCGTGTCGATGCCTGGGTGACGCCGCCGCCCTACACCAGTCGCCCGCCGGTGATTCTGTCCGCCTCCACCAGCAAGGACGCGCCGCCGCCGTCCGACGCCGGTCCTGTGTCTGTGCCTGCGGGCAGCACCCTGATCGTCCGCTCGAGCGGCGGCAGGCTCGACGTCGCCTCCGGCGGCGCGGTGACTGAAATTCCCGTTACCGAGAATGCGCCGCAGGGCACCAGCGAACGCCGCTTCACGATCGCAGGCGACGGCACCGCACATGTGCGCGCGCCGTCAGGCCAACCGCAATGGACCTTCAAGGCCATGCCCGATCGCGCGCCGAGCATTTCGCTCGCCAAGGATCCGGAGCGGCAAGCGAAGGGCGCACTGCTGCTGGCTTACAAGATCGAGGACGACTACGGCGTCACCGAAGCGCATGCGCAGTTCGCGCCGCGCGAGAACGCTCAGCCGGATGCCGCAGTTGCGCAGCCGCTGTACGACCCGCCGTCGATCGCATTGGGATTGCCCAATGCACGGACCCGCAACGGCGTCGGCCAGACCGTGAAGGATTTGAGCGAGAATCCCTATGCAGGAGCCGATGTCACCCTGACGCTGACAGCGAAGGATGAGGCCGGCAATGAAGGCCGCAGCGAGCCGTTCGACATGCGGCTGCCGGAACGGCTGTTTGTCAAGCCGCTGGCACGCGCGCTGATCGAACAGCGCCGCAACCTCGCGCTCGACGCGAACCAGAAGCCGCTGGTGCTGATCGCGCTGGAAGCGCTGATGATCGCGCCAGAGGCGTTCACGCCGGAGCTTGGACACTATCTCGGCATGCGCAGCGTCGCAACCCAACTCGGCCGCGCCAATTCACGCGAAGCGATGCGCGAAACCGTCGATAGCATGTGGGCGCTCGCGGTCGCGATCGAAGACGGCAACATCTCCGATGTCGAGAAGGCGCTGCGGGCCGCGCAGGATGCGCTGAAGGAGGCGCTGGAGCGCGGCGCCAGCGACGAAGAGATCAAGAAGCTGACGGAAAATCTGCGCGCGGCTTTGGATAAATTTATCCGGCAACTCGCGGAGCAGCAGCGCAACAATCCGCAGCAGCTCGCGCGGCCGCTTGACCCCAACGCCAAGGTGTTGAGTCAGCAGGATCTCAAGAACATGATCGACCGGATGGAGCGGCTGTCGCGTTCCGGCGACAAGGACGCGGCGCGGGCGCTCCTCGACCAGATGCAGCAGATGCTGGAAAATCTGCAAATGGCACAGCCCGGCCAGCAGGGCGATGGCGATATGGAGCAGGCGCTGAACGAACTCGGCGACATGATCCGCAAGCAGCAACAGTTGCGCGACAAGACATTCAAGCAGGGACAGGATTCCCGGCGCGACCGCAGCCGCGGCGAACAGGGCGACCAGAACGCGATGGACGGCCTGCGTCAGGATCAGCAAGCGCTGCGGGAGCGTTTGAGCAAGCTGCTCGACGACATGAAGAAGAATGGCATGATGCCGGGCCAGCGCGGTGAGAAGGGCCAGCCGGGCCAGGGCCAGCAAGGTCAGGGACAGGACGGTCAACAGGACGGCGGCGATTCGCTCGCCGATGCCGACTCAGCAATGGGGGATGCCGGCGGTCAGCTCGGGCAGGGCAACGCTGACGGCGCGGTGGATTCGCAGGGGCGTGCCCTCGATGCTCTGCGCAAGGGCGCGCAGAATCTCGCGCAGTCGATGCAGCCGGGCGAGGGACAGGACAACGGTCCGGGTAATCGCATGGGCCGTCAGCAGAATAGCGGCAACACCACCGATCCGCTGGGCCGGCCACTCAACGGCCGCGAATGGAGCGACGATCTCACCGTGAAGATTCCGGGCGAGATCGATGTGCAGCGTGTGCGCCGCATTCTGGAAGAGCTTCGCCGCCGCCTGGCCGATCCGAACCGGCCGCAGATCGAACTCGATTACATCGAGCGTTTGCTCAAGGACTACTGAGTCTCAGCTCAGGCACTATCGCAGCCCGCGTGATTTCAGCATCGAACTCGCTTGACGAATTCACGCAGCGGCTGTATTTAACCAATAGGTTATTTAACCGAATGGTTACATGAAGGCGCCGATGGACCCGCTCAGCACCAAGTTCGCCGCGCTTGCCGACCCAACCCGGCGTGCGATTCTCGCGCGTCTGGTGCTGGGCGAGACGTCGGTCACGGAACTGGCCGAGCCGTTCGCCATGAGCATGCCCGCGATCTCGAAGCATTTGAAAGTGCTGGAGCATGCCGGCCTCGTGACCCGTGGCCGCGCCGCGCAGTGGCGGCCGTGCAAAATCGAACCGGCGGCGCTCCGGGAAGTTGACGAGTGGCTTGAGAATTATCGCCGCTTCTGGGAGGCGAGTCTTGATCGTCTCGAGACCTACCTCGGGGAATTGCAGGCCAGCGAGAAGCAGGAATCTTCATCTCGGGCACGCAAGGCGTCGGAGCGGAAGCCCGCGCGGCGGAGAGCGTCGTCTCAACCGCACATGCCTTCAAAAAAATAGCGCGTCTTCTGCAAGACATTTGAAGTCCGATCAAACCATCAACCAAGAGTAAGGAGTTCATCATGGCCGACGAATATCCCAAGCTAGCCCCGCTCATTCCACACCTCTCCATCAAGGGGGCCGCGGATGCCATCGAGTTCTACAAGAAGGCTTTTGGTGCAACCGAAATGATGCGGATGCCGGCGGAAGACGGCAAGCGGCTGATGCATGGCCATGTCCGTATCAACGGTGCGGATGTGTTCGTGGCCGATTTCTTCCCCGAATACTGCGAGCATGGCGACGGCAAGACCAAGCCGCCGAGCGAAATCGGTGCTTCCACATTCCTGATCCATCTTGAAGTACCGAATTGCGACGAAGCCTACAAGCGCGCGATCGACGCCGGTGCGACATCCATTCTTGCGCCGTGGGATGCATTCTGGGGCGCGCGTTATGCGCAGGTGCGAGATCCGTTCGGTCACGGCTGGAGCGTTGCGCATCCGCAGCCGCCGAAGGCCGGGTAACGGTCCCGATGACAGCCGACGTTTTAGTCCGGTTCTCGACAGAGAATGAACATGACCACGCTAATTTATGTCGCCGCCGGTCTCGCGGTGCTGATCGCGATTCTTCTTACGGTCGCGGCGATGCGGCCGGACTCGTTTCGTGTCGAGCGGTCGATCGACATCGATGCGCCTGCGGAGAAGATCTTCCCGCTGATCAACGATTACAAGAACTGGGGAGCCTGGTCGCCCTACGAGAAGGTGGACCCGGCGATGCACCGGACCTTCAGCGGCGCGCCGAGCGGGAAGGGATCGGTCTATGAGTGGACAGGCAACAAGAACATCGGCCATGGACGTATGGAGATCGTTGAGGCGGTCCAGCCATCGAAGATCGTGATCAAGCTGGATTTCTTCAGTCCGTTCGAGGCCCACAATATCGCCGAGTTCACCATGCGGCCGCAGGGCGGCGCGACCAGCGTCACCTGGGCGATGCATGGTCCTGCGCCTTTCATGGCGAAGATTATTCACACGTTCATCAACATGGACCGTATGGTCGGCGGCCAATTTCAGCAGGGACTGACCAGCATGAAAGCCGTTGCGGAAAGCAGGTGAGCGCGATGTTATCCGTTGCGGCCTTCTCCGCGCAGCGTCGGCAGGCCGATGCCGGTGGCCTCGAAGCCGCCGTCGACGCACAGCATCTGTCCGGTGATGTAGCTGGCGCGGTCGCTGCACAGGAAGAAGATCGCTTCGGCGAGTTCTTCCTCCAGACCGTAGCGGTTGAGTGGGATGGTATCGTGATAATCAGCGCGGATCGCCGGCGTGTGGACCGCTTTCGCCATCGCGGTGTCCACTGGACCGGGAGCCACCGCGTTGACGCGAATGCCGAGAGTTGCGAGTTCGACCGCAAACTGTTTGCTGAGATGGGCGAGCCCGGCCTTGCTGGTGCCGTAGGCGGTGCGCAGCGTCGAGGCGCGAAGCGCGGAAATAGACGTGATGTTGACAATCGCGCCGCCACCGGTCTCGCGCATCAGCGGCGCGGCGGCCTGCGTGCACAGAAACGGCCCGGTCAGATTCACGGCGAGCACGCGGTCCCAGTCGGCCTGTGTTGTTTCCAGCAGCGGTTTGAAGATCGCGATGCCGGCGTTGTTGACCAGCGCATCAAGGCGCCCGAAGTGCTGGACAGCCTGCTTGAACGCAGCATTGACCACATCGGCATCCGACACGTCGCATTGGATCGCCAGCGTGGTTTCCGGCGCGGCCAGGGTCTTGTACGTCTGCGCAAGAAGCTCGTTCTCGATGTCGAGCAGCACGACACGCCAGCCGTCGGCCAGAAATCGTTTCGCCGCCGCCAGCCCGATGCCCCGCGCCGCGCCCGTGACCAGTGCGACTTTCTGCTGTTCCATGGTCATGTCTCGTACCGTTTCTTGATTGGACCTGAATGCATCCGATATGGCATTGACCATTTTTCGCTCGCTGTCACAACAGTCACTTATGCCGCCCGTGCAGGCTGATTGCCGGGCCCCACACAATCGCCAAGAATGTTCAGGATACGTTTCGCCATGTCATCAAGCTTTGCCAAGAACGCGATCGTGCTGGGCCTTCTCTCCGCGATCGGTCCTTTCGCCATCGATATGTATCTGCCCGCGCTGCCGACAATCGCGGCGGATCTTCATGCGTCTACCGCCGCGACGCAGATGACATTGATGGTGTTCTTCGTGGCTTTCGGCGTCTGCCAGATCGCTTACGGACCGGTGTCGGACATGGTCGGCCGCAAGCCGCCGCTTTACTTCGGGATCGTGATCTTTGCGCTCGGAAGCATCGGCTGTGGGCTGGCGCCGAGCATCGCGTGGCTGATCTTTTTCCGCTTCGTGCAGGGTCTGGGCGCTGCCGCCGTGGCGGTGATTCCGCGCGCCGTGATCCGCGATCTGCACACCGGCGTCGATGCGACGCGGCTGATGGCGCTGGTGATGCTGGTGTTCAGCGTCTCGCCGATTCTTGCCCCGCTGACGGGCAGCGCATTGATCGTGCCGTTCGGCTGGCGCGCCGTGTTCGTAGCGGTCACCCTTGCCTCGGTCGTCTCGCTGCTGCTGGTTGCGTTTATGCTGCCGGAAACGCGGCCACCAGAAGAACGTGTCGAAGTCAGCGTCCGCAGCGTGCTCGACGGCTTCGGCGAACTTTTTCGCGACTGGCGTTTTCTGGGCTTGACGTTCATCGGGGGCTTCGGCATGGCGAGCTTCTTTGCATTCCTTGCCAGTTCGTCGTTCGTCTATATCGAGCATTTCGGTCTGACGCCGACGCAGTACAGCCTGGCGTTCTCCGTCAATGCCGTGGGCTTTATCGGCGCCTCGCAGTTCAGCGGTTTTCTCGCTGCGCGTTTCGGAATCGCGCGGGTTGTCTCGGTGGCGGTGACCTGTTACGCGGTCCTTTCGGTGGCGCTGTTCGCCGTCGTGGCCGCGGGGGTCGACAACCTCGCGGTGCTGATTGTGATGCTGTTCGTCGCCTTTGCATGGCTCGGTCTCGTCATTCCGTCGACCATGGTGCTCTCGCTGGAAGACCATGGTCCCATCGCCGGCATGGCGTCGGCGCTGGGCGGAACGCTGCAAATGGTGACAGGAGCAGTGATGATCGCGGTCGCCAGTTCGTTCTTCAACGGCACGTCGCTGCCGATGGTGGCGACCATTGCCGCCTGCGCGGTCGCGGCTTTCATCCTGACGCGGCTGACGCTCGGGTCGCGCAAGCCAATGACACAATTCGCGGAGTAATTCTCAATCCATCTTTCGCGACGCCAGCGCATCGGCAACCGCAGTGCGGATGTCTGCCACGGCAAACGGCTTGGTGACGACATCGTAGACGATTGCGTCCAATCCCGACGCCCGCTCGCGCTGATCGGCAAAGCCGGTCATCATGAGAACCGTCAGCCGCGGGAAGTCGCGGGCCACCGCCAGCGCCAGCGCGATACCGTCCATCACCGGCATTTTGATATCGGTAAGAAGAAGATCAAACGCACCTTCCTCCCGCGTCAGAATCTCCAGCGCCTCTGCGCCGTCTTCTGCGGTGACGATGTCGTGACCGTCCATAGCGATGGCGCGCGCCACCAGGAGGCGCATCGACTCTTCGTCGTCTGCGATCAAAACGCGCGGCATTCAGGTTCCTCCGGACGAAAGGTCCAGTTTGTGGAAGAATCTGACGGCAATTTCGCGGCCTTCCGGCGGCGGCGAGGCGAGCCGCGTCTTGAACCAGGCTTTTTCGCCGGGATTGAGCACCGGCTGCTCCAGCACGGCATTCCAGGCGTAGATGTCCTTGCCCTTGGCGTCGCGCACGATGAATCGCAGCCGGGGTATCTCCACCGCCTTGCGCGCAACGTCGACGAGCGCGCCTTCGATCAGCAGCACCGGCTTGTTGTTCACGGTTTCCGTGCTGATCCTGAGATCCTCGAAGACGAGGCCGCGCAGGTTCACGCCCATACCAGCCATTTTGAAGAAATCGGCGGTCTGCGGCATGGCGCGCACGACATCCGCGCGCCAGGCGATCAGGGCGAAGACGATGGCGCCGAGCGCGACGCAGGCTGTAGGCAGCGTCAACGCGCCGGGAAGGGCCCTGGCCCAGTTGGCGGGCTTCAGCAAAGGAGTTGCGGATCTGCCAAAGGACTTGCGGGGAAACCCGGGGAGATATTTGCCAAGGGACTGGTTCAGGCCTTTCAGCCGGGACGCCTTGGCGGGAGGGCTTTCTTCCGCGCCATCCTGCCGAGCCAGTGAAGACCAGTATGGATCGGCCTGGGCCACGGGCTGGGAAATCTCGGATTCCGGCCAGTCGGCGGAAATGGACGGGCTTTCCACGTGCGGGGCAAGATCATCCTGCCAATCGCTCGTCGGCTCGCTTGTGCGTCCGAAGCCATTGTCCTGACCGGATTGTTCCATTTCCTGCCGGGAGGCAGCTGCCGACACCAGTTCCTCCGGCATCGCCAGCCAGACTTCCTGACATCGGGCGCAACGGACCCGGCGTCCGGTCTCGGGAAAATTGGTCCGATCAACTGCATAGGATGTCGTACAATGAGGGCAGACAATGTGCATGGACGAATCGCCAGGGTGAACGCGTCTGGAAGCTATCCGGCGTCCGTTAACGAATCGGAAACCATAACGGCCGCACAAGCGTTTTGCGGCTATCTTTCCAAATGTTGTCCGCCGGCCGCGGTATTCGGGGCGGCGTCTTCATCGGTCCTGTCGAACGGAGCTGAGCTTGGTCCGGTTCGAAAATGTCGGTTTGCGGTACGGGCTCGGCCCGGAAATTTTGCGCGACCTGACCTTCCAGATTCCCGCCCGTTCGTTCCAGTTTCTCACCGGGCCGTCCGGCGCCGGCAAGACCTCACTTCTGAGGATGCTGTTCCTGTCGCTGCGCCCGACGCGGGGACTGGTCAATCTGTTCGGGCAGGACGTTTCGCTGCTCGACAAGGACGCGCGCGCCGATCTTCGCTCGCGGATCGGCATCGTGCTGCAGGACTTCCGGCTGCTCGATCACATGACGACGTATGAAAATGTCGCGCTGCCGTTCCGCGTCATGGGCCGAAGCGAATCCAGCTATCGCAAGGAGGTCATCGATCTTCTCAACTGGGTCGGTCTGGGCAAGCGGATGGACGCGTTGCCGCCGATCCTGTCGGGTGGTGAAAAGCAGCGCGCCGCGATTGCGCGCGCGGTCATCGCGCGGCCGCAACTGCTGCTGGCCGACGAGCCGACCGGCAACGTCGATCCGTCGCTGGCTCGGCGGCTGCTCAGCCTTTTCATTCAATTGAACAAGTCCGGTACCGCAGTGATTATAGCAACCCACGATATCGCGCTGATGGACCAGTACGAAGCGCGGCGCATGGTGCTGCATGAATCGCGGCTGCATATCTATGATTGAAGACCGCAAACTCATGATGGATCTCGGCGACAGCACGTCGGAAGTCGCGGCGAACGCGCGCAACCTGTCGCCGATCGTTCCGCGCGGATCGATTGCAGGCCGCGCGCTGATCGCGGTCGTGGCCATCATGACGTTTCTGGCGTCGATGACGACGGGCGCGGTGCTGCTGGTGCGTTCGTCCGCGGTTGAATGGCAATCCGATGTTTCCAGCGAACTGACCATCCAGTTGCGGCCCTCGCCGGGGCGCGACATCGAGCGCGACGTGCGCGCCGTGGTAGATACCGTGCGGGCGCAGCCGGGCATTCTGGAGGTGCGGCCCTTCACCAAGGACGAGTCGGCCAAGTTGCTGGAGCCCTGGCTCGGCACCGGCCTGTCGCTGAACGATCTGCCGGTGCCGCGCGTCGTCGTGGTGCGTGTCGCGCCGGGTTCTTTGCCCGATCTGGTGGCGCTGCGCCGCGCCGTGACCCAGGCCGCGCCTGCGGCCACCATCGACGATCATCGTGCCTGGATCGAGCGCATGCGGTCGATGACGGGGGCGATCGTGCTCGCCGGTACCGGCATTCTTATTCTCGTGATCGCGGCGACCATCATTTCGGTGTCCTTTGCCACGCGAGGCGCGATGGCGGCCAACCGGCCGATCGTCGAGGTGTTGCATTTCGTCGGCGCGCAGGATCGCTATATTGCCAACCGCTTTCTCCGCCATTTTCTGCGGCTCGGCCTCGAAGGCGGACTGATCGGCGGGCTGGCCGCGATGCTGACATTTGGCTTTTCCGAATCCATCGCAAGCTGGTTCTCAGGCACGCCGGTGGGCGATCAGTTCGCCGCCTTGCTGGGAACATTCGCGTTGCCTGCGTCCGGCTATCTTGTCTTGGGAGCGCAGACTCTCATGATTGCTGCCGTGACGGCATGGGCCTCGCGGCGGACGTTGTTTGCGACCCTTGAAGAGATCGATTAAAGCGCCTGTGGCGACCTGGTCTCGTGAAGAAAACGTGTCAGAACATGGTGTTGACGGAGTTTTGAGGCCATAGCCGTGCCGGATTTTGAGATAGAGTGAACAGAGCCGCGAGACTTGTAGGTCGCGCCTAAGCGAGTTGAGATTGCCCGAGACATTACGACATCGCGATGGACCACCGACGCATTGGCGCCTGCGCCGGCGCATCGCCATGCTTGTGGGTTTTGCCATCGTTCTCTTTGCCGGCCTGGGCTTCGTCGATTTTCTCTCGAAAGTGCCGCCGACCGAAGCCAAGCCGGCGCGCAATGCCGACGGCATCGTGGTTCTGACCGGCGGATCCTCGCGGGTCTCGGATGCGCTGGACCTGCTCTCGGCGGGCTATGGCCACCGGCTGCTGATTTCCGGCGTGCATCCCACCAACGGCTACACCGACATCCAGCGCTCGCTGCCGGACAGTCAGAGGCTGCTCGCCTGCTGCGTCGATCTGGACCGCTCCGCCGTCAACACCCGCAGCAACGCCACCGAAACACGCCGCTGGGTCGTCGAGCGCGGTTTTCGCTCCCTGATCGTGGTGACGTCAAACTATCATATGCCGCGCGCGATTGTTGAATTATCCCATGCGATGCCGGAGATCGAACTGGTTCCGTTCGCCGTGGTGGGGGACAAATGGCGCGAGGAGCCATGGTGGACGAGTGGCGCGGCGCTTCGGCTCCTGTTATCGGAATACGCCAAGTATCTTTTTGCGCAGACGCGGGTCGCTTTCGGCGGCGTGGGGCAGGGCGGTCTATCGGAAACCGGTTTGCCGCCGCCACCGCCTTCAAAGCCGGCGACCGCATCCGTCAACTAATAACTAGTGGTCCGATTTTGACATTCGCATCCCACATCAGCGGCGCTCTTTGTGAATGTCAGAATCAAAGAGCCACCAACAGCTATAATTGGCTAATGTCCTTTCGAATCCGACGTTCGCTTTGGAGGGGCTGCAAAATGAGGCGAACGTTGGATTCGGGACACTGGCGGGTCGATCGATGGTTTCGGTATTTCTGCGTTCGCTGCTCTACAATATCGTTTTCTATCTGAACCTCGTGTTCTGGGTGCTGCTCGGACTTCCGACCTATGTTATGCCGCGCTGGGGCATCGTGTGGATCGCGACGAACTGGGGCAAGACCAGCATCTGGTGGATGCGGATTATCTGCAACACCCGGGTCGAATATCGTGGGCTGGAAAAAATTCCGAAGGGGCCACTGATCGCCGCCTCGAAGCATCAGTCCGCGTGGGAAACCTTCGCGTTGCTGCAGTTCTTTGACGAGCCGCTTTACATCCTCAAGCGCGAACTGACCTGGCTTCCTTTCTTCGGCTGGTATCTGCTGAAGGCGGGCATGATCGGCGTTGATCGCAAGGCCGGCGGCAGATCACTGATCAATCTCACCAAACGTGCGAGCGCGGAGATCAAACGCGGCCGCCAGCTGCTGATTTTCCCGGAAGGCACGCGCAGGGCGGTCGGCGCGCCGCCCGACTACAAGAGCGGTGTCAGCCTGATCTATGGCGAAGCCGGTGTGCCGTGCATTCCCGTCGCGCTCAATTCCGGATTGTTCTGGCCGCGTCGGACCTTCCTTCGTTACCCCGGCACGCTGGTGATCGAATTTCTCGATCCGATCCCGCCGGGTCTCAAGCGTCACGAGTTCAACACGCGCATGCAGACGGCCATCGAGGATGCGACCAATCGTCTGGTGAAAGCCGGACGCGAGGAGCAGGTGAGGCTGATCGGATTTTCCGCGCCGGTCGTCGCTCAAGCCTGACTTTCGGTGTCTGGATCGGCGTGCCGATGCAATGCGGCTTCGCCGTGTAACAGTGCCGCGAGCCGGTGCAGGGGGGCATCGCGAATGCCCTGGGCTTCCAGCGCGGTCACCGTGGCGATGACATATTCATCATTCGGCCCGTAAGCGCCGTGGCCCTGACGCACGAGCCGCAACTGTTCCTCGATCGTCAGGCGACCAGCATACTGGTCGTGGCTGCGGTCGGCGACATAGGCCAGCGCGCTGACCCGCGCATCGCCCTTCAGCCAGACCGAACGCATCACCTCGCGATAAACGCCGGTGACCTGTTCGCGCTCGCGCAGGTAGGCCACCGTTTCCTGCCGCCGGACGGCCGCCACCCGGAACGCGACGCCCTGACAGGCGCCGCCGCGATCCAGCCCCAGCACCAGTCCCGGCTTTTCATATGTGCCGCGATGAACCATCGAGTAGATGCAGAGCGAACGATGTTCGCCGATCAGCCGCGCAGGCTTCTGCTCGATAAAGGTGAAACCCGGTTTCCAGATCAGCGATCCGTAACCGAAGACCCATAGATCGCCTTCGGGGAAGTCCGATTCGGCAAGGATTTTCGCGGCCATGATGTGCGCCTGTGCGGGAGACCACGCCTACCAGCCTGTTATCGCGTGTGCAACCTTATGGACATCAACGCGATTTGCACCAACATGGCATCTTTCAATTGCCCGATTCAGGTGATCTAGCTCCCGCCATGCAGACATCTTCCATCGTTCCCCGCCGCCGCCTCTGGCCGGTTTTCGTGATGCCCGGGCTCGTCCTTGTCGCTGCCGCGGCGTGGAGCGGATTCTGGTTCTACGCCGCGTCCCATGTGGATGAAAAATTCGACGAGTGGCGCACCCGTGAAGCGAAATCAGGCCGCGCCTATGAGTGTACCAGCCGTTCCGTCGCGGGCTTTCCGTTCCGCATGGAGGTGAACTGCCAGAATCCGGTGGTGACGCTGACCTCGCAAACCGCCGAGCAGGTGCAGCTCACCGCGCGGCTCAAGGATATTCTGGTGGTCGCCCAGGTTTACGATCCGACGAAGATCATCGCCGAATTCACTGGCCCTGCGACGGTTGCGAGCCGCGGCGAAACCCCGTCTTTCGTCGCCAATTGGACCACGTCCCGCGCCAGCGCCTCCGGCCTGCCGACACCGCAGCGCGTCTCGGTGGTGTTTGATGATCCGGCGCTGGATCGCATCAGCGGTGCGGTACAGACGCCGCTGTTGCGCGCAAAGCATCTTGAACTGCATACGCGGTTGCTAGAAGGCTCGCTGTCGAACAATCCCGTGGTGGAGACGGCATTGCAGATCAGCACCGGAAGCCTGCAAGGGCTGCACCCTGTTCTGGTCGAGCCGTTCGATGCCGACATCCGCGCGCTGTTGCGCGGGCTGAAGGATTTCGCCCCGAAACCCTGGCCGGAACGCTTCCGCGAAATCCAGGCAGCGGGCGGGCGCCTCGACTTCACGCAATCCCGCGTTCAGCAGGGCGACACCATCGCGGTCGCGGCGGGTTCGCTCGGTCTCACGCCGGGCGGTTATCTCGACGGCGAACTGACGATGACGGTCGCGGGGCTTGAGCGAATTGTGTCGCAGCTTGGCATCGACAAGCTGCTGATGGATGGCGTGCCGCAGTCGACGGTCGATCGCATCGCACCGGGCGTCAGCGCACAGGACGTCAACAAGGTGATCGGCGCACTCGACCGCATGATTCCGGGTCTCGGCAATGTCGCGCGCAAGAATGCCAATGCCGGCGTGGTCGCAGGCATCAATCTGCTCGGTCAGGCCTCCACGCTCGAAGGCAAGCCGGCGCGTGCGTTTCCCCTGAAGTTTACCGAGGGCGTGGTCTCTATCGGCCCGCTCAGGTTCGCGCAGACGCCGCCGCTGTTTTGAGTCGAGTGCCAGATTTTTTGATCGTCATTGCCGGGCTCGACCCGGCAATCCGTCTTTTCAAGAAAGTTTTTTGATACGCGGCTCAAGCCCGCGCATGACATTCTGAGTTTCTAGCCTGCTATGACTTCCCGTCAGGCTTCGGCAGGTTCGCGTGCTTGCGGCCGAAGTCGGGATCGGCGGTTTCCTGACCGAGATTGACGATGCCCCGCCGGATCGCGCGGGTACGCGTGAAGTGGTCGAACAGTGCCTCGCCGTCGCCGCGCCGGATCGCGCGGGTGAGCTTCGACAGGTCTTCCTGAAACGCGCCGAGCATCTCTAGCACCGCGTCTTTGTTGGCGAGAAATACGTCGCGCCACATGGTGGGATCGGAGGCTGCGATACGGGTGAAATCACGGAAGCCGCCGGCCGAGAACTTCAGCACTTCCGCTTGTGTCACGTCTTCCAGCTCGTCGGCGGTGCCGACGATGGTGTAGGCGATCAGATGCGGCAGGTGGCTCGTCACCGCGAGAACCAGATCATGATGATCCGCGCCCATGGTTTCCACATTGGCGCCGAGTGCTCGCCAGAATGTCGCGAGTTTTTCGACGGCGGCGGGGTCTGCCTCTGGCGGCGGCGTGAGAATGCACCAGCGGTTGATGAACAGTTCGGCGAAGCCTGAATCGGGACCGGAATGTTCGGTGCCCGCAACCGGATGTGCCGGAATGAAATGGACGGTCTTCGGCAAATACTGCGCCATCTCGCGCAGCACCAGGCCCTTGACCGAGCCGACATCGGAAACAATCGCGCCCGGCTTGAGATGCGGCGCAATTTCCTCCGCGACCGGCCCGCAGGCGCCGACCGGGATGCACAAGATAACGAGGTCGGCGTCTTTCACTGCCTCGATGTTTGTGTCCACCACGCGATCGACGATCCCGAGTTCCTGTACACGTGCGCGGGTCGCCGGCGAGCGCGCGGTGGCTACGATCTCGCCCGCAAGCCCCTGCGCTCGTGCCGCACGCGCAATCGAGCCGCCGATCAGACCGAAGCCGATCAGAGCAAGCCGCTTGAACAGCGCTTCGGTACTCACTTCCGCCCCATGAAGTCGGCGAGCGCGGCGACTACCAGGCGATTGGCCTCCTCGGTGCCGACGGTCATGCGCAATGCATGGGGCAGTTTGTAGTTTTTCAGCGCGCGCAGGATCAGGCCGCGCTTGGTGAGGAACGCATCGGCCTCATCCGCGGTCTTGCCCCTTTCCAGCGGGAAATGGATCAGGATAAAGTTCGCCGCACTCGGCGTCACCTCAAGGCCGAGCTTGCCGACTTCCTCGGTGAGCCATGTGCGCCACGTCTCATTATGGGCGCGGGACTTGTCCTGATGCGTGCTGTCTTCCAGAGACGCGATGGCCGCGTCCGACGCCGGCGTCGACACGTTGAACGGCCCGCGAATGCGGTTGACGGCATCGATGATGTTCTCCGGACCGTACATCCAGCCGACGCGTAGCGACGCGAGCCCGTGGATCTTTGAGAATGTGCGCGTCATCACCGTGTTGTCGGTGGTGGCGACCATCTCGAAACCGGCTTCGTAGTCGTTGCGCGTAACGTATTCCGAATAGGCTGCGTCGATCACCAGCAGCACGTGCGGCGGCAGGCCGGCGCGCAGCCGCTTGACCTCGTCGAACGGCACATAGGTGCCGGTCGGATTGTTCGGATTCGCGAGCCACACCATCTTGGTGCGCGGCGTCACTGCACCGAGGATCGCGTCCACGTCGGCGGTATAGTTTTTCTCCGGCGCGATCACATTGGTGGCGCCGTTCGACAGGGTCGCGATCGGATAAACGAGAAAACCGTGCGTGGTGTGGATCGCCTCGTCGCCGGGACCTAGATAGGTGTTTGCAAGGTAGTTCAGCAGTTCGTCCGAGCCCGCGCCGCAGATGATGCGGTCGGGATCGAGCCCGAAGGTGCGCCCGATGGTTTCGCGCAGCGCGCGCGAGGTGCCTTCTGGATAATCCTCCAGATGACCGGCGGCGGCCTTGTAGGCTTCGATGGCCTTCGGCGACGGTCCGAGCGGGGTCTCGTTCGCCGAGAGCTTGAACACGCGTCCGCTCAATCCCGCGCCGCTCTTGCCCGGCGTATAGGGCGCAATATCGAGAATGCCTGGCTTCGGCACGGGACGTGACATCGACTGAACTCCAGAAAGAAAAAGGCTCAAGCCTTGGATTGCGGCACCGTATAACGCGTTGCATGGCTCCCGACGAGAGCCGATGAGCGCACGGAAGCCCCCGCCGCGACCAGCGAGGCGGTGATTTTGTCGCGTCCTTCCGATCCGGGAACCGAGATCAGCAGCGCCGCGCCGTCCGAGGTCGTGTCGGGCACGGCGATGATTTCCGAGAACGGCGACAATGCACGCGCGACGCCAGCGTTCCAGCCGGAGACGCGGATACTCCACATCTCGACTTCGGTGACCATGGCGTCTTCTGCCACCCGGGACACGACGAACACCGGCAGCGCCGCCGGATGATCGGCGCGCTCGACGAACGGCAGCCGCGCGATGATCTTCGGCGCATTGGCCGACTCCAGCGCGAGCCACCACG
Source organism: Bradyrhizobium sp. G127 (assembly GCF_021502575.1). Classification (NCBI taxonomy): domain Bacteria; kingdom Pseudomonadati; phylum Pseudomonadota; class Alphaproteobacteria; order Hyphomicrobiales; family Nitrobacteraceae; genus Bradyrhizobium; species Bradyrhizobium sp. G127. The sequence continues at coordinate 416,011 of NZ_JAKFGN010000003.1, forward strand.
GCGAGCGGCTGCCGGCTGCGGCTATCAGTGCGAGGTCGCCCTTGGATTTTGCCACCGCTTCGACAGCAGCCTCGGCATTGAAATGCGCGATGAACGGAACGGTGAAGCCGAAATGAAACCGCGCGGAATCCCGCATCGCGGATTCGCCGGACGACAGATCGGCGTGGACCGAGAACGGCGCCTGGACATAGGTGAACGTCGCGATGATGACGCGCCAGATGCTCTCGACCGTATCGAGCGGCAGAATGCCGCGATGGCGCTGCACCAGCCGGCGCATCATGTCGGCCTCGCGCGCGGGCCGGAATGCGGAGCCGACTTCCTGCGTCTTCTTCACCGAGATCAGGCGGTCGATAATATCGCCGCGCTGCATCAACAGGCCATGCACCTGCTCATCGATGGAATCGATTTCGCGGCGAAGATCCTGCAACGATGGTGGCGACTTGGTCATCTCTAAAAACCTTCAGGGCGGACAGCTCGGCGGATCCCGCCACGCCGCGCAGGAATGGTGGATGCTGCCCGGCTGGCAGGGCTTGATTAGGTAACACGGTGGCTGAAAGCAAAGAAAACATTGAGGGGTTGGGCTCGGGGCGACAGCCGGGACGGCGCGCGGTCCGGGATGCGTCTTGACGAAAAGGCCCTCTGGGATTAATAGCTTAAGTCATTCCGTGGTCATTTGAGCCGGCCGGCTTGCAGCCACGTTAAACAACTCGCTAAACAGGCCGGGGACATAAGTGATCCCGGCCGAACCTCGTTTCAGGCCGGGTTTTTTGTGGCCTGATTTCCGATGTTGGTCCGGGAGACCTTCTGAGGAGGCCAGTAACACGATGGTTAACGTCAAACCGTTGAAGAGTGGCGCAGTATCCGGTGGCGAGCGCGCGCATGAGGCCGACCACCCGTCCTCGCTGGTGGCGCCGTTCGGCGCCGACAAGCCGCTGCGGCTGGATTGCGGCGTCGATCTTGCGCCATTCCAGATCGCCTATCAGGCCTACGGTCAGCTCAACGATGATCGCTCCAACGCCATCCTGATCTGCCATGCGCTGACCGGGGATCAGCATGTCGCAAACGTGCATCCGGTCACCGGCAAGCGTGGATGGTGGGAAACGCTGGTCGGCCCCGGCAAGCCGATCGATACCGACCGGTATTTCGTTATCTGCGCGAATGTGATCGGCGGCTGCATGGGCAGCACCGGTCCGGCCTCGACAAATCCTGCGACCGGAAAACTGTGGGGGCTGGATTTCCCCGTCATCACGATTCCGGACATGGTGCGCGCGCAGGCGATGCTGATCGATCATCTCGGCATCGAGAAACTGTTCGCCGTTGTCGGCGGGTCGATGGGGGGCATGCAGGCGCTGCAATGGGCGGCGGCCTATCCCGAGCGCGTGTTCTCCACACTGGCGGTGGCATGCAGCACGCGGCACTCCGCGCAGAACATCGCATTCCATGAACTCGGACGTCAGGCGGTGATGGCCGATCCGGATTGGCGCGGCGGGCGCTACTTCGAGGAAGGCACGCATCCGCGCCGCGGTCTCGGTGTCGCGCGCATGGCCGCGCATATCACCTATCTGTCCGACGCCGCGCTCCATCGCAAGTTCGGGCGGCGCTTGCAGGATCGTGAATTGCCGACGTTCTCGTTCGATGCCGACTTCGAGGTGGAAAGCTATCTGCGCCATCAGGGTTCGTCGTTCGTGGAACGCTTCGACGCCAACAGCTATCTCTATCTCACCCGTGCGATGGATTACTTCGACGTCGCCGCCGATCACAACGGTGTGCTGGCGGAAGCCTATCGCGGCACGCGCACGCGCTTTTGCGTGGTGTCGTTCACCAGCGACTGGCTGTTCCCGACCTCGGAGTCGCGTGCCGTTGTGCATGCGCTGAATGCCTCCAGCGCACGCGTGTCGTTCGCGGAGATCGAGACCGACAGGGGCCACGATGCATTTCTGCTCGATGTCCCCGAGTTCATCGAGATTTCCCGCGCCTTCCTGGAATCGGCCGCGTCCGCGCACGGCCTGACCTCGGCGAGCCGCTAAAATGGCTATTCAGGATCAGGCGTTTCGTCCGACTGCGGTTCTTCCCGTGACTGAGAACGGCTACCGCGGAGACCACCTGCTAGTCGCGCAGATGGTAGAGCCCGGCTCGAAGGTGCTCGATGTCGGCTGCGGCGAGGGCGATCTGCTGCAGCTTCTGGAAACGCGCGGCGTCGATGGCCGCGGCATCGAACTGTCGCGTGAGGGTGTCAACCGCTGCGTCGCCAAAGGTCTTGCGGTGGTGCAGGGCGACGCCGACACCGATCTCGTCAACTATCCCGATGATGCATTCGATTACGTGATCCTGTCGCAAACGTTGCAGGCGACGCGCCAGCCGCGCGTGGTACTGGAGAATCTGCTGCGGATCGGGCGGCGCGCCATTGTCTCGTTCCCGAATTTCGGCCACTGGAAAATGCGGTTGCAGCTTCTGGTGAAGGGCCAGATGCCGCGCACCGACAATTTGCCGGCCACGTGGTACGACACCCCGAACATTCACTTCTGCACCATCAAGGATTTCGTGCAGCTCTGCGACGAAATCAACGTCAAGATGGAACGCGCGGTCGCGCTCGATCTTTATGGCCGTCCGTTGCGTCTCAACGCACCGTGGTGGTTTTGGAACATGTTCGGCGAGCAGGGGGTTTTCCTGCTCACGCGGCGCGATTAAGATTAGCGGCCAGAATAGGGCGCTTCTTGCACTATTTTCGCCATCGTATGTTCATGTCTGCCGCATGCGATGCATGGCAGTTGTGACGGCCGGGGTCGTTTTTTCGCCATATCCAGCCTTGTTGTACGCCTCATGAATATCGCTCCGTTCGGGATCGGTGGGAATTGGGGGTGTAATGAGGACCATGGATGATTGTAACTAATGCGTTTCGTCGGCCTGTCGGGCTCACTGCTGTTGCATTGTGCTCGCTGGCAATTGTCGCAGTCGCGACACCGGCTTCGGCGAGGCCTCATCACGGTGCAAGCCGCCACGCGCACGCACATCACACCAAGCATCACGCCAGCAAGCACTATGGACATCGGCATCGCCTCCACGCGCGGCGTGGGCGATTCGCTGCGGCCGCATCGGCTGAAGCATCAACGTCACAGGGCTTTGGCGGTTTCGGCGGATCGAACCTTGTCGCCGAGGCGCGGCGTTATATCGGCGGCAATCCGACCGGCCGCGGCAGCCTGTGGTGCGCGCGTTTCATGAACATGGTTCTCGAACGCTCGGGCCACAAAGGCACCGGCTCGGACATGGCGCGTTCATTCGCGAATTACGGTCAGCGTATTTCCGGCCCGCAGGTCGGGGCCATTGCGGTGATGTCACGCGGCCGTCGCGGCGGTCACGTCGGTATCGTCAGCGGCATCGACGCCAAGGGCAATCCGATCGTCATCTCGGGTAATCACGGCCGTCGCGTTGCCGAGGCGGCCTATTCGCGCGGGCGGATTTACGCCTACGTCATGCCGGCGAGCTGATCTCGCCTAGCCGATAATCTCGATGCGATCACCGGGGGCGATGCTGCCTCCGGTGACCACTTCTGCATAGACGCCGCAGAAATCGTGACCGAAGTGACGCATCAGCGTCCTCGGAATTTCCATGTCCCGTTCGGCCGTGACTGGATCGACATTGGTCGCCGCGCACCGCACGATCTCATCCACGACCTTCAGCCGTGCGTGACCGATCTTGAGCTCCTTGCCGGGAAATCCGCGCTCGGACCATGCCTCCCAACCCGTGACGTACAGGTTGCCGCGAAAGCGCAACGGATTGACCGGGCGCCCGATGATGCCTTCGAGGGACGCCACGCTGGCGAGGTTGATGATCGAGATCACCGGCGCCGCGAGGTCGGAAAAGCTGTATCCCGGCGATGACAGGACTTTTGGTGGTCCGCGCAACTCGTCCGCGAAATTTTCCGCGAAGTACGCCTCGATAGCCGCGCGGCCTTCCTCGGTGGCGAGATTGCCGGCCGCGACGGTCTTGCCGCCGTCGTCGATGCTGAGAACCTGGCTCGCGTCGTCGAAACGCGTGCGGAGCGCGGCGAGCCGCTCGTTCTTCATCAGCATCAGAAAATTGATCTTCGGGAAAAACTTCGGCGCGGCCGGGTCGAACCCGATCGGACCGTTTTCGATGGCGTAGCTCCGGTCGCCCAACACGGTCTTGCCGGGCTGGAGGGCTGCCTGGGTCAGGACTTCGGGCGAGAGCCCCTTGATGGGATAGCGGTAGAGTTCTGTGATGGCTGCAATGGTCATGGGTTTTTGTAAGGGTCTCGCGGTGGGATCACCAGACGTTTAAATTGTTCAAACGCTGCCTCTTCCGTAAGCATTCCGGAGTTCCCACATCAGGCGCAGGCTGGTGCAACGCCGGTCACCGCTCCGGGTTGAGGAATGTCAACGTCGGCGGCGGAAACCCATTGAAGATGCCAGTTTCCGTGCTTTCGGGGCGGAACGGCAGGCTGAGGGAAACCGAATGAATATTGAGAAATACACCGACCGCGTGAAGGGATTCATCCAGTCGGCACAGACGCTGGCCGTACGTGAAGGCCATCAGCAATTCACGCCGCTGCATATCCTCAAAGTGCTGCTCGACGACAGCGAGGGTCTGGCGGGCGGTCTGATCGACCGTTCCGGCGGCAATTCGCGCGCGATCCTGAAAGCCACCGAGGATGCGCTGGGCAAGATGCCGAAGGTCTCTGGCGGCGGAGCAGGGCAGGTCTATCTTGCGCCCGCGACCGCGCGCGCCTTCGATGCCGCCGAACAGGCGGCCGACAAGGCGGGCGACAGTTTCGTCACCGTGGAGCGGCTGCTGCTGGCGCTGGCGCTCGACAAGGACAGCGAAGCGGGGCAGTTGCTTGCCAAGGGCGGTGTCACGCCGCAGAATCTCAACGCAGCGATCAACGCGCTGCGCAAGGGGCGCACCGCCGACAGCGCGTCGGCGGAAAATGCTTATGATGCATTGAAGAAATATGCCCGCGACCTGACCCAGGCGGCGCGCGATGGCAAGCTCGATCCGGTGATCGGCCGCGACGAGGAAATCCGCCGCACGATCCAAGTGCTGTCACGCCGCACCAAGAACAACCCCGTGCTCATCGGCGAACCCGGCGTCGGCAAGACCGCCATCGTCGAGGGCCTCGCGCTGCGCATCGTCAACGGCGACGTGCCCGAGAGCCTCAAGGACAAGATGGTCCTGTCGCTCGATCTCGGCGCGCTGATCGCCGGCGCGAAGTATCGCGGCGAGTTCGAGGAGCGCCTGAAGGCGGTATTGACTGAAGTCACCGGCTCCGACGGTCAGATCATCCTGTTCATCGACGAGATGCACACGCTGGTGGGGGCCGGCAAGGCTGACGGCGCGATGGATGCGTCGAATCTGCTGAAGCCAGCGCTTGCGCGCGGCGAACTGCACTGCATCGGCGCGACCACGCTCGATGAGTATCGCAAGCATGTCGAAAAGGACGCAGCCCTTGCTCGCCGCTTCCAGCCGGTGTTCGTCTCTGAGCCCACCGTCGAGGACGCGGTGTCGATCCTGCGCGGCCTGAAGGAAAAGTACGAGCTGCATCACGGTGTCCGCATCACGGACTCCGCGATCGTGGCTGCGGCGACGCTGTCGAACCGCTACATCACCGACCGCTTCCTGCCCGACAAGGCCATCGACCTGATCGACGAGGCCGCGGCGCGGCTGAAGATGCAGATCGACTCCAAGCCGGAAGAACTCGACAATATCGATCGCGAGATCGTGCGGCTGAAGATCGAACAGGAAGCGCTGAAGAAGGAAACCGACTCGGCATCGAAGGATCGGCTTCAGCGGCTGGAGAAAGAACTTGCCGACCTCGAGGAGAAGGGCGACGCGCTGACGGCGAAGTGGCAGTCGGAGCGCGACAAGCTGTCCGATGCCCAGAAAGTCAAAAGCGAACTGGAACAGGCGCGGCAGGAGCTGGCCGACGCGCAGCGGCGCGGCGAATACCAGAAAGCCGGCGAACTGGCCTATGGCCGCATTCCCGAGCTTGAGAAACGGCTGAAGACGCTCGAAGAGAGCGAGAAGGCCGGCAACGTCGTGCTTGAGGAAGCGGTGACCGCAAGCCACGTCGCGCAGGTGGTGTCGCGCTGGACCGGCATTCCGGTCGACAAGATGCTCGAAGGCGAGCGCGATAAGCTGCTCAAGATGGAACAGCAGCTTGCCAAGCGCGTCATCGGTCAGGCGGAGGCCGTCACGGCGGTGTCCACTGCGGTGCGGCGTTCGCGCGCCGGATTGCAGGACCCGAACCGGCCAATCGGGTCGTTCATGTTCCTCGGCCCCACCGGCGTCGGCAAGACCGAGCTGACCAAGGCGCTCGCCGAATATCTGTTCGACGACGAGACCGCGATGGTCCGCATGGACATGTCGGAGTACATGGAGAAGCACTCGGTCGCCCGGCTGATTGGCGCGCCTCCGGGCTATGTCGGCTATGACGAGGGCGGCGCGCTCACTGAAGCCGTGCGTCGTCGGCCGTATCAGGTCGTGCTGTTCGACGAGATCGAAAAAGCGCATCCGGATGTGTTCAACGTGCTGCTGCAGGTGCTCGATGACGGCCGCCTGACCGACGGTCAGGGCCGCACGGTGGATTTCCGGAACACGCTGATCATTATGACGTCCAATCTCGGCTCCGAGTATCTCGTGGGTCAGGCTGAGGGCGAGGACACCGGCGCGGTGCGCGATCAGGTCATGGCCATCGTGCGCGCAAGCTTCCGTCCGGAATTCCTCAACCGTGTTGATGAGATCATTCTGTTCCATCGGTTGCAGAGGACCGAGATGGGCCGGATCGTCGACATTCAGATGCAGCGGCTGATGAAGCTGCTGGAGGATCGCAAGATCACGCTGACGCTCGACGACAAGGCGCGCGACTGGCTGGCTGCGAAAGGCTGGGATCCGGCTTACGGCGCGCGTCCATTGAAGCGGGCGATCCAGCGCGCGGTGCAGGACCCGCTGGCGGAAATGATCCTCGCCGGGCGCGTCCACGACGGCGAAACGGTAATGCTCTCCGCGGGTGATACCGGCCTCACCTTCAACGGCGAGGTTGCCCGTATCGACGTCGAGGCGCCGCCGGTGCCAAAGAGCAAGCTGAACTAAGCCGCTCTCTCTCATAAAAAATATGGCCGGGCATGCCCGGCCATATGCCTTTCACACCGATTGATCTGCCTAGCGCTCGCCGGCCTGCGCTGTCTTCTGGCCCTTGGCGGCCTGAGGCTGCGGACGATTGCCGCCGGGACGATTGCTCATCATGCCGTCGAGCCGGTCGCGTTCGGTCTCGAAACTCGCCAGCATCGGGCCGTCGAGCGAGCGTCCGCGGGGCAGCTTGATGCGCATCGGATCGACGAAGCGGCCGTTGACCAGAATTTCGTAGTGGACGTGGGCGCCGGTCGAAAGGCCGGTCGAACCGACAAAGCCGATCACCTGTCCCTGACGCACGCGCTTGCCCGGCTCCATGCCCTTGGCGAAGGCTGTCATATGGCCGTAGGCCGTCTCATACCCGTTGGGGTGCTTGATGCGGATGTATTTGCCGTATCCGCCTTCCCATCCGGCCTTCTCGATGCTGCCGTTGCCCGAGGCGAAGATCGGTGTGCCGTAGGGCGCGGCCCAGTCCACGCCGGTATGCATCTTGGTGTAGCCGAGGATCGGATGGCGGCGGCCGCCGAAACCGGAGCGCATGATGGCGTTGCTGACGGGCTTGCGGACGAGGAACTTCTTCGCGCTCTTGCCGGTCTCGTCGTAGTAGTCGACGACCGAATCGTCCGGAGCCTGGAAGCGGTAGTATTTCTTGGTTTCGCCGCCGACGGTGAGCGCGGCGTACAGTACTTCGGTCTTTTCGTTGTTGACCGGCGTTTCATCCTCGCCGGCGAAGAATACTTCAAACGAGTCGCCTGCCTGCACCTTGCGCTGGAAATCGACATCGTAGGAGTAGATGCGAATCATGTCCTCGATAACGGTGGCCGGAACCTTGTTGCGCAGCGCGGTCTCGTAGATGCTCTGATAGAGCCGCACGCCGGTGCCGTCATCATCGTCATCGTCGTCGCTGTTGCTGGCAGTTTCCGTAACGGTATTGAAGCTTTGTGGATCAACCGCGACATATTTGCCGAGGTCGGACAATGCGGCGACGGCTTCGATGGTGGTGTCGTTAGCGACGATGACGCGGACCGGCTGTTGGCGAAGCTGCCCCGGACCGGTCCCGGCCATCATGATGCGCAGCTTCTGGCCTTCCTTAAGACCGCCGTCGCGGCCGCGCGCGCCGAGATTGTTGGCGATGGCGAGTGCCTCGCCGGGCGTCGCGCCGAGGTCGCGCAGGATGGTCTGGACGGTGTCGCCCTTCTTGACGATGTGAATCTTTTCGCTGGAAGGATTGCCGCCGGTGACCTGATCCTTGGTCTTCGGCAGCAGCGTGACGTTTTCCGGCACAACGCGGGTTTCGAAGCCGGCATAGGGATCCGGCGTGCCTTCCGCGGCATAGGCCATCTTGAAATCGGTCGGCGTACTGGACGCGTATTTCACCGCGCTGTTGCCGCGCCAGTTCGAAGCGTCGCGCACCCGCATCAGCACTTCATCGATCGCGACGTTGGCGGCGATTTTGGCGCGGGGCAGCACCGAAGCGAGGTCGCGTGTCACGAAAGAGACCTCGGCATCCGGCTCGGCGGCGTTGCCCGCCTGCGGATCGTCGCCCTCGGCCGGTGTCGGGGAGCCAACATCTGTCAGCATGCGCTGGGCGTTGAAGGCGGGGACCTTGGCGGAAAGATCGCTGGTCGTCAGTGACAGGTTGCCGGCGATGCGGATGAAGGGGCGGACCCGCATCACGTCGCGGCCGCCGGCGCGCACGGCTGTGGAAACGCGGATGACCTGGCGTGCGGCGGCCGACTCGCTGGGTGGCGGAAGACGATCGCTCTTGCGCGCGACGGCACCCTTGTCGTTTGCACCGAATGCGCCGCGCAGTGCGCCTTCGACCCGCTCGGGTACTTTGGCGAATGTCATTTCACCGTCGAGCGACGCGAAAACGGCGCCGCCGATCAGGGCCGCGCCGCACAGACCTGTGAGAATCGTTCCGCTGAACCACTGTACCGAGACGCGGCGACGATCGATGACCGCAGCTTCCGATCCGTCCACGGAAAGCGGGGGCTCATGACCGAGATCGATGATCCCGGCACGCCCGTAGTTTCCCCCGCGTGACGTCCCGTGGTTCAAACCGCCGTCCCCCCAAGTCTTCCCAGACTTTCAAAGTCTTCTCGGTGTTCCAAGTGTTCCTGGCCGTGCAAGAGCTCTTGGCTTTCTCAAGTGTTCTTGGTTTCCCGGAGCGTTCTAAGATGTCCAGACGATGCTGGACTTCCAAAACATCCCGGTCTTCTGGCCTTTACCGAACAGCGGTGCGCCATTCGTCCGGCCCGCTACCCCCAGCGGAGCGATTGAAGCCAAATATTCTTCCGGATCATCGTCGAATCTTCGAACCGGTGCCGCGAAGTTATACTGGTATTCGCTCCGCCGTGGCATATTTCATGTGCAGAACGTCGCAGGAATGTGGCTCAAGTACGGCGCGAAGCCCTGATAAATCAGGACTTCTCGGCGATTCGATTTTCTTGGGTGCGATGCGACGATTTCTTGACAACACCGTTGACAAGCCGAGAGGGGCGGGCCTATAACCCGACCACTGAGCGCGGCGGTGCCGGGGCCCACAGCCCAGGCAAGCTTCCGCGCCTGTTAAGCTCCTCTCCTAGGCGAGTGAACAAACAGCCGATAGTTGTCGGTTGTCATTCGGCGTCGGATGAGGGTGCGGGTTCTCTTTAATTAGAGACACCAGAGATTTTCGCTCAGATATGGGCGGGCGAGGCCTTCGGGTTTCGGGCTGTTTGACAAGTAAAGATGAAGAAAGAGAAACGTGGACGGCGGAGTCCTTGCGGGTCTCGATCATAAGAAGGCTTCGGCTTTCAAGGGGTTGAGACCGGACGAAAGACTTCGGCGGTACACGTTTCAAAGGTTACACCATCGTTGTCAGCGATGTGAATCGCAGACAGCATGTTGGCTTCGGCCAACAATGGTGGGACCTCGTCAAACGTTGTGATCAGCCGGTTTAAAGTTTCAAGTCCAACTTGAGAGTTTGATCCTGGCTCAGAGCGAACGCTGGCGGCAGGCTTAACACATGCAAGTCGAGCGGGCGTAGCAATACGTCAGCGGCAGACGGGTGAGTAACGCGTGGGAACGTACCTTTTGGTTCGGAACAACACAGGGAAACTTGTGCTAATACCGGATAAGCCCTTACGGGGAAAGATTTATCGCCGAAAGATCGGCCCGCGTCTGATTAGCTAGTTGGTGAGGTAACGGCTCACCAAGGCGACGATCAGTAGCTGGTCTGAGAGGATGATCAGCCACATTGGGACTGAGACACGGCCCAAACTCCTACGGGAGGCAGCAGTGGGGAATATTGGACAATGGGCGCAAGCCTGATCCAGCCATGCCGCGTGAGTGATGAAGGCCCTAGGGTTGTAAAGCTCTTTTGTGCGGGAAGATAATGACGGTACCGCAAGAATAAGCCCCGGCTAACTTCGTGCCAGCAGCCGCGGTAATACGAAGGGGGCTAGCGTTGCTCGGAATCACTGGGCGTAAAGGGTGCGTAGGCGGGTCTTTAAGTCAGAGGTGAAATCCTGGAGCTCAACTCCAGAACTGCCTTTGATACTGAGGATCTTGAGTTCGGGAGAGGTGAGTGGAACTGCGAGTGTAGAGGTGAAATTCGTAGATATTCGCAAGAACACCAGTGGCGAAGGCGGCTCACTGGCCCGATACTGACGCTGAGGCACGAAAGCGTGGGGAGCAAACAGGATTAGATACCCTGGTAGTCCACGCCGTAAACGATGAATGCCAGCCGTTGGGAAGTTTACTTCTCAGTGGCGCAGCTAACGCTTTAAGCATTCCGCCTGGGGAGTACGGTCGCAAGATTAAAACTCAAAGGAATTGACGGGGGCCCGCACAAGCGGTGGAGCATGTGGTTTAATTCGACGCAACGCGCAGAACCTTACCAGCCCTTGACATCCCGGTCGCGGTTTCCAGAGATGGATTCCTTCAGTTCGGCTGGACCGGTGACAGGTGCTGCATGGCTGTCGTCAGCTCGTGTCGTGAGATGTTGGGTTAAGTCCCGCAACGAGCGCAACCCCCGTCCTTAGTTGCTACCATTTAGTTGAGCACTCTAAGGAGACTGCCGGTGATAAGCCGCGAGGAAGGTGGGGATGACGTCAAGTCCTCATGGCCCTTACGGGCTGGGCTACACACGTGCTACAATGGCGGTGACAATGGGACGCTAAGAGGCAACTCTTCGCAAATCTCAAAAAGCCGTCTCAGTTCGGATTGGGCTCTGCAACTCGAGCCCATGAAGTTGGAATCGCTAGTAATCGTGGATCAGCATGCCACGGTGAATACGTTCCCGGGCCTTGTACACACCGCCCGTCACACCATGGGAGTTGGTTTTACCTGAAGACGGTG
>NZ_JAKFGN010000003.1:432500-650360 GCF_021502575.1 Bradyrhizobium sp. G127
GCCGGCCTTGCCATTCATCGGCTGGCGGGACACCTGCGCGACGCTGCACATGTGGACTCAGATCGTTGGCAAGATCCGGCTTGCGCTGGAGCCGATGGTCAATCACTGGTGGCAGGTGCCGCTCTACGTCACATCCTCCGGGCTGACGACGTCGCCGATCTCCCACAACGCCCGCAGCTTCCAGATCGATTTCGATTTCTGCCGGCACGTTCTCGTCATCACCACGAGCGATCCGCAGCGCCGCGAGTTCGCGCTCGCGCCGTATCCGGTGGCGGAATTCTACGAGAAGGTTATGGGCGCGCTGCGGGATCTCGACATTGATGTGACGATCTGGACCATGCCGGTCGAAGTCTCCGATGCCATTCCGTTCGAGCAGGATCGCGATCACAAATCCTACGATGCCCGTGCCGCGCAGCGGTTCTGGCGGGCGCTGGTGCAGGGTGATCGCGTCATGAAGCAGTTTCGCGCACGCTTCACCGGAAAGGTCAGTCCGGTGCATTTCTTCTGGGGCAGCTTCGATCTCGCCGTGACGCGATTTTCGGGGCGAACCGCGCCGCCGCATCCCGGCGGGATGCCGAACCTCGGCGACTGGGTGGCGGTTGAGGCCTATTCGCACGAAGTTTCGAGCTGCGGTTTCTGGCCAGGCAACGGCGGGTTCGGCAAGGCGGCGTTTTATTCGTATGCCTATCCTGCGCCCGCCGGCTTCGCCGGGGCGCCGCTCCGTCCGCCGGCGGCGGTCTTCGATACGAATTTGCAGGAGTTTATTCTCGATTACGAGGACGTCAGGACGTCGCCAGATCCCGACGCCATGCTGCTGGAGTTTTTTCAGAGCACCTATGAAGCCGCGGCCAATGCGGGCAACTGGGACCGCGCCGCGCTGGAGCGCCGTTGATGCGTTAGTTTCTACGCCGGAAACCGGTTGTCGTCGGTCGCGCCGAGGGGCCGCGATGTGATCGTCCACCGCAGCGGACCGGGAGCGCTTTCAGGGTTCACCGCGAAGTCGAGCGACAATCCTCGGTCGTGCGCGTCCATTAATCCCGCGACGAGGCCTTTCAGGGCCGCGAGGCACGCCGGATGATAGTCGGGCACGCCCGCGATCAGACCCCATTGTTTCTGCGAAACGACCGCCTTGCCGTTCGCGGTGCTCAGATCGGCCTCATCACCTTCGGCCTCCAGCACATCCCGCAGCAGTGCGCCGAAACCTTGCGGTCCCTGATCGTGCCGAGTGCCGAAGCCCACTGCAATGTCGGTATAGAACTGCATGCCGATCAACCGTCCGGTCAGGTGCAGCAGATGCTCTGCATCATTCGGCCCGAGCAGATGCACGATCACCGGCAACGCCGAGCGCACATATTCCATCGCATAGTTGCGATAGGCCTTCTCCAGCCGGGCCCGCGGCCAGGTATCGCTGGCGAGTTTCGGAGCGGCCGCCGGATCGAACAGCGGGGCTTCGAGATGCCGCGCGAACACCAGCCGTTCCTCCGGCGCGAGATCGCGATCATATTCGTAGTAGAAGCCTTCGAGCCCATTCTGGCCATCGACGGTCTGCTTCGTACAAACAAAGCCGATGCGGGGATTCCTGAAGGACACGCCGTTGTGCGCGTGCCAGCCGCGTAGCATCGCGGTGGAAACGTCACCGGGAATGGCGCAGATCGCGGTGCCACGCCACGCCCAGCGCGGCGGAGGATAGCGAATCCAGGCCTTGCGGTCGGACTCGCGCATGTACTCGACGTTCACGCCGCCGATCTGGTTGCTGAGATAGTGATACTGCGCGGCGGCGACCGCATGCGGCGCATTGGTCAGGCCGAACTTCTCGATGCCGGCGAGAAACCGCTCGTGATGCTGGCGGCGGAATACGCGAAACACGAACTCCGCCGCGTCGGCGGTGGAGCGCCGCGTCACCACGGATATGATCAGGCCGGTGAAATAGCCGTGATAGAGATCGGCGACCGCGTGCCAGGCTTTGAAACTGTTTTCGTCCGCGCGGTCGCTCATCGATATGTCCCGGATCAGGCTGGTGGCGGCACTGTTGTCCTGACCGACTCGCGCTGCATCATCTTTTCATGGAAGGCATCGAGCTTCGGAAAGGTCTTGCGCCAGCCGCAATCCGGAAACCGGAAATCGAGATAGCCCAGAATGCAGACGATGCCGATCTGTATCACGTCGAGCGGACCGTTGAGGACGTCGGGATGGGCTTCATAGCGGGCCAGACCGTCCCACGCGCGCTTGAACTGGTCATCGAACCATTCGGGCCAGCGATATTGCTCCGGCCGCAGCATCTTCTCGTAGCGGCACAGCAGCAGCGCATCCTGCATGCCCTGAATGATGGAATGCTCTGTCCGCGCTTGCCACTTCGCCGAACCGGAAGCAGGGATCAGCTTGCCGCCGGCGAGTTCGTCGAGATACTCCACGATGACGTAGGAATCGACGATGACCTGACCGCTGTCGAGGATCAGCGCGGGAATCTTCCGCAGCGGAGAGATGTTGCGCGCATATTCCTCGTTCTCGGTGACCGGGATCGCCTTGATGGGAGAGATGAATTCGATCTTGTCGAACAGGCCGAGCTCCATGGCCGCGATGCGGATTTTGCGTGCGAACGGCGACGCCGGTGAGTAGACAAGTTTCATGCGGCTGTCCTGAATGTCATGGGAAAAGGATCGACGTGAACGACAACGGCTCCGGCGCGCACGCCGGAGCCGCAAGACCTGTCAGGCCGCGACGATCTGCTGGCGCTGCGCCCCGAGACCGTCGATGCCGAGAGTAACGACATCGCCGACATTGAGGAATTTCGGCGGCTTCATGCCCATGCCGACGCCGGGCGGCGTGCCGGTGGTGATGATGTCGCCCGGCAGCAGTGTCATGATTTCCGACACATAGGATACGATCTTCGCCACGCCGAAGATCATGGTCGCGGTCGAACCGGTTTGGCAGCGCTGGCCATTGACGTCGAGCCACATGCCGAGCTTCTGGGGGTCCGGAATTTCATCGGCGGTCGCGATCCACGGACCGACCGGTCCGAAGGTGTCGTGGGACTTGCCCTTGGTCCATTGTCCGCCGCGCTCGATTTGGAAGAAGCGCTCAGAGACGTCGTTGCAGACGGCGTAACCGGCGACATGCTTCAGCGCGTCGGCCTCGGAGACATACTTGGCTCTGGTGCCGATGATGATGGCGAGTTCGACTTCCCAGTCGAGCTTGGTCGAGCCGCGCGGCTTCTCGACGTTGTCGTTCGGTCCGCACAGGCTGGTGTTGGCCTTGATGAACACGATCGGTTCGGACGGAATCGGCATGCCGGCTTCGGCGGCGTGATCGGCATAGTTCAGCCCGATTGCCACGAACTTGGAGATGTTACCGACCGGCGCCCCGAGGCGCGGGTTGCCGTCGACCAGCGGCAGGGATGCCGCATCGATGGCGGCGAGTTTCGCCAGTCCTGCGGGGGACAGCGTGTCGCCGGTGATGTCCTTCACCACCCCCGAGAGATCACGAATGCGGCCCGAGCCGTCGAGCAGTCCGGGCTTCTCCTGGCCCATGGCGCCAAAACGAACCAATTTCATAGGCAGTTCCTTTTCGTTCTTGTCCGACTTTTCATTCGTCGGATGTTTCATGCGACAGGGCGCGGGGAAATTCAACCGTCCGCGGCGTGTGTGCAGTGCGGTCAAGCCGGATTTGATGCCGGAATCAGTTTGAACGCCTCGCCATCCCGTACCAGATGGCCCGGGTCGAAATGGCCTCCAAACACCAGCGTGGGCGTATCGGCGAAGCGCGAGAACAGCATTTTCCGCGTCTCTGCGGATTGCGCGGGATCGAAGTCCACCGTCGAGGACCAGCCGAGCCGGGCCATCTGGCAGGGATGATGCGCGACATCCCCGGTCAGCAGCGCCTCTGCGCCGTCGGACCTGATCAGGATGCTCATATGGCCGGGGCTGTGTCCGGGGGTCGAAATCAGTGAGACTTCGTCGCCGATCCGGTGATCGGCGATGACGAGATCGGCGAGGCCGGCGGCCACGATCGGCTGGATCGAATCGTCGAACACGGCCTTGTGCTCGCCCTCAGGGCTGTGCGCCGCCCAGTGGTCGTATTCGGTCCTGCCGAACACGTAGCGCGCGTTGCTGAACGTGGGCATCCACTGACCGTTCACGAGTTTCGTATTCCAGCCGACATGGTCGACATGGAGATGTGTACAGACAACCGTGTCGATGGTCTCTGCAGGAGTGCCTGCCGCCGCGAGATCAGCGAGATATGGCTTATCGAGCCCATTCCAGGCGGGGACCGAACGGTCCTGCTTGCCGTTGCCGATACAGGTATCCACCACGATCCGGTGCGACGGCGTCTCGACGATCCACGATTGCACGGTGAGTTTGAGTTTGCCTTCAGGCGTGGCGTAGCTGGGCACCAGCCAGGGCATTGTCTGGATGGCTTCGGGCGTTGCTTGCGGAAGGATGAAGCGCGATCCGCCGACCGATGTGATTTCCACGATCCTGGTGATTTTGACCCGGCCCACGGTCCAGTGCATCAAGCCAGCTCCCGGTCGTTTTTGGTCTTTGCCGTAAAATGAATATCTCCCGCGTCCGGTGCAATGGACGCGGGGAGACCGTGATTTGAACCCAATCGCTTACATCGTGCCGGGATAGGCGCCGCCATCGAGCAAAATGTTTTGTCCGGTGATGAAGCCGGACTTGGCACCGCACAGGAAGGCGCAGGCCAGGCCGAATTCTTCCGGATCGCCGAAGCGTCCGGCGGGATTCGCTTTCGCGCGCTGCTTCAGCACTTCATCGGTCGAAATGCCCTGAGCCTTGGCGGCCTGCTCGAGCATCGGTCCGCGCAGGCGGTCGGTATCGAACGGTCCCGGTAGCAGGCCGTTGATGGTCACGTTGTTGATCACCGTCTTGCGTGCGATGCCGGCGACGAAACCGGTGAGGCCGCTGCGTGCACCGTTTGACAGGCCGAGCACGTCGATCGGCGCCTTCACAGCGGCCGACGTGATGTTGACGATGCGGCCGAACTTGCGCGCCATCATGCCGTCGACGGTTGCTTTGATGAGTTCAATCGGCGTCAGCATGTTAGCGTCGAGCGCCTTGATCCAGTCGTCGCGCGTCCAGTTGCGGAAATCGCCGGGCGGCGGGCCGCCCGCGTTGTTCACCAGAATATCCGGATCGGGACAGGCCTTCAGTGCGGCCTCGCGGCCCGCAGGCGTGGTGATGTCGCCGACGACTTCCGTCACGGTCACCTTGGGGCTGGCCTGGCGGATGTCCGCCGCCGTCTTTGCAAGCGCTTCCGCGCCGCGTGCGGTAATCGTCACATGGACGCCTTCGTTGGCCAGCGCGATGGCGCAGGCGCGGCCCAATCCCTTGCTCGCCGCGCATACGATGGCGCGCCGTCCTGAAATTCCGAGATCCACTGTCTCACTCCTGTTGTTGAGTTTCTTGGTTAGATAGCCTTTGCCGTGATGCCCGATCCGGGCTTCGCCCGCAATCAGTGAAGGCGCATTTCAGCCCTGATCATGGTGGCGGCCTTCTCGCCGATCATGATGGTCGGCGCGTTGGTATTGCCGCCGATCACCTCCGGCATGATCGATGCGTCCGCAATGCGCAGTCCTTCGACGCCATACACCCTGAGTGCCGGGTCGACTACGGCCATCGGATCGTTGACGCCCATCTTGCAGGTGCCGACGGGATGATAGACTGTGTCTGTCCGGGCGCGCAGCGCGGCGCGGATGTCATCATCGGACTGCACATGGGCGGTGAAGACGTCGGAGGTCTGGATCGCCTTCAGAGCGGGTGCGTCAAGCAGGCGCTGCGTGGTCTTGAAACCTGCGACCATCGCTTCAATATCCTCCGGGTCGCCGAAGAAATTCGGATCGATCGCGGGGAGCTGCATCGGATCGGCGCTCTGCAGCCAAACGCTGCCGCGGCTTTTCGGACGCAGCAGGCAGACGTGGCAGGAGAAGCCATTGCCGAAAAACGGCGTGCGGCCGTGGTTGTTGACCACCGCCATGCAGAAATGAAGCTGGATGTCGGGAAATTCCAGATCGGGCCGGGTTTTGAGAAACCCGCCGCATTCCGCGATGTTCGAGGTCATCAGGCCGCGCCGTTCGCGGCGATACTGGAAGATCGATTTGACCATGCGGCCGATGCCGGCCGGGCTGAGACCGAGGAAATTCGGATTGTTGGAGCGGAAGCCGAACACGAAATCCGGATGATCGTGCAGATTCTTGCCGACGCCGGGCAGATGATGAACCGGCGCGATGCCGTGTTTCGCCAACTCAGTCTGATCGCCGACCCCGGACAGCATCAGCAGTTGCGGAGTCTGGAACGCGCCGAGGCCGAGGATGACTTCGTGCCGCGCGCGGACCTGCCGCATGTCCTTGCCGTGACGGTATTCGATGCCGGTCGCGCGTTTGCCGTCGAACAGGATGCGTGTGGCATGTGCCTCGGTGATGACGTGGAGATTCTTGCGTGTCTTCATGAACGGGTGGATGTAGCCGCGCGCGGCACTCCAGCGCTCGCCGTTTTTCTGCGTGACCTGATAGACGCCGAGGCCTTCCTGTTCCTCGCCGTTGAAATCCTCATTGATGCGAAACTGCGCCTCGCGCGCGGCCTGCAGGAAGATGTCCTGGACCGGATTGTCGGTCTGAAGTTTGGTGACGCTGAGCGGTCCGCCCGTGCCGTGATAGAAGCCGGTCAATTCGCTGTTGTCCTCGGAGCGCTTGAAGTAGGGCAGCACATCCGCGTAGGACCAGCCGGTATTGCCGAGCGACGCCCAGCGGTCGTAATCGGCCTTGTGACCGCGGATGTAGCACATGGCGTTGATGGCCGACGATCCGCCGAGTCCCTTGCCGCGCGGCTGATAGCCGATGCGTCCGTTGAGTCCGGGCTGCGGCACCGTGCTGAATGCCCAGTTGTTGATTGGGGCGGGTACCATCAGGATCAGTGCGCCGGGCGTGGTGACGACCCAGTTGTCGTCGCGGCCGCCGGCTTCCAATAGCACAACCGAGACATTAGGGTCTTCCGACAGGCGGCTTGCGACAGCGCAGCCTCCCGAGCCAGCGCCCACAACCACGTAATCGAACGTGTCCGCCATTCCTTGTGCCCCCAAAGTATTTTTTGCCGCCGGCATTGTTGCCGGTCGTATGCAGCCGAAATCTTATGACATGAAACGAAGCAGCTTGATCAGGCGCGCGATCTTGCTGCCGTAAGGCGGATACAGATCGGCAAGCCGGTTCAGCGGTGAACGATAGAACACCGGCTTCATCTTGCTTAAGGTGCGGAAGCCCCATTCGCCGTGATAGGCGCCGATGCCGGACGCGCCGACGCCGCCCATCGGCTGGTTGGCCTGCACGAAATGAAACAGGCAATCGTTGATGGTGACGCCGCCGGAAATGGTCCGTGCCAGAACCTTGTCGCGGGCCGCATTGTCCTTGCCGAACCAGTACAGCGCCAGCGGGCGGTCGTTGGCGTTGATGTAGGCGATCGCGTCGTCCGTCGTGTTGCAGGCGAACACAGGCAGGACCGGTCCAAAGATCTCCTCCTGCATCACCGTCATGTCGGCGGTCGCGCCGCTGATGAAGGTCGGCGGGAATTTGCGTTTCGATTTCCACGCCGGATCGTCCGACGGGGCTGAGCGCATGATTTTCGCGCCGCGCGCGGCGGCATCCTGCACCAGGCCTTCCAGCCGGGCGTAGTGCTTGTCGGAGACGATCGAGGTGTAGTCCTTGTTGTCCGGGCTTACGCCGAACATGCGCTCGGCCGCGCTCTGTGCCTTGGCGACGAACTCATCCATGCTGCCGCGCGCGATCAGAACGTAATCCGGCGCGATGCAGGTTTGTCCTGCGTTCATCAGCTTGCCGTAGACGATGCGCTCGGCGGCCTCGGCGATGTCTGCGGAGCGATCAATGATCGCCGGCGACTTGCCGCCGAGCTCGAGTGTCACCGGCGTGAGATTGCGGCCGGCGGCCTCCGCTACCAGCCGTCCGACACGTGTCGAGCCGGTGAAGATCAGATGGTCGAATGGCAGCGCCGCGAATTGCGCCGGGATGTCGCCGTCGATGCCGGTGACCATGATTTCGGTATCGTCGAACTTCGACGCGATCAGTTTCTGCAACAACGCAGAGAACCGCGGCACCAGTTCGCTCGGCTTGATCATGACGCGGTTGCCCGCCGCGATGGCTGCGATCGCGGGTGCAAGCGTCAATTGCAGCGGATAATTCCAGGGCGAGATGATACCCACCACGCCGAGCGGCTGCGGCAGCAGTTTGTTTGTCGCCGGGAAGTATTGCAGTTCGGTGGCGACGTGTTTCGGTGCCATCCAGCGGCTGAGATTTTTCGTCGCGTGCTTGATCTCGGCAAGCACGAACAGCGTTTCGGCAATCAGCGTTTCGGTCGAGGAGCGGTTGCCGAAATCAGCGGAAATAACCTCGTCAAATTGAGTTTCATTTTCCACGACGATGGCGCGCAGGCGCGCAAGCCGGTCGCGGCGCTCGGCGAGATCCGGCGTTCCCGCGCGCGACAAGGCGACGGCCCTCCGGAAAACATCCTCGATCCCGTCCGGGACGGGATTCCTCAACGCCTGATTCATCGGTTTCCTCCCGCCCGGCTTATTGTAGCGCGCCGAGTCTTGTGTGGGCTTTCTCAAGGCTGGTCTTTCGCCGGCTTATTGGCAAGTGGGGCCACGAGGTTCGATCCTGGCTCGGGCAGTGGCGGCGCTTTGCGCGGGCGTCATAAATTCGTGAAAAAGATCGCCCGCAGGCCTTTCCAAAGCCGTATGCCGTTGGTACATACCCCTCGCACCATGGGCGCTTGCCTTGGTAGCCTTCTCTCGCCTCCGGACGGGTTGGAACGACGCTTTTGGCGTTGAACTGTCGTCCGTCCGCTTTTGAAGGCGCGCACCGGTTTATCGCGGGGTGGAGCAGCCCGGTAGCTCGTCAGGCTCATAACCTGAAGGTCATAGGTTCAAATCCTATCCCCGCAACCAAATATTGTACGTAATACAAAGGGTTAGCCGAAAGGCTAACCCTTTAATTTTTCGTAAATCGGCTAGCACAGGCCTAGCACAAAATTCGACTGTGCGGTTCCCTCGCGCTAATCTGCCTTCAATGGAGGTGCGATATGGCCCGACATGAGATCCTTGGAGGATTGGTTCAGGTCTACAGGCGCGGCGACGGCCGCCATTGGCACTGTTCGGCGTCCCTCAAGGGCCGCCAGTACCGCGCCACCACGGGCGAGGACGACCTCGTCCTCGCCAAGCAGGTCGCTGAAAACTGGTATCTGGGCCTCCGTGGCAAGTCCCAGGCCGGGCTTCTCAAGAAGAACGAGAAAACCTTCAAGCAGGCGGCTGAGCAGTTCTTAAAGGAATATGAGGTCATCACTGAGGGCCACCGGAGCAAGCGGTGGGTTGAGGGATATGCGATCCGCCTGCGGCTGCACCTGTTGCCGTTCTTCGGGGACATGGGGCTATCGGAAATCACACCCGGCAAGGTCCAGGAATACAGGGTGCACCGCATTGCCACCTCTACAACCGGCAAGGCCCCCGCCCGCAGCACCATCCATGATGAGGTGGTGACCATCCGCCAGGTGCTTAAAACCGCAATCCGGCACGAATGGCTCGGGCACCTGCCTGACTTCTCGCCTCCCTATAAAACGTCGGGAAAGGTCGTGCATCGGCCGTGGTTCAGTCCCGAAGAATACAAGCAGCTTTATGAAGCGACCCGCGCGCACGCCAAAGCAAGCCAAATCCATCATCGCTGGAGCGCGGAGCAGGTGCATGACTATGTGCTGTTTCTCGCCAACACTGGGTTGCGGCCGGACGAAGCTAAAAACCTCCAGCACCGCGACGTGACCATCGTTGAGGACGACCATAGCGGCCAAAGTATTTTAGAGATTGAAGTGCGGGGCAAACGGGGTGTGGGTTATTGCAAGAGCATGCCGATGGCCGTACGGCCCTATGAGCGATTGTTGGCCCGCCCACGATACGTCAAACAGGGCAAGGCGAGGCAGAGGGCCAAGTTACTGCCTTCAACCGAACCGCCGAAATTACCAAAATCGACCGATCCTGTATTTCCAGGCAATCACATCAAGCTGTTCAATGGTGTGCTCGATAAAAGCGGGTTGAAGCTGGATCGCGATGGCAACCGACGGACCGCGTACAGTTTGCGTCACACCTACATCTGCATGCGGTTGATGGAAGGTGCTGATATTTATCAGATTGCGAAGAACTGCCGGACTAGCGTTGAAATGATTGAGAAGTTTTATGCAGCCCACATCAAGAACCGGCTTGATACTGCGGCGATCAATGTGCGCCGCGCGAAACCTGCGGTTCGCAAAAAGGCTGTTGTGCGGGCTGAAGACGACACTGAGCTTTATCAGCAGGCCGAGTAAGCCTGCATCTTAAAGGGCCGAGGGGTCCTCGCTCACTACGAAACGTTTAGCGTTTCGCCTTCACCTGCTTGGCAGGTCCTTGTTGTACTTTGTAAGAGTCAGATTAATCCGTGTGCTAAAATCGAGTTTACTCCTTTGCTCCGATAGGATTGCATCGTAAAAATAAATACCTGTGGCTGAATGTTTGTTGGCATCCAGCAGTAGGAGAGAATACTGAAAGCAATTTAAGCTTGGGATCAACTCGTCGATGAAGCGTAAAAGTAAAAAACCTAATGTTGCGAAAGTAAATCTTCGCCGGGCTGCTTTAGTTAGGAAATTTCGACGACACCTAAGCTCCTTGGGCTTTCGCAGGACGAAAGGGGTTCTCACATTTGAGGGTTCTGGCAAAGATGTAATTCGCGGGTTGCATTCTGAGCATCGCGGAGATCGGATCGATGCTCATCGTCAGTTTATCGCTGAGAATTTTGACGGTCTAAAAAAATATTTTGCTGGTGGGCAGGACATTGATCCCGCAAAGATTACGCCCCGCTTAGAGCTAGTCAAATCGGGTACTTGGCAGAGTAAACTATTTAGACTCGCGTCTTTGACCTGGTCCGTCCCTGTCTCCAACGGCTTCGGGCGACGGCTTCGCTACCTCGTTTGGGATAAACAGAACGACAAACTCATAGGTTTGCTCGCGATAGGTGATCCCGTCTTTAACCTATCGGTTCGTGACAAACTCATCGGCTGGAATTCTAAGGAGCGCGGAAGTCGTCTCGTAAACGTTATGGACGCTTACGTGCTTGGTTCGATTCCGCCATATAACCAGTTGCTCGGTGGCAAGCTGGTCGCCTCCCTTGTGAGAACGAGAGAGATCTATAATGATTTTGCGAAGGCTTACGGCGATACGCGCGGAATTATCTCCAAGAAAAAGAAGAACGCGCGACTACTCGTTGTTACAACCTCCTCGTCGCTGGGGCGATCTTCAATTTACAATCGTCTAAAGTTGAGCGACCAAAAGTATTTCAGACCCATTGGTTTTACCGGCGGATGGGGCCACTTTCACATTCCCGATGATCTCTTCGCAGATATGCGATCGTATCTCCGTGATATCGGACATCCGTATGCTGACCTGCATAGATATGGCCAAGGGCCTAACTGGAGAATGCGCACCACTCGTGCAGCTCTATCTGCGCTTGGATATAAAGATGACATGCTTCGCCACGGCATTCAGCGAGAAGTCTATCTATGTGAGTTTGCAACCAACTCATTGAAAATATTAAAGACCGGAACGGGCCGACCAAATTTGAAAGGGCTTAAGACGGTCGAAGAAGTTTCGCGACTAGCGGTTCAGCGTTGGATGGTGCCGCGCGCGGAAAGGCTTCCTGAGTTTCGCTTGTGGGAAGTGGGCGATATTATGCAATTGCTTGGCCGAAAGGTGGCTGCGCCGAAGGTTATATCAATGAAATAATAAATGGGGCGGGGCCCTCTTATGTCGTTAGCGCTCGACGAATGGCAGGCACGACTAGAAACGCACTTTGCCGATTTGGCCAGTGCGCGCGTTTTTACGGGCTATCCGCTTTTTGCGCTTGAGCACGGACTTTCCGAAGCAGAATTGTCGGAGCTATCTGCCTTACTTCGCGCTCGCGTGCGCCACGGCGGGCATAGGCTCAGTACGCATTGGTTGGGTTGGGTCGCGTACGCAACGGAGTTTGGTTATGGCTACGACGGTGATCAGTATTGGGACTCGTTCGAGTCTGAAACGCCTGGCTGGCGCCAATACGGAAGCCGGGAGTTGCTAAAGAATTGGTTTCGTCGATTCCGAAAAGATTATAATGGAATTTCTCCGACTGGTCGCTGGGCTCGCCATTTTTCAATCATCTCGCTGCCCATCACTCACGCCATCCTGCCAAGCTATTTACAGCAACAATTTGCGCAGTTGCTCTATTCGCTGAGATACACCCTTGCGAGGTCCAATACATCTGATGCCGCGTCACTTGGCAAAATCCTGGCGAACAGCGCTTGGAACGCGTCAACGCGATTTGAACAGTTTTTGCAACAAGAAGCCCTCGCGGGTCAGATAGCGATAGCGCTCTTACAGGGCGGGGAAAGCCGCGAAGGGCCAATTTATCGGCCCACCCTCGATAAAATTGTAAAAGACTTGGAGAAAGTACGCCAATCTCGCGAGTGGCTCAAAGATGTTCGTCGATTCGTATTGGATCGAATGGTTGGAACGGGGAGAGCGACAAATCTCTTTTCGTCGCAGCAACTGGTACGAAGCCTTCAAAGTTTCGCAGGCGGACAACCAACGAGCGTGAAGCCTTCTTTGCTGTTGCGCAGAACAGACGCGAAGACCTGGGCTCCTATAATGGAATTTCCCTCCTTCGCCGGAGTTGCAAAACTCAATAGCGAGTTTTCGGCATTCCTCAAAACCACAAGATGCAGAATTTCCGGTCTTCCCGATACATGGCTCCCGCCAGCCTGGCTCCTGTCAGCAAGACAACGACGCGTTTTGAAAAACTGGCCTGACGCAAGTCGGCTCGCAATTGAGTTCGAAAAACCAAATCCTGCGCTTCAAAACTTATTGGTTTCAGAGTGTAGAATTCCTAAGGCGCCGTTTTGGCTATTCAAGTTAGCTCGAGACGGAATTGCGCGCTCCATTGAGGGAATGATGGTGCGGCCAGGGCTAAGCTACGTTTTTGTGAGCCAAGAACCAGTTACTGTTCCACCGGACATTGGGACGCCTGTCGATCTAACGTGCCCGGACATGCACGCGCAGTTCCTCGATATCCCTGCGACGCTTTCCGCTGCGCAAATACAATCGTTGAGTTCATTTGGTCTCCAAGTTTGTCGCACAATCCGCATCACGCCTGCCGGACTTTCCGCACGAAATTGGGACGGCGAAGGCAACAGTGAATGGCTCACAACCGAAGCGCCTTGTTTCAGCATCGTTCATGATCACCCGGTCGATAAGTATAATATCTACCTCAATCATAATCTTTGCCATTCAATAGAAGGGGGTCGTGCTGGCGTACCGCATTTCCTGTCCCTGCCACCGCTCACCCCTGGGAAGCATCGCTTGACTGTAAGAGCCGAACGGGTAGGGACATTCAGTTCTGCGGCGGCGCTGGCCTTTACCCGCGATACGGAGGGTACGATTGCTCTCGTGGTGCGGGACCCACTGCCGTGGGTGCCTGGGACGACGCTTCATTCAGGATTAACGGTCTTTACTGACCCAACCGACCCATCACTAGATTCGATTTGGGAAGGAGATTGCGACCTCTCAGTTCTCGGACCCGACAATCGGCAGGTGACTTGTTCGATTTCGCTCAAAGACAAGGACGGCGGAACGTTGCTCGATCACGTTGTAGGAACGCTTGAGCTTCCAGTATCGCCGAACGATTGGCACAGACGTTGGGATCAATCCAATAGAGACGAGGCGCGCGCTTGGAAATACCTCGAAGCAAGATCGGCAATCCTCAAAATTGATGGAGAAGAATTGGGCCAATACCGTCTTCCGCTTGAGAGGGAGACAAAGCCGGTCAGATGGGTTTGCCGTGCAGGTGGTCACGGCACATCGGCCCGCTTCTTTGATGACACTGGGCTAGAGGGGGAGGCCGAGTTGACCTTTTTCAGTTTTGGCCAGCCATTGATTGGTACCGCTTGCGATCCAGAGAAGGTCGTTGAGGGTTTTGAACTCTCGGGACAAGGAGGTTTGCTTGTCGCGAAGCACGGTGAGCACATGGACTGCGTTGTCGGTAGCTCGAAAAACGTTGCCGGTGGATTGCAAGGTCTGCTGATTGAGCCCTCGACTTTTACAGTCGATTGGCCCGGCGTGCCAGACGTTCTGCGTCGCTTGAAGTATTGGTCGGAAGCTCGCCTAGCCGGACCATTGGCGGCGAACAGGCGAGCGTACGTCCTTAGAAAGACAACAGAGCATTTCTTCGGAAATTTTTTGGGACCTCGATGGGAAGCGGCGGAACACGCTTTTGCGAGCGATGCGGATTCATCGCAAAAGTTGAAGACTTTAAGAGAGGCGATTGGTGGCAACACTAGCTTTGGGTTTTTGTTAGGTGAGCAGATCTCGAAGTTTACAAGCAGCGACAAACCTAATGTTACCGCATTTTTCCAACTGGCCGCACGTTATGGAATAACGGCTGACAAAGAGCTTTGCGAGTTCGCTCTCCGTTTTGCCAGTGCCCCTTGGGTGGCTATGGAAAAGTACGGCGATAGATTTTCGCCGCTCGCGCAATCCACCGGCCAGCCGCTGTTACGAGCTGCTCGAATGCTCTCCGTTTTTGCAATGACCCATGACCAAGTTCGCACATATAGTTTCGCGCCGAGGTGGACATGGTAGTTCGCTCGATTGATGCCCTGGAAGTACTAACCGACCTGCGGCGCACACTTGGAATTCCCGTGGTGGATGGGGGCGACCAGATCGATGACGTGTGCCTTGCAGCTTTGGTAAGGCGGGCAGCTGCGATTTGTTGCCCTTGTTCGGTTTCGAGTTTGTCGAACTTCGTGGCGGACGGTTTAAGTCTTCTCGCGATTGATCCGCCGTCCCTCCGCGAAAAAGTTGATGAGGCCGTCGACGGTCTACTAGTCGTTGGCGACTTGCTTGAATTGAACCAAGTTGCTTCGGACGACCCGAACGTCAAAGGCACTTGGGTGTTTGCCGCACCGCCGTCATTTGTGGATCGAAAAAATGGCAGTACTTTCATTATAGGCATCGCAGGCGATGAGCTTAGCCCTCTGCCACGAGAACTTGCAGACCGGGTTAGTTATGAGAGATTCTGCAGGGTCATAAAACATAACGAGTCCGAGACACTTTCTCTTACTTTGCGAGATTTAGGACTTATCGAACTCAGCGAACGTGCGTGGCTGCGGCCACCGAAGGAAGAGACGCCTCAGACCCTAGTGGAAGGCACGCTTGCTCGGCTATTGGCGCAACCACCCAGCGGGCAAATTGAAGAAATTCAAATTCTAGATCCGGAGAAGCCCGTCGGCTTTTATAGGGGCCGTTGGACAACCTTAAAAAGCCAAACAGGAATCTATGTTGCCAGGCGCCCTCAAGCCTACGGAGCGCCGCTTTGGGGTGTTGTAAAGATCGAATCCGGACAGACTAAGAACCTTCTAGACCTCCCGTATTCCGCCAACTTTCGGTGGCGCGGGTGTGACGCTGCATGGCATCTTCAAATGGCAATAGATAGTCGCCAAGGACGTCCCCAGAATTATCGGCGACGCAATATTGAGCAGGGAGCTATCTTTGATTTCTACTCCCCATTACCATTGTGGGCTGAGCGACGGTTAGCCGTGATCGGAAAGCCAACCGTTCGCGAAAATTGTTTGATTTCTTATTTACTTCCAGCGGCCGAAGCGGATGTTGAAGAAAAATTTTTGAAAGAACGTCTTTGGCTAGTGGCCAGGGACGAGATGAAGAATTAGGGGAAGTGTCGTCGTGAATCAGACAATTCAAGAGTCAATTCGCCAACTTCACGGATCGCTCCGCGATTATATCGAGGCCGCCTACCACATAAGTTCTCCTCAACTGATCGCTCAACGCAAAGAGCTGCTAGACAGAGAGGGCGTTATTTCCCAAGCGCCCTATATCGAATCAACCCCGAAATATCAGACGCGTGAAAAATTTTCGGAGATCGCGGGGCTGCACAAGGCCGCGCTCGAAATCTACGAGATTTTGGCCCAGGCCAGCGGGTCCCAAGCAGCCTTACTCTACGATCCCCCATATGAGCATCAGTCAAAGTCGATCAAAACAAGTTTGGTCGATGGCAAAAATCTCTTGATTATGACTGGAACGGGTTCGGGTAAGACCGAATCATTCCTTCTGCCCATTCTGGGAAAATTGGCGCGGGAAGCTCAGGGCAATCCGCAAAGTTTCCGCGAACAGCCAGCGATGCGGGCTCTTATTCTTTATCCGATGAACGCACTCGTAAACGACCAATTGGGTCGCCTTCGATCCATGTTTGGTGATCCCCGGACAGTCGCGAAGTTCAACGACTGGGCTGGACGGCCGCCAAGGTTCGCCCGTTACACAAGTCGAACTCCATACGCAGGGATGCGAACGCGAGAGAAAGATTCGCGAAAACTAAAGCCATTCGAAGAATTTTACGTTGACCTTCAGCGCAAAGCCGATGGTGTAGCGTCCGATGCGCAGGCGCGCGCGTCTAATTTGCGCAACCAGTTAAAGCTGAAAGGCAAGTGGCCTGCTAAGCCTGATTTGGCGGCTTGGATGGGTGAGAAAGGTACGAACTGGCAAAATCGGAAAACCGGAGCGTTTCAGCGGGCCGTTACACTGCCAAACGACACTGAGCTTCTTACTCGGCACGAGATTCAGGAGTCGCCACCCGATCTCTTGGTAACAAACTATTCCATGCTTGAGTACATGCTCATGCGGCCGATTGAGCGGACGATCTTCGATAAGACGCGCGAGTGGTTGACCATCAACCCAGAAGAAAAATTTCTCGTCGTGCTGGATGAAGCGCATCTCTATCGTGGCGCGGCTGGGGCCGAGGTGGGCCTGCTTCTTCGTCGCCTTCGTGACAGGCTAGGTATTCAAGCAGACCGCCTCCAAGTCATTTGTGCCACGGCAAGCTTCAAAGACAAAGACTACGCCCCCGAGTTCGGCGCGCAGCTATCCGGTGCGCCCGTTAAGAGCTTTGTGCCGATCACTGGCAATCTAGACTTGAGAGAGGGTGCAGAGCCAGGCAGCGAAAAGGACGCCAAAGCTCTTTCTGAAATCGACCTGTTTCGTTTCTACGAGGCGACTTCAGACGAGGCTCGAATAGAGCAAATTCAGAAGTTTTTGGACTATCGCAAATCCACCAGAGGGACTTCGTTGGAGGAGCGTCTCTTTTATGCGCTCGAAAAATTTGGGCCATTGAGCCAACTTGTCAATTCAACAATGAAAACGGCTCTACGCGTGTCGGAATTGGGCGCAGAACTTTTCCCTGACGCGCCAGACATTGCGGATGCTGCCGTCACGGCACTTTTGGCGCTAGGCAGCATCGCGCGAGTTGACCCAAAAGGGGCGGGCTTACTGCCGTGTCGCATCCACAATTTTTATCGTGGCCTTCCTGGACTTTGGGTTTGCGCCGATCCGCAGTGCTCTGAGATAAAAGAAGACGAAAGAAGTGGCATCTGCGGAAAGATGTACGGGCAGCCACGCGATGTGTGTTCGTGCGGCGCACGTGTTTTTGAATTTTTCACGTGTCGGTTTTGCGGGACCGCCTATGCACGTGGCTATACTGATGATGTGGAAAACCCGTCTGCGCTTTGGTCTGAACAGGGGCAGCGCATGCATCTAGAAGGAATCGACGTCGATTCCTTGCTGCCGGTCGATCTTTTGCTTGAAGAGCCTGCTCAACATGAAGAGGTCGAGCCTGCCAACCTCGACGTAGAAACTGGACGGGTGAATCCCAACATTGCTGGTGCGAGAACGCGGACCGTGTATTTGCGCGGCAATCGCCTCGGTGAAGGCGCTGACGCCGATGGTGAAGTTGATACAAGCTATGAAACACGCGGCCAGTTCATACCCTGCGCTTGCTGCGGAGAATCGTCGCGGTTCGGACGATCAACAGTGCAAGACCATCAAACCAAAGGCGATCAACCATTTCAGGCTCTGGTTGCTAAGCAAATTCAAATTCAGCCGCCAAACGCCGTTGAAGCAAGCCGCTTCGCACCTTTACGAGGGAGAAAGGTGCTGGTGTTTTCGGATTCTAGACAAGTCGCCGCCAGATTGGCACCGCATCTTCAAATGTATTCGGTGCGTGACTCCCTTCGCCCTCTAATCGCTTGGGGCTTTAGGCGATTGCAAAATCTCGCCATTCTTCATCCTTTGCTCAGTCTAGAAGACCTTTACCTGGCTGTTCTACTCGCTTCTAAGCATCTTGGTGTGCGTTTGCGCCCCGAACTGAAAGAAGGTGAGAGCTTTGCAGCGGAAGACGTGGTCGAGGCCGCTGTTCAGGATGGCTCTGCGGCGACTGATTCAGGATTGCAGTTTCTTTGGATGAGAATGAAAAACGAACGACCGCCTGAATCGTTGCTCGAAGACATCATTAGTACAGTTCAAGACAAGTTTCTGGGTCTCGAAGCGCTGGCACTAGTATCCATTTGCGAAAGGAGCGAACTCAAGGCGGCCCTTGAAAGACTACCGCCGTTACCAGGGCTTATTGAAACACCCGAAGCGAAAGTTGCGTTGGTGCGTGCGTGGCTTCGTTGTTGGAGAGGGGTAGGCTTTTGGCTGAACTCCATGCCAGCCGTATGGTGGCAGCGTCCTCGGACGCAGGGAACTAGTATTCGGGGTCAAAAAGGAAAGTTTCGTGCCTTCGATCGGATCTTGACCGAAAGGGCACATCGCAAGATTTTCAACGATAGTTGGTTGCCGGAACTTCTGCGCACATTCACCGAGGATATGGCAGGTACGCGGCGGTTACGCGGCATGCAATTGTCTCTATCGCTAGATGGTGACTGGGTTCGCTGCGAGAGTTGTAAGTCGGTGCACCGACCCGTTCCTAATATAAATCAATGCCTCGATTGCGGAAGTGATGCAATAAGAGACTTGGAGCCTAACACCGACGAAGTGTTCCTTGCGCGAAAGGGCTACTACCGTAATCCGGTGATGGGCGCACTGAGCGATCCGCCGGAGCAGCCGATGGCATTGATTGCGGCCGAGCACACCGCACAATTGAACTCACCTCAAAATGAGGATGTTTTTTCTAAAGCTGAAGAAAATGAACTCCTTTTCCAGGACGTTCCTATCGAAACGGAATCGGACAGGGTGCGCGCTACCGCGATTGATGTTCTCTCAAGCACGACAACGATGGAAGTCGGTATCGACATCGGTGCATTGTCCGGCGTCGCACTGCGCAATATGCCGCCAGGTCGAGCTAACTACCAGCAACGTGCAGGTCGAGCAGGTCGTCGTGGAAATGCGGTGGCAACGGTGGTGGCTTTCGGTAGTGCGGATAGCCACGACGATCATTATTTCACAAGCCCGGATGGGATGATCCGCGGCGATGTGGTTGACCCAAAACTGACACTAGAGAACAAAGAAATCGCTCGGCGACATATTCGAGCATTCTTATTGCAGTGTTACCACCAGGAACGCTTGCCGGAAGTGAATCCCGCACAGCGGCATGATCTCTTTTCAGTTTTGGGGTCGGTAGCTAGTTTCAAGTCCACTGATGCAATTTTAAACAGGACAGATTTTGCGGCATGGCTCGCGACCAATGCGGATGCGCTCAAGGCGCGCGTTGGCGGGTGGATTCCATCAGAGCTTTCACCCGTAGATCGTAAGAGTCTGTTGGATGAGTTGGTCTTAGATTGTATCGCGGAACTGGATAAAGCGATAAATTTTGCAAAGACAGACACTGTGAAGGCCTCCGAAATCGAAGCGGTGACCGACGAAGATAGCGTTGTCGAAGAAGCCGCAGAAACAGGTGAAGAGCAGGGTCCGAATTTAGAAGCGAGTGGAAATTTATTGGACCGCTTGCTCTATTGCGGTGTTCTTCCGCGTTACGCATTTCCTACCGACGTCGCGACCTTCAGCGTATTTGACCAAGCAAGGTCCACGCGGTATCGGCCAAGGATGAAGTTTGCGCCGTCCCAAGGCCTGCCGATTGCGCTATCTCAATACGCGCCAGGAAAGCAAATCTGGATATCGAATAAATGTTATTCATCCGGGGCCATCTACTCGACGATGCCGGATGACCGATTCAACGCCTGGGAAAACCGGCGTATGTATCAAGAGTGCAGTCAGTGTGGTTTCGCTCGAACTCAATTCCTCGGCCAGGTCGGAAACGGTGATTTGCAGGATTGTGAAGCCTGCGGGTCTGAAAATAGCTTTGGACCAGCTCGTCAGTGGCTAAGGCCGCCAGGCTTCGCGCATCCCGTAGACGCGCCGGAAGTGACATCTCCAGACGACATGCCGGAGACCAGCTACGCCACTCGTGCAAAGCTTACGATGGAGACACCATCTGAAAACGCGAATTGGCTCCGCATAAACAGTCGACTGCGAGGTTTAGGCGCGCGGCAACACCTCTTGGTCTCGAACACGGGTCCCAAGCGAGAAGGCTATTCGTATTGTTTGAAGTGCGGTCGCATCGAAGCAACTAGTGAAGCAACAGCGACGCTATTCGGTCTTCACCGAAAACCATTTCCTGACGAGCGCGATCCGACTTGTGACGGAACGCGAACGACACGGCATCTGGTGCTGGGTACTGACTTTATCACGGATATCGTCTTGTTCTCCTTGCAAGTGGAGCTTCCACTTCAACTTAAACCGGGGCACTATTCTACGGATGTAGCCATGCGCTCGGTCAGCGAGGCGCTTGCAAAAGCAGCGTGCCAAATGCTGGAGATCGAGCCCGGTGAATTGATGGCAGAATACCGACCGGCACTCACACCGGAAGGCAGGCTAGGTCTGGAAGCAGAAATATTTCTTTACGATACCCTGCCCGGTGGCGCGGGCTTCTCAGTGCAACTGATGGACCGAGGGGACGAACTTTTCCGAAAGGCGCGCGATTTGATGGAGGACTGTCCTGAAGGATGTGACGCGTCCTGTTATCGCTGCATGCGTAGTTTCAAGAACAAGTTCGAGCATTCGTTGCTTGATCGCCACGTCGGATCGGAATTGCTTCGATACATTCTTGATGGCGGCAAGCCGAAATTCAACGCGAAGCGAATCGAGGATGCTACGACGCTTCTTCTGAATGATTTGGAAAGGCAAGGGCAGCAAGCCGTCAGCTATGAACCGAATGGCAACTTTGAATTGCGAACCGGCAAGGTGTTGACGACGCCCATTCTTGCAACTGTCGGCGGGCGGCAATTTTCGATATCCCTTTGTGGTCCGCTCACGCCAGACGTTCCCAATGACCCCGCACTGAGAGCGCTGTCAGAGGAAGGCGAAAATCGTCAGATCATTGTCGTCAACGAACTACTCGTCAGGCGCAATTTGCCAGCTGCCACGCGTCTCGTTCAAGAGCGCTTGGGTATATACGTATGATGTAAGGCACCGAGCGCTTCGTATGTGCAGCACTTCTTGGCTCGGAGCAACACTTGTCTATCTCGAACTCAAAACCGCTTTAAATCAGTCCCTGCTTCGT
The DNA here is from genome assembly GCF_021502575.1 of Bradyrhizobium sp. G127. NCBI lineage: Bacteria > Pseudomonadati > Pseudomonadota > Alphaproteobacteria > Hyphomicrobiales > Nitrobacteraceae > Bradyrhizobium > Bradyrhizobium sp. G127. The sequence goes on from NZ_JAKFGN010000003.1 coordinate 453,970, forward strand.
CTCAGGGCCTATTCCCGAATCCATCTACCCCAACACGGCCAGTAGGACGGGAAGTTAGGACCGAGGCGCATCCGCGCAAGGCATCCAACCGTATCCCGTGCCGGGTCCCTCGGCCGGAGCCTCCTTGCGCCGCTGCTTGGACCTCTTGTCCTTGGGCAATCCCGTCCGGCCGCGATTGGCGCACCGGGAAACAAACGGGAGATAGTCACATGAGAAACAACCAGAAGAGCCAGAAGCCACATGCGGTTTATGTGGTCGAGGGCGAGGGCGAGAGCGCCTTCTGGACCAAGATCGGCGCAGCTTGGCGTCACGATGACGGCAAGGGCTTCAATATCAACCTGACCTGCATGCCCCTGAATGGCCGCTTGGTCGTTCGCGAGCCGAAGGCAGACGCGGAGGCGGGGCGATGAGCCCCGCTACCTCTCGTCGCTACAGCGTCCGGTTTGTTGACTGGACGTTGTACGAAACCGTCGTCCTAGCCGAAGGTGAAGACGCTGCCATAGCGAAGGCACAGGCGCTCTATCACACCGATGGCCTCAGTGCATTCACCTTCAAGACCGTTGGAGATGAAGGGTGGGAAGCGGAAATCCTGGAGGATCAGTCATGAGCCTCCTTCCCGATGAATTTCGCAACAGGGTGTTGCGCGGTGATTGCGTGCAGGTCATGCGCGGTATGCCGTCGACTTCGGTGGATTTCATCCTCACCGATCCGCCGTATCTGGTGCGCTATCGTTCACGTTCCGGGCAGACGATTGCTAATGACGATCGAGACGACTGGCTTGAACCCGCTTTTGCCGAAATGTACCGGCTACTCAAGTCGGGTTCATTCTGCGTGAGCTTCTATGGTTGGAATGCCGCCGACAAGTTCATCAGCGCGTGGCGCAAGGCGGGATTTCGGATCGTCGGGCATATAGTGTTCCGGAAGAAGTATGCGTCGTCCAAGCGTTTCCTCGAGCACCGTCATGAACAGGCGTACTTGCTTGCGAAGGGAAAGCCGCTCCTGCCTTCCGCTCCCTTACCCGACATCATCGAATGGGATTATACCGGCAACCGCCTTCATCCGACGCAAAAGCCGGTAAAGTCTCTACTGCCCATCATCGAAAACTTTACTCGTCGGGGCGACTTCGTGCTCGATCCTTTCTGTGGGTCAGGTTCTACGCTCGTTGCCGCCGGGGAATCCGCGCGCGACTACATCGGGATTGAACTGGATGCGCAACACCATCGAACGGCAGTGCGTCGCCTAGAGCCACGGTCATGGTACCCGCCGAGATGCACGGGAAGCCGTTAGCGCGGCCCTCGGTGTATACGTGGAAGGCATGTCTAGTGATCGGCGAGTGCATACCAAAGGATAACCGCGTTAGTGATGAGAGCGCTAATTGCGAAAGCAAGTTTGGCAGACATCTTTCTGACTTTCTTTCTGGAGCACAAAATCCGCATCGAATTTTTATGCGGGGTGAGCAATTGTTCTTTCGTTAGAAGGTGGTGGCGCCAGCTACCCACTGGCGACACCGAACCGTTGAGCTCTCAAAAAAGGACCCGCCGCGAGGCGGGTTCGCTGTCAGTCATCGCTGATTAGGTGCCCATGTTCGACCCCTTCCTGCTTCGGACGGCTGCCCGCGTCTTGCGGACATCTTCTTGAACCGGAAGCTTTCGGGTATGGTCTATCGGGCAAGGGGCGAGCCGCTAAGATTCAGAGCTTGGCCGCTTTGCCAGAGATTTTGACCCTTGACAGGGAGCGTGTGATGACGAGCGAGTTGCCGCCTTCGTCTAGCGATTATCTCGCTTGGGAAATTCTGAAAAGCCTTGAAGCACTTCTTCCGCCAGAAAAGTCGCTGGTGAGCTTCGTTGGGAGTGCCGATGACAAAAGTGCAAGCGCGGCACAGACAGCGGTCAAGCGGTGGTACCGTCGTCTTAAAAATCCGGCTAAAGGTTCGCCCGTTTCTCGCGCACAATTAACCACCGTCGTGAGGCTAATAAGAAATGCGCATCGCGTTGAGCAGGAATTGCTGGACAGACGTGTCTGGAATCCACTTGAACAATACGAGAAACTCCAAGAGGCACGGGATTCCCGTAAGAACCGTTGGTTTGTTCCAGCGGGGTTCGACGCCATAAAAAAAGAGTATTTCTTTCGAGAGCGGCTCACGAAGCTTCAAATTTCGTTTGGCGACCTAAAGGATCCAAAGGAATTCGCGGAGATTGTCGCAAAAATTATCGCTGGTCGTTGCAAGAACAGCCAATTTGCTGATGCACTCAACATTGGCGATATGTTTATCCAGTTGGCTGGAATCGGAAACGACGTGCTAAGCCTTGAGCGGGAAGACTGTGCGGCGTTGGTCGGATGGGTGGCAAAAGAGAATGCTATGGTCTGTTTGCAGACTGGAAATCTCCCGCGCCTTTCCGACGCCATCAATCAGTTAAAGTGGTCGGCGGATGTGAGCAAAGACCCTTTTGTTGAGGGTCATGGCTACATTGCAAAATCCTACCGTGTGCGGCTCACAATGGGTGATCGCAGCTATCCTAACATCGAGCTAGGAGAAAAAGGTTTCAAGGCAATTTTCTCGGGACGTGCCTCGCGGCTGTTCTCAAGCAAACTTAAAGACCCCATGGCCGTCTACGGCGGGGCGAATGAACGAAGACTTCGTGGCGTATCGATGGACACTGTTTGCGAGTTAGTTCCCGGGCGGCGTACTATAGCTCAAACGATGGAGGATGGGGCATTGCTTGCCGAGTCGCAGTCGCAAGTTTCTGTGGCTATACGCGCCCGATGCAATTTGGCCCGGGGCTTTGCTTTGTCGAAATCTGACGAAGCCATGAGACATATTGACGTTGCCAAAAAGCTATTAGGATCGGGCGATAGTCAAAACAACGCCAATCTTGCGAATATTCTGCACGTTGAGGGAATTATCGCCGAAGGTCTTGGCAGGCATGAGGATGCTGTAGATATTATTGAGAAGTCGCGGTCGATCTATAAAATGATAGGCGCAAATGTCCGCGCAAGTGACGTGCATTTCGACCATCGCCGCGCAATATTAGGGCGTCCATAAGGACGCCCTGTCTTTATCGGATATATTTAAAGGGATCGTTGGGGAACAGCTCATTGAAATCGGCGACGGTTTTTCGAGGCGGGGATACTGTTTCAATCTCGCCATCCTCTTTCATGAAGGCGAACATCTGGCTGCGAAAATTGGGATTGGCCTCAATACAGTACAGGTGCTCGGCCTGCCATGCGATTTCGGCCTTTTTCTCAAGCTCGGTGCCAAGTAGTGCGCTGTAATTCGGCCAAAACGGCGGATAGAGATCTATCCGCTCGGTGCGCAGATCGCCGTAAGCCTGATTGATGCGTTGTAGTCGATAAGCCAGTCGGAATGCGTCGCGGGGAGATAGATTTTCAACCTTGAGCATCATGATCAAACTTCCTGCCTCCGCATGTCGCCGGGAGGCGGTGCGGAGCGGAAGCCCGGGTAGCGTTTAAGGCGTAAATGCTGATGTGTTGCTGAAATGGCCGTTGGAACGAGCGCTTTTCGATTCCGAGCGTCGGGCACACCGCATAAAAATTCAATGCGTTTCGGCTTAACGCAACAGATCAAGATTCACGGAATGGGGGTCTGGGGGCTTGCCCCCAGCTAATGTATTCAACCGACAAATGATGTCCTGTCTGAATACCGAGTTTCTCGCAAATGTCTGCGGTTTCGATAGTTTTGCAACACTGGCTTAGCGGAATACTTTTGAAGGCCGTAAATTGCGCACTTATACATCGCTAGGCGATTGCTACGCGACATAGGTGCACGGCCGACACAGATGTGTGTCTATTGGCCGTAAGGTGTCGCAAGCGACAAGGTCAGGAGGGCGATGGCGTCTTATCATTTTTCGGCACAGGCGGTGAAACGCTCCGAAGGGCGTTCGGTGGTCGCGATGGCGGCTTATCGCGCTGGGGAGAAATTGAGGGATGAGCGCCGAGGTGTTGATGCGGACTACACCAGGCGGCGCGGCGTCGTTCATGCCGAGATCATCGCGCCGGAGGGAAGTGCCGAATGGCTGCTTGATCGTGAGAAATTGTGGAACGGCGTCGAGAAGAGCGAGGTTCGGCGCGATGCGCAGCTTGCGCGGGAAATCAACATGGCCTTGCCGTGTGAGCTTACGGACGAGCAACGGCTTGTCTTGGTGCGGGAGTTCGTCGCGGCGCAGTTCGTGTCGCTGGGGATGGTCGCGGATTTCGCCATCCATGCGCCGGTTGCCGAGAAAGGCGACGATCCCCGGAATTTCCATGCGCATGTGCTGTTGACCATGCGCCAGGCGGGCGGCGGCGGATTTCGCCGCGTCAAGACGCGGGAATGGAATAGCGACGCCATGCTGGCCAAATGGCGGGCGGCCTGGGCAGAACACCAGAATAGAGTGTTGCGCGAGCGCGGGCATGCCGTGAAGGTCGATCATCGCAGTCTTGAGGTGCAGAGAGTGGAGGCCGTGGCCCGGCGCGAGCCAAGGCTGGCCGCTGAGCTTGACAGGTTGGCGGAAATTCATGTGGGGCCCAAGGCCCGGAAGGCGGGCTTTGCCGGGACGCCGCAGAGTCGGGACCGTGAGGCGGGACCATTTCGTATACGAGAATTGCCTTCTCCGGTCAGGCGGATGGTCCGTTATCCCGAGTTGGACAAGGGCAGCCGGGCCAATGCCAATATCAAGAGGCTGGGCGCGAACAGCGATCGGTTCGCGGCCAGGGCGGCCAAGATTGAGCGGCAGGCAGAGCGTATGCGCCGCAGGCAGGCTTATTACGAGTCCCTGATCGCGAAAGAACAGTCGGCCAGCCAAGACCAACAAGAATCATTTAAAGCGCGTCGCGCGCGGTATGAGCATGCCTTGAAGCGACGGGAGCAGGTCGCTTTCTGGCTGGCGGAGTTGGACAAGCTGTTTTTCGCGGTGCTGGGCATTCGCGAGAGCCAGTTTATGCGGCGCACCGTTTGGTCGAACCGGATGGGGCGCTGGCAGCGCCTTGATCTTGAGCCGACGCGGGGCGGGGGGCGGAATCGGACGCGTTGAGTTGCTGAGGCCAGCGGTCGTACTTGCCCCACCAGCGGAAATGACGCCATGAGCGGTAGTTAATCTTCGTCGCCAGCACCGGATAGCGCAGGATGTCGCTGCGGTAGAGAGCCAAGGCGCGGTTGCCAGGCAGGCGCATCACTTCGGATGGATCGAGGAGCCAGCGGCCCGTCTCCGACATACCCAGGGAATATTGTTGTCTCACGAAGTCGGTATTGGCCTGCGAGGTGCCCTGGTTATGGGCGAGGGAGGTGGTTTGCCCGATCATCTCCGAGATGAACCGAGCGGCTTCGAGGTCCGCTACGTTGAAGAAGACCTTGCAGGTCGCGTTGGCCAGGAATGAACCCGCGCGTTTGTAAAGCGCGCGAAGCTGGTTCAGGTCCTGAAAGATGAGCATGGGCGTGCAGTAGGCGCGCAAGTAACCGACGCCGCGTTCGAGGGGCTCAAGCGTGCCAAGGGCGGCGGCTTCGTCGAGCAGGAGCAAGATTTTGTGTTTTGGTCGCGGGCGATTCTTGGCGCGGGTCAGTGCGTTGAGCACGCAGCCGACCATCACGCGGAGGAATCCCGCGTATATGGAGAGCTTCTCCTCATCGACGACGAGGTACAGCGTCTTGGTCTGGTCAACGAGAGCCGAGAGCTTGAACGTGGAGTGTGAAGAGATCGCGCCGGCAGGACTGCCGGCCGACCATACCCGCGTGGCTTTCTCGGTGTTGGACATGACGCTGCGGAATTCCTCGCTGCCTTCCATGGCAAGGAAGCTGCCCGCCAGTTCGGCGGCTGCGCGCGGGCCATCGCGCGCGATCTGATGCAGAAGCTCTTTGAACGATTCCGGCGGAAGGGTGGACAGCGCGCGCAGTTGAGCCAGCGAGCGGCGTTCGGGGTCCAGCCGGACCACATGCAGGATGAGGCACGTGACCATGCCCTCCGCCTTGCTGTCCCAATGGCTCTCCTTGCCATCCGGGATGATCATGAGCTTGGCGAGCGCTTCGGCGTCATCCTTCTCATGGATGGTGCCGATCCTGACCATGTCGAGCGGGTTGAAACGGTCTGACGCATGCGGGTCAGTGGTATCGAGCACGCGCACCGGCCCGAACTCGCGGCGGCGGCGATGGGTGATTGCGCGGTTCTCGCCCTTGATGTCGGTGCAGACAACGGAACCGCGATACTCAAGCAGGTTCGGGATGACGATGCCGACGCCTTTCCCCGCGCCCATTGGCGCGAATACGGTCACCATGCCGTCCTTGTTGAAGCGCAAAAAAGAACGGCCTGTGCGGCCGATGATGGGACCATTGCCTCTCCGCACGCCTGACCAGAGCAACTCCCATGGGTTGGCGAAGCGGGCAGAGCCCAAGGCTCCGCCTGGGTTAAAGCCGCCCCAGCGATACAGCGTGTGCAACAGTGACGCTGTTCTTAGTGTGAGCCGGAAGGCGGTCCGTGCGAGCAGCCAAGAGAGTTTCAACAAAAGCAAGAACGCACGCACCATGCGCGAGTCTTGCACAGGGCGGGGTGAGGCTTAAGCGAATTGCAGACAGCGGGTGGCATTGTTGGGGAAAGCCGGAGGGAAGGGCAGACGTAAGACATCGGAGGGCCGTACCCGCCGCCTTGCCGTCAAGGGTTGTACGAGCGGCTGCGCCGCCCTTGACTGCGGCGGCAGGCGGCGGCTGTTTGCTGGCCAGCGGCTAAGGCCGCACTCTGGACGCGTCCGAAGGCTAAACGGATTGGGCGCGGTGGAAGAATTGCTTGTGCAGCACCAGCGGTGTTTCGTTCGCGCCGAGTGTGAAGATGCTGTCCCGATGCGCTGGCCCCATGATGTCGGCCGTTTCGATGACCGGACGCTTGGTGCTTTCAAGTACGCTGTCGGCTTTACCGAACGCCCGCGCGATGCGGTCCGCGATGGCGGACGGCGGGTTCATGTACATACGCACGTCGCAGTTTTCCATCATGCCGTCGCCGACGCCGGGATAGGCGTGGACGATCTGCTCGGCATATTGCGCGAACATCCAGAGTTTGATGCCATAGGAGCGGCCGACCTCCAGTGCTTCGCGAACGGGCTCCATCCGGCCAAGTCGCGGCAGTTCGTCGAGCATGAACAGGATCGGTGCGGCGGGTTTGGAATCGCGGCGCATCAAGCGCCGTACATGCTGGCCGATAATCACGCGGAGAACCGGAGCGTAGGTCTCTATCGCATTGGGGGGAATACACAGGTACAGCGTCGGGCATGCGACCGTTGCAAAATGCTCCGGCTGCCAATCGTTGCGTGAGGTCACGCGCTCAAGTTTGGGGCCTTCCCACACCTGGAGGTGTTGCGATGCGCCGCTGAGCACGCCCTCAAACTGTTTCGGCGCAGCCTTCGCCATCTGACCGAAGCGAGTCGCCACGCGTTTCATCGCAGAAGGGAAGGGGCTCGATGTGTCTCCCACGTTGGCGAGCATTTCGTTCAGGCCGACCGTCGCCACAAGGTCAAGGACAAGGCCCATCGCTCGCGCGTCCGGCTCGGACAGCGCGACCACATAGGCGATGACAAGGGTCAGCAGGTCCTTGCCCTGGCTTTCCCAGGTCGGATCGTTCTGGCTGCGCGTCACGACCAGGAGTTCGGCGAGAAAGCGCGCGCTTTCCCACAACTCGTCGGGATGATCATCAACGAAGGCGAGTGGATTGTAGCTGGCGCTGTGTTCAGGCTCGACGGGGTTGAAGCGGATCACCGGTCCGATGTTCGCGCTGCGCCATGCCGCCGTGTGTTCGTGGCACTCGCCCTTGATGTCGAGCACGATCGCGGGTCCACGGTACGACGCCAGCGCAGGCAATACGTGGCATTGGGTCTTGCCCTTGCCGGACGGCGCGATGGTGAGAAGCGAGGCTTCGCCGACGTAGTGGACGGTCTTGCCGTTGGCGGGATTTTGGCCAAGCGGAAGCGCGTAAGGGCCGGGTTCTTCCGAGAACAGTGCTGAGTCCAGTCCTGCCGGTTTCGGCGGGGTAACGTGGCGAGCCAGCCAGGCCCGCAAGACCGGTGGAGAATCCGCCGCCTGGTGCTCGTGGATTTTCTCGCTGATGAGGTTGGCGTAGACCGACAGGCTCTTGGGGACGAAGTGTTCGGAGCGGTCGCTGATGAGACCATGCATGACCGCGTGGTCATGACCCGGATATGTCACGCCGGAAAACGCTGCCTTCCCGTCGGCGTAGGTGGCCGACGCGATAAGCTGCTCGGCCATCGCGCGGTCAAGCGAACCAATACCGGCCATCAGCATGGTGAACTGGAAAACAAACTTCTCGTAGTCGGAAAACTGATACGCGGGGCGGGCGAAAATATAGGAGCCTTCGTTCAGCTTCCAGCCCGCTTTGACGATATCGGTCGGCTCCTGAAACGTCTTCTCGACGATCATGAGGAAACGCTGCAACGGCTCGTCCAAGGGGTGAGGGCTGTCCATCGGTGTCAGAAGCGATCCATCTGGCGCTGCACGACGTGCGCGATAGCCAGCTTCTTCTCGTTGACGAGACGAATGATCTCGGAGCCGCTGGATTGGAAATACTTGGGGCCGTCAAATTGGACGATGTAGACTTCTCCGGTTTTGAAATTCCATCCGACGATGTGGCAGTGGTAAAGGCCGCGCGGGACCTGGACGGTCTGCTTGTCCTGGGTTTCGACCATGGCAGCACCATCGGAGATTTCCGCCACGAATTTGGCGGGGAGTACCGGCTGAACCGGCTCAAAGTATTCGATGGCGCTAAGCTGGGGCTCCGAGCCATCGCGGCCAAACGAGACGGTGAATTCGAAACCGTCCTCTGAAGTGTAATCGCCGTCCTCGAATGGCAGGCCTGCGGGGTTGAACTGGGTATCGCCCATCAGGGTGACGAAGTCGGCGAACAGGTGCTCCTCGCCGTCCATATTGTTGGTCTGGAGCAACACCGCGCCGTCCTGTCGGGCAAACCCGAAGCGGGGATAATCATAGGATTGGGCGTGCCAGCTCACCGACCAGAACTTTCCGGGGTCCACCCGGAGCTCACGAAAACGGTCCCAGGCGTGGATGAAGCCCGCTGGCGAGGTAGCGCGAAAGCGGCGCGCGCCCTCATCAAGGTAGAGCAAGCTTCCGGCTTCGACCTTCACGAGGGAAAAGTCGATCCTGGCGGGACTGCCATCGCGGATGTTGAGGGGCTGTAACCACGGCAAAACAATTTCAGCCGCCTCCTGGGCGACAATTTCCAAAGCCATCGGGGAAAATCCAAAAAGTAAAACCGGGTTGCCAGCATCGAATATCCCGGCCCGAAGCGTCAAGGCTTCCCGCACGACGACCCGGCAGTCAGGAGCTTCGCCCAGACATTCGGCGGGCGGCCGGGCCGCCATCGGACCTGCGCCCCGCTGGCGTGCCACGGCCGTTCTTGATTCCTGGCGGGATTTGGAGATAGCCTGGCCGGGTCGTTAGGGCGCACTTATGGGTTTGCAGGCAAACCCGCGCCCTTCGGGAGTGCTCGTGTGGCGATCTATAGCCTTCACCACAGCCCCGTTGGCAAATCGACCCAGGCGCAGGCTTACACCGCCGCCGCGCATATCAAATACATTACCAGGGCGAGGGCATTGAGCCGGGTGGCGGGTGCCCGCATGCCGACCGCTTCCGAAGACGCTATGCGATTCTTGCGGAAAGCCGAAGACACGGACCGGAAGAATGCGCGGGTGATTGACAAGGTCATGCTGGCGTTGCCGCGCGAGTTGAACGCCAGGCAGCGGGTCGAGCTGGTTCGGGCATATGCCGAGGCGATCACGCAAGGGCGTGCCTCCTGGCTCGCAGCCTTCCATGAGAAGGGCAAGGATGCCCAGAATCCGCATTGCCATCTGGTCATCCGCGACCGGGATTTTGAAAGCGGCAAGCGCGTGTTCGGCATGAGCGAAAACGGTTCGACCGAGAAACTGCGGGTACTGTGGCAGGAGTGCGCTAATGCGGCTCTGGTGCAGGCTAACAAGGAAGACAGGATCGATCACCGCACGCTTGAGGCGCAGGGCATCGCCCGTGCACCAACCATCCATGAAGGTGTTCGCGGCCGCCGGATGCATCGCGAACGGCGGAAGGTCTCCTCACGCAAGCGCACGCGGCGTAACGCCGTGTCGGCCAGAAGCCGCAGCCGCGCGGTCGATTACCCGGCGATCGACAAGGGGCGTTCGCGTTGCGCCTACAATGAGGCTTTGCGGGCGCGCGCCAACGAGACCGCTTCGGATTATTGGCAGGCGCTTGATGCCGACGCGCAGCGTCGCGAGATTGAACAGCTCCGCGCGATTCATAAACCTTCCCCCACGACCGCGGAGGGGCAGCGCGCGGTATTCCGCGCGTACATGCGGAAAGCCAAGCCCGCCACTGCAACAAAGCATACACGCAGCCGCGACGATGAGCACGAGCCTGAGTAATGCTTGTCAACCGGGCCAGCTTTACCCATCATGAACTCATGGCTGATGCCTTGCCCATGCTGGAAGAGAACGTCGATTGGCGGCAGAAGATCGTGGAAACGCTCGCGGCGAAGGACGAGGCCATAGCGGAAATCGCCCGCATGGAAGCCATCGTTGCAGAAGCCCAGGTGGAGATAGATGCGATCCGCGAGTACATGCAGCTCAATCCAGATCCCGACACTGAATTATACGGCTTCGACTGGGCAACCCGCCTGATCGAGGATCAAAAGTTCTATAATGATCGCATTGCGCTCATGCGCCGTTGCATCGAAACGTTTGATAAGTACGTCGCTGCCGTTCAACCATTGGTGGGATCAAATGACGGATGAGGAAGATGCAACGGCCATCAAGATATTCCTGAAGAGCGGCAAGCCCGCAGATGCGCTTGATCTGTTGGCCATAGAGCGCCGTATCGCGGTTTTGGAAAGGAAAAGGACCGAGCTGGAGTCCAAGTCGCGGCTTATCCCCGGTCGCAGTGCGCACCTTCGACAGGTAAGGAAGGAGATTGCCGCGCTTGGCTGGGCAGAAATGTCAGCCAAGGAGCAAGTGCGCGCCAACCGTTACCAGTCCGAAATCCATCAAAAAGAAAAGGAGCGGGCGGTATCCGCCTCCAAACTTGCTTCACAAGAGCGGGAGGCCTTTCAGGCTTTTGTGGCTGCCCGCAAGGCCGAGGCTTCGTCGGACAAGAATGCAATATCAAGAGAATCCGAGTGCGAGAATGAGCCTGATTAATCACTCTCTCTAATTGAGTGCCCGGGGCTTAAGCTCCAGTATTCCGCTTGAAACCGTCACATTCAACCGGGCGAGGAAGGTCATTTCCAGCAGCCGTCGATCTGGCGGCCAAAAGCGGCTTCCTTGCCGACTGATATGGAGACCGGAACAGACTTGCCTAGCCGACCTAGATGAGTTGGGCCTAGTCCAGCGCGGATTGTACGGTGCCCCTGACCATTTGGTCACCGTTGGTGTTTCAAACTAGGCGCGACCGGAACACATCTCCTTGAATTTGACAACGCGCTGCAAGAAGATGGGAGCTTCGTTTGTCTCGAAACTTGTAATCGCGAACTCGCTGTGGGGTTTACCGGCCTCGGTGAATGCCCCGGCTACGCCGGGGATGATGATGAGGGAAAAGATCGGGTTTCGCGCACGCTCAACGCGCGCGGCGGACATGTTCAGTAGATTAAAGTTCACATCATAAACAGTGTTGTAGTGGTGCCAGCGATAGACAAACCGGCACCGTTGCGGCTCGGTGACGGTGAACGTCCCGTACGCGCTGCCATTCTTGGGCGTAAAAGTCAGACCGTGCGAGACGGGAGAAGACGTATAGGTTTCGAGCTCAAAACCGCGATCACCCGTGCGACCGTAGAGATTTGCCGCAGCCGTCAATCGAGCCTCGGATGCGGTGTCATCGCCACAGCCAGTTAGAACAGCGGCCATCGCAGCCAGCAGTGCAAATTGTTTCATGTAGGTCTCTCCTGGCGATCTGGTCATCAAATGCCGCTTGCCTTCACAATGCTGGCTCCGGCCCCTTGGTGACTTGGAGGGTGGTAGTGGGCAGGTTCGACCTTGACAGGCGATACCCCAGCTTCTTCACGGCGGCTGTTCGCTTTTCGTCATCCTGTTGGATAAGCGCGGGCGTAATGGCTGGCCCTTCGTAAGCCTTTGCGAAGCTGCCGAGCGGAAAGGTGATGCGCCAGATATTTCCCTGGATCGTGACCGCCGTAATCACAAACTCCTTGCTGGTTTTCATCGCATCCAGAAAGCCAGTCCCCGCATCAAAAATGACATCGCATCCTCCTTGCTTCAGGCAAATGTTGTAGTTGCTTTCAATCGGGGCGAAGTTGTCGAACGCAAGCTGTGGCCGTTTATGAAGGTAGAATTCGAACGGGAACCGGACCTGGATCAACTGTTTCTTGACCCCGTTTGTCTCCCGCTCGAAATAGTAGGCGCCGATGCTGTTCTTGCCGTCATTCCATTTTGTTTTCATCCTGACGTCGCAGTTCGGCCCGTCGCAGGATTTTTGCCAGACACCACTGCTCAGGATCGCTGTTGTGTCACCGGCCGTTTTTGCTGGCGGGGTGTCGGCCAGAAATATGCGATAGTTGATCTGGTCATCCTGAGTGCCGCCGCCCTTTTGGAGCGGCACCAATTTCCTGTCATCGGCTGACTTGAACGTCGCCGTGTGGAATAGCGGGCTGATTTCCGCGCCTCGGGCGTTGATAGCCTGAATGCGGACTTTGCTGGCACTGCGCAGGCTACGCAGAGTATCCGCACGCGTGAAGTTCGCCACGCACCCGTCTTCGCTGCAATGATGAAACCAGGCTTGTATCGGGGCTAGATCCTCAATGACAATGCGCGCTCCATGTTTGGTTTGCGTGCCCAGCGGAAACAAGACCCTGATAAAATCCGGGGAGCCTGGAGAAGACACCAGCCCCACGCGCACCTCAAACATGCTTTCAAAGGGGTTCTCGCTTGAGTATCTGGCGATAACCGCACATCGCGGAGTCTTTGCCTGGGCGCATTGTTTCTCCCACGGCGTCGTATACTCCCCGATGGCAGGAAGTGCTGCACACGCAAAGGCAAGAGTAAGAAAAGCTCGCAAGGCCCAAGCGTTCACCGGAAACTCCTTTAGGACGGTACGGACGCCATTCCCTAGTTGAGCGGGCGCGGTTTCAGCTCAAGCACGCCGCCCGATAGGGACGCGGTGAATCGCGCTAGGAACGTCATGCCCAGCAGGCCGTCGAGTTGCGGGCCAAAGGCCGTATCGTTCCCCGTCGAAATCGTCAGAGGCACATTGCTGGCGGTTGTGGTGCCGACCTGCACGAGTTGGGCATAACCCGGTGCCTGCTTCACGGTGCCGCCGACAACGTAGGCCGTAATCATGTTCTGCTCGTCCGGCACGATGCGTGCCCTCGCGGCAAACGATGGCGTGATGGCGATGGAGGTTGCGCCAGTATCCACGATCATTCGGCCGCGCGCGCCATTGATGGTCACGTCCACAATGTTGTTGGGTCCGACAATGATGCGGTCGCCGCCGTTGGCGTAGGTCGCTTGGCAATTCCCGGCCTTGGCATAGTCGCTGATGAGGCGGGTTATTTGGGCGGTCTGCCGCTTCTGCACGTCGTAGGACAGATACATTTCCAGCGGCGTGATGGCATCGCACGGTCTACCGACGGCCACATACATGCGTGACACCCGATAAAATTCGCTAAGCGCGACATTAGACAGGTCAGTGAACAACTGGAGCGTGCTGATATAGTCGCTCAACGCGGCTTTGTAGTTTTTCAGGCCCTCATAGGCGGTGCCGCGAAAGAAGCGGTAGCGGCCGCGCGCCTCATCCTCTTTCACTGCATCGTTTGCGATGGCCAGCGCGCTGGTGTGGTCGTTTATCTGCTCGTAGTAGGCAAACGTGGCCCCTATCACATCATTGTAGAATTGGCACCGCGTGGAGAATGAATGTCCGCTCTTGGCGGCTTCGCGCGGATAACCAGCCTCGTCTAAGATTCTCATCAACGGCAGGATGGCACTGGAATCGCAAGGCTCCCGGCTGAATTGATCCAGGTAGCGGACAATCTTGGGATTCTTGCGATCAAAATCAGCAGGCAGCGTGGCAACGCCAAACTGTTCGTAGACAGCCTGGTAGCGGCTGGGAGGCGGTGCAGGCGTCAAAGCAGTTTTAACGGGCGCGAGAACGGCGGGTACTGGAGACGTCACTACATAGGCATATGCGCCGACAGCGATTGCGAGGATGACGCTCACGGCGATGGCAACAGTGACGAAACTGCTGCCGCCCGCGTCGTAGTTTGGTGCGAGCCGCTCGGGCCTTGAATGACGGTCTACATGCCGAGCGGTGTCGTTGGAATCGCGGCCAACGTCTGAAGGCGGAAGCTCACGGGATTCGTTCATGACCAAAAATAAATCAGGGAGCCGCTATGCGCGGCGGAAAACCGCTTTGCCGCTGTAACGGCAGTAATTGGTCTTAGCGAAAATCCTGATTTACGCATTTCAGCAGTAAGAGCAGAATGAAAACAATCATTCAAAGGGGAGTCAGATTAAGTGAATTTCGTAAGTTGTTGGAACGACTCCGATATTTCGGATGGCAATAATGTTGGCGGCGTGGGCTTCACATACCTTGCAAAAGTCAGGACATTTGCACCCGGCAAGGCCAAGAGAAAATGATCTATGGTTATGCTCGCGTCAGCACGTGTGGCCAAAGTCTGAACGCCCAGCTCAGACAGCTAAGGGACGCAGGCTGCAATCGTATTTATCGAGAGCATCAAAGTGGTGCGACCGCTGATCGACCGCAGCTAAAACGAATGCTGAGGGTATTAAAGCCCGGCGATTTGGTAATCATCTCGGCTGTAGACCGGCTTTCCCGTGATACGACGGATTTGTTGGTGCTGGCGCGGCAAATGCAACAAGCGGGAGCGGGTTTGAAGTCGTTGGCTGAACCGTTGGTGAATACAACATCGGAGTTTTCGGACTTGGTATTGGCCGTACTGGGTCTTGCGGCGAAATTCGAGCGGCGTCGGATGATGGAGCGAACCGCACGAGGTCGGGCAGAGGCGAGAGCGAATGGCGTGAAGTTCGGGCGTCCTTCGAAACTGAGTCCCATGGAACGGGAGCAGGCGATTTGTCGGCGCGGCGCTGGAGAATCAATTTCAGCAATTGCAAAAGATTTCAATGTGAGTCATTCGACAATCTCAAGAATTCCGACGATGCGGTTGACGGTAATTGATTATCCATCACAGGTCGGGCAAGGCACTTTGAGAAAATCGCGCGCGGCTTTGAGGTGAGCGATTTTCCGCCTCGTCCTAAATGTTTACAAAAATTCGGAGACGCTTCCGCTTCATGCCGCGTTATGCCGTGCGCGGCCACCGCTCACGTTAAGCTGAGTGGCTCTCGTCCACGATAAGGAGAATTTCATTGTTAGTTCCAGACGGTGTTGACTGAGCCAGGGCTACCGGTCGCTCCGGTCGCGCCCTGCGGGAACGAGCATGGCCATTCATAGTTGGGATCAACGCCACCCGCGCCGCCCGCGCCACCCGCACCCACAGTGATGGTGATGGTTTGGCCGGGAATCGGAGCACCGGAATCGCCGATGCTGTAAACTTTGGTTGCGTTGGTAACGGCGGGACTTGCAGCGAATGTGCTGTTGCCGCCTGGAGAACCGGGTGAGCCGGGGATAACCCCCACCACGTTGCAGGTAACACTGCCTTCCGCATAGGGAAAACTATCAATGTCTTGGATTGAGGCGCCGGTGCCGCCAGTACCGCCCTTAACAGCGGTGACGGTGAGTGTGTTGTAGTTGGGGACGACGAAGCTGTAGGTGCCTGGAGTACCGTAGTTCTGGCTGCCAGGCGTGACCGCGACGGTGGTCGCCGTCCAGTCGGAGGTGCCGGTGCCCACCGTGACCGTAGCGGTGGTGATGGTATCGGCGCTTGCTGAGGTGGTTTGACGTACTTGCAGATATTGGTTGTTGGAGATGCTGATGCTGCTGCCCCACGTGGAGAGGACGGAGGAGCAGGTGATATCGATGCAGGAGCGGACTTGCGAAGAGGCGCCGGAGGCGGCGGCGGTGACTGCGACGTTGATGCCGGTGATTTGGATGATGTTTGAGGTGACCTGTGCGCTCTTGGATTGGTCGACGAGGTTGGTGAAGTTGTAGGCATTGGGTGTGGTGTCATCGAGTGTGGTGACGGTCCACACGCTGTTACCCAGCGTACCGATGGTAATGCTGCTGATTTGCGCGGTGCTGTTGGTGCCTGCGGTGGTGAGCCGTGCTTGCAGGTATTTGTTGTTGGCAATGTTCATGCCAGTCGCCCAGGTAGTGATGACCGAAGAACATGCGGCATCGTTACAGGTGCGGAGTTGTGGCGAGCCGCTTCCGCTGACGGCGACAGGGGTGAAACCGCCGAGGCCGATGATCTGAATGATGTTCGATTCCACCTGCGTATTGAGAGCCTGGCCGGTGAGATCGATGAAATTGAATGGGTCAGGATCGGTGTCGAGCTGCCAGTAGCCAGCGTTCACCCAAGTGGTGCCGTTGCAGTATTGCAGGGTGTTGCCGCTGGTGTTGAATTGCATTTTTCCTGGAGTGCCCGCAGGGAGCGTACAGTTGTTCAGCGCGCCGGTGGCATTGGGAGTACCGAGGTTAATCCAAGTGGTGCCGTTGCAATATTCCAGTACCTTATAGGCCGTGTTGAAAAAGATCTGGCCGGGCACGCCGACGGGCGACGTGCAGTTGTTTAACGCGCCGGTGACATTGGGGTTGCCGAGATTGATCCAGGTAGTGCCGTTGCAGTATTCGAGAACTTTGTAGGCAGTGTTAAAAAAGATTTGACCGGGTGCACCGTTTGGGACGTTGCAAGCACCCCACGCGAGACAAGGAAATAGCAAAACCGCAACTGTCGTCGCAGATCGCCAATTGCCCATGCTTGCGCCCTTCTTGTTGGGTGCAGCAGCAATCAATCGGGTGGCTTGGGAAGTAAGAACCGTCAGCGATAAAGGCGCAGCGTATTCACAAGGAGCAGCTCTACCTATGGCTCATGCCAGGAGCCGACCACTGAATGAGGTTCTTACGCCTCAACACGGAATTGCTGTCCGCACTGAGGACATCATACAGCGGATAGTGCGGGGAGACATCTCCATTGCTAACTTCATGGGCACTCATGTGGCAACGCTGCACCGAGAGCGTGAGGCTTCTGGTCGAAAAACTCTGCATTCAGGACATGCCATACATTCTTACGGGGGATAGAACGCTTAGGGGTTCTTTTCATGGGTAAGTTTTGACTTATGCACGGACCTAATGAGGCCGCGTGCAGATCGCGTAAACAAGAGCCATCCAGTCACGGGGCAGGAGCATGTAAAAGCGGACGCGCTGGAAGGATAACCTGTCGCCACGCTTAAGCGTGGACTTCTCACGTTTTGACGCAAGAATAGATATAAACTGAACCTAGCCCTGTAAACCGCATCCCCATGTACCCGGCGGGACAATTGATCGTCGAGTTAAGCACCCAAGCCCACCTGCCTTCACTGGCAATGTAGGTATTGGTGCAAGCGCCGGTGATGGCCGCTCCCTCGCAAGCTATGTTTACGGAAGCATACGGCGGCGTAGCACTGGAACACTCCTCTATCGTTATCGTCCGACTACCGCACCACGTGCCGGTAGTCGCGCTGGTCGAGCCGCTGCTGCCCAAGGTGCCGCTGCCCATGTTCATCCAACTAGAACCGTTGCAGAAAACCATAGTATGATAGTTGCCGCTATAAACCTGATCGCCCTCGTTGCCAGCGGGGGCGGTGCAGTCGGCCCAGCCCATTGCAGGCGCAAAGGCGAGCAGGGCAAAGACAAGAATTTTACGCATGGTGAGAGGTTAGTGCGTTTGTTGCACATCGTCGCTGGTGATGCCTGCCGAACAAGCAACAGAAGATTGTGCGCTCCTGAAAAGAGATGCTTACGTACCTAGCAGTCGCGCTGCCGAGGTTCGGTTAGCTTGCCCCAAGCAAGGAAGTCTACATGAAAACTTACACGCGCCAGCAATTGCACGATCTCGTCTGGTCAGGACCTATGCGCGAGGTCGCGAAGACGCTTGAGTTGTCCGATAACGGACT
Source organism: Bradyrhizobium sp. G127 (assembly GCF_021502575.1). Classification (NCBI taxonomy): domain Bacteria; kingdom Pseudomonadati; phylum Pseudomonadota; class Alphaproteobacteria; order Hyphomicrobiales; family Nitrobacteraceae; genus Bradyrhizobium; species Bradyrhizobium sp. G127. Next base: position 472,039 of record NZ_JAKFGN010000003.1, read on the forward strand.
GAGAAAGCACTGCGTGAAGGCGTTCGTGCCATTACCGCCACAGGGGCACTGGAATAAGGTTCATGCGGGACAGAAGGTGAAGACCAGCCCTTTGCCGCCGCGCCCGCCAGGCGTGTCCGATACGATACAGATCGGCCAATGGGATTATCGGCAGCATCAAAAGGAGCTTGAAGAGACAGAACCAGTAGCGCCAGTATTTGACGAGCCCATAGAAAATTTGCGGGAGCGCGTCACGCTTAATATTGGGGTCGTGCTTGCGTCGAAGAATTTATCGCCGCCGCATGCCGCGTTTCGGCGCCAGGTAGAGGATGATGCACGGAAAGCTGCACAATCGTCGTGGCACACAGCGATATTCAGTACCGCCCTGGAAAAGCGGCGTCTCCGCATCTTACAGGGGCTTTTTTACGGATTGAGCCGCCTTGATTGCTCGGTAACGGTGCAGGGCCAGGACACTCGCACCATCTATGTGAATGTGGGTCACCAAAACGTATCCATAGGACTTGAGCACGTAGCAAATCGCCGACGAGTGCTGGATGAAAAGACTGTCGAGAAGCTGAAGTTCTCAATATTCAAGGGCTACGATAAGAATACTGAGCGCGCATCATGGGTCGACTCGGACGAGCAATCGCTGGAGAATCAGCTTACCAGCATTGCCGTGGAAATTATCGTCGCCGGAGAAATGCAATATCGCGAGCACCGGACTTGGGTCTACGAAGAGGAGGTGCGTCGCCGAGAGCAGATGCGGCAGGAGGCTATCAGGAAAAAACTGGAGCAAGAAAAAGCCGAGCGTGAACGGTTGTTAAAGTTGGAAGCCGACAGGTTGAAGCGTCTTACGGACAGCGCAGAAAACTATCAGCGGGCACAGGCAATCCGGACTTTCGTCTCATCCGTTATTGGAATGCCAACCGAGGGTGCTGACATTGTCCGCGTTTCCCGCTGGCAGGAATGGGCGCTTCTACAGGCTGATAAATTGGATCCGATTGCTACGGGTAAGATATGGGATGATGTCAACGACTGTGCTTGACTGTTTTTCATTGTCGTAGCTTTACGGTTGACGTCGCCAGCGCCATGTTCCTGATCGCGTTTATCGATTTTGCGATGTCCGTTTGCGCGCTAGGGAATGATGGCCGTAGGAGGCGTTGCGGGTTCTTTCTGTTTCGCCAGGAGGTCTCTAATTTCCTTGAGGCCTTGGGTTACCTGGTCGCCGTTCTTGGCAAGAGCGTCAGCAACCTTGTCAGCTATAATCATTTGCGTCTGTTGCAGGCTCTGCATCTCACGCGTGATGTCGGAAATTGCTCCCTGCATCGTCGCCGTGTCCGATGGTGCGCGGTAAACTTCCGTGTAAAACCATTGAAGCATCGGGATTAAAACAGCAACAACCAGTGCGAGAACACCGATCTTGACTGCGCGCTTTGTCGTTTGGTCGTTATCATGGGCGGCGGCTTCAAATTTGTCGAGGAATGTCGCGGCAGAGGATTGCAAGGATGTCGCGATTTCAGCGGCATTGAGCGCAATCTCTTCCATCTTACTGAACCGCTGCTCAATGCTCTTCAGCCGCTTATTCGTTTCGAGAATGGGATTTTGAATGACCGGGATGTCGCGAACCGACATTTTCGGAAAGCGCGGTGGTTCTGGGATGCGCGGCATTTCCGGGACGCTCACGCGCAAGGCATCAATAGACTTAAACTGGTCGGCAAGCCTGCTAGCAACCTGATCGTAAGCAGATGCTCCAGTTATTCGCGAGGCTGCCTGCCTAATGTGGTCGCTTGCAACGTTGAGCTTCTGCAAAGCATCCGAACCGAGCGCGCCTTGCAGCTTGGCTGCAACGCTCGGGTCAATGCCTCCGACAGCGGCAAGGCGCAAACGTTCCGTGGCGGTATCTATGCCACTCATGGTGGCAGTTAGGTCTGGTGTCGACTTATTTCGGGGATCCATTGGGACGCTCCAGTAGTCGCGATTCGGCCCGTGATTTTATCATGCCCGCCTTTGGATCGCGTCCGCTCCTCGCGACAGCAAGCTACTTGCCGGATGGGTTGTTTCGAGAGCGATAGTTTAAGAAATGGATCATTTGCTAACTAATAGTTAGCTTATGGGCGTAATATTAAACTGGCGTTGGTTTATAAATATGCTATTTTACTAACTATGAGTGAGCTTATGGCCGGAAAGTTAAACTGGTTGGAACATCACCTTCCAGAAGGGCTCTTGGTTGATGCCTCCTGGCTTGCCAAGCATAATTATTCGACCGCCCTACGACATCGCTACGTGAAGAGTGGTTGGCTTCAGCAGCCCGCAAGGCAGGTCTATACTCGTTCCCGTGGCCCCCTCAGTTGGCAGCAGGTGGTGATCTCTCTCCAGAATCTGTTGCAACTTCCACTTGTCGTCGGCGGGAGAACCGCGCTCGAATTGCATGGATTCACCCACTATCTTTCGCATCGGACTTTGGAGGTGCATCTCTACGGCACCAAGGCGCCACCGGAATGGCTGAACAAGCTGCCGATAGAAACGCATTTTCGCTATCACAACATCCAAAAACTCTTCAGCAATGAACCTGTCACGATAGGGCTTGGCAGTTTGGAGTGGGATGTTGTCAGACAACAGGTTGCAAGCACTGACACTGCGAGCTTTGAGGTGCAATCCTGGGGGCAATCAAATTGGCCGCTCACGCTATCCTCGCCTGAGCGTGCTGTCTTGGAATTGCTCGCTGAGTTACCCGATCATGAAAGCTTCCACCAAGTCGACAAACTGATGGAGGGCATGGGTAGCCTGCGTCCGAGACGATTGCAGAAGCTACTGGTGGACTGCAAAAGCGTGAAGGTTAAAAGGCTCTTCTTCTTCTTTTCCGATCGGCATCATCATGCTTGGCTCAAATATCTAGAGAAAGACAAGATCGATCTCGGTAAGGGCAAACGCGTGTTGGCTAAGGGAGGCAAGTTTGATTCCGCTTACCAGATAACGGTCCCGGAGGACCTTGATGGCATTCTCTGAAGGGTATCGCAAACAGGTCGCATTGATGCTGCGATTGATGCCTTTGGTGGCGGAGGAGAAGTGCTTTGCGTTGAAGGGCGGGACCGCCATCAACATGTTCGTCCGTGATATGCCGCGTCTATCCGTCGATATAGACCTGACCTACTTGCCGATAAAATCACGCCAAGATTCGTTGGCAGAGGTTGCCGCCGCAATGGCGCGCATCAAAGAACGCGCGGTCCAAGCTGTACTCGGTATCAGGATTACCGAGGCAAAGGAGGATGGAGCGACTGTCAAACTCCACCTCACTCATGATGGCACGCAGGTCAAGATAGAGGTTAATCCTGTCATACGAGGCTGCGTATTCGCTACAGAACTTAAAACTGTATCTCCGGCCGTCGAAGAGGCCTTTGGCTTTGCAGAGATGCAGGTGGTTTCGTTTGAAGATCTGTATGCAGGCAAGATTGTTGCCGCCCTTGATCGTCAACATCCTCGTGATCTTTTCGACATAAGGGATCTGTTGGCCAATGAGGGCCTCACATCAGAGCTTCGCCGAGCATTCGTTGTCTATCTCGCAAGTCACGGTCGGCCGATGTCCGAGGTGCTGACGGCCAACCGCAAGGACATCTCCCAAGAATACGAGCGCGGCTTCCGTGGCATGACAAGCGAGCCTGTAAGTCTGGACGAGCTTCTTAAAGCTCGGGAAGCGCTCATTGAGGAAATAGTCGGCCAAATGCCAGAGCCCCATTGCTCCTTTCTTATACAATTCGAGCGCGGTGAACCTGATTGGTCACTGTTGGAATTACCGGAGGCCGCCAATTTGCCCGCAGTCAAATGGCGGCAGAAGAATCTCGATTCACTGACGAAAGAAAAACGAGCTGCACTTGTTGAGCAACTGGAGAGAGTCCTTGCTCGACAGTAGAGGCGTTAAGTTGACTCAGCTTTGGGCGCGATCCTTGCCAGTGGGCTGGGTAGAGAGGCGATAGCAACCCTGCGTCCCACTAGGGGGGCTCGTCAAGAAGGCTGCCTAAAAGTGTGACACTGAGCCGCGTTGTTTGGCCAGCGCATTTTACTCAGAATTCTGCAATTGCCTTGAAGGCATGAGAGCTTGCCTGTCGAGATAGGCCTGATAGCGCTCCGACGATTTTCGAAGATACGCTTTGCCCTCAACAACAAACCCATCCAGGTTATGATTCAGGCAGTAAGTTGAGAGATCATCCATTCTGTTTATGAAACCCCTCCCATTGAAATTCAGGGAGGTATTGCACAACACGCCGTGGCCAGTGCGGGTCTTGAATGCCTTCAGCAGTCCGTACAGCTCTCGGTTTGTTTCGGCTGAAACTGTTTGAATTCGAGCCGTTCCATTGACATGGGTAACAGCGGGTAGGGCATCGGTTTTGACTTTTTGTGTGTAGAGCATAAAGGGGCTGGCCCAATCGCAGCCAAACCATCTTTGCGCTTCTTCCTCGAGACAAATTGGTGCAATCGGACGAAATTGCTCACGTTGCTTGATGTCGTTTAGTCTAATTCTAGTGCTGTCTTTAAATGGGGCCGCGAGAATAGATCGATTACCTAAAGCGCGCGGACCGATCTCATACTTGCCGTTCACCCACCCAAGGATCAGGTCGCAGGCAAGCATGTCGGCAATCGTGTTGTATTTTGTCTCCGAGATATCGTACTGCGCCAAATCAAACGACGCGGCCTTGTTGAAGACTAGGCCTGAGTAAACATTCCAGTCGATTTTTGGATTACCAGTAAAATGAAACTGCGCATCTATTGCTGTTCCAATTGCCGAGCCCGAGTCATTTGCAACTGGGGGAATGAATATTTCGGTGAAAAGGCCCGTTTCCTTCCATTTTGTATTCCAGTCGCAATTCAGGCCACATCCACCCGCTATGACTAAGGGCATTCCCCTTTTCAGATTCCTTCTTGCGAATTGATAAAAAGCATCAAAAATCTTGTCACTGTATATGCCTGCAAAATTACGAAACTCTGGGTCATCCAGCCCGACATCACGATAGGGTAAGTGCTCAAGGTCTTCGTACTCGGATAGCTGCCGGTAAGGACCCTCTAACAAGAAATCGAGCAATTTTTGTTCGACAGGCAATGGCACATCTCGTTTTGAAAATGAGGCCAAAGCCATAAGCTTCCCAGCGTCAGAAATTCGAAAATAGGGAGTATTCTTGGGAAAGGTTGGGTCAGCCAAGCCATAAAGCATCGCATAGCGATTTCCTGGCTTATCTAAAGCTTCGCCAAGCGATCTAATGTTTAGTTCTGAGTCAATCTCGTAGAATGAGCCGATCGCTCCTTCCCAAACCAATGCGTAACAAGGAGTGCCTTTCGGTAAAGGCGACATTCCAAAGGCGCAAAGTACGTGAGAGCGCTCGTGGGAGGACGAAAAATAATGAACGGGTTTACCCAATAAGTTTCGTTGGTTCGCGATGACATCGTTTTTTAATGTGCCGCGATAACCTGCATGGGTTATTGCTCCACGCTCATATTCAAAATGATCCCTGGGCCACCAGCCGCCAGTGCAAAGGACATCCGGAATCTCACCTATTTCGCTCAGAACATCGAACACATCGCCACTTGATATGGGGGAGTATCGATAGTTCGAATTCTTCTCGGCTTCAATTGATAGAACTAGTCGAGCATCCTTGAGGTAGGCGATAGCCCCGTCATGTCCGGGATTGTAGGAAAGGATGTTCATGTCGTCGCAGTCTCCCAATTAGCTCCAAATATGCTCTTGCGGCCCGAATTCTTTGAAAACAAATACGTGCTTTAACCTTCAGCTCAATTCTAACTATGCATGCACACTACATGTGGATTGTGAGCTTTGGAACTAATACCATAAGGCATGACTAATCGCGTAGACATGTCGGATAGTCCCGAGCACCATCGGCAGCGCTCTGAATTTATCAGAGGTCTAGTCCAGCGCTCAGAGCTGGAAGGGGCATGCCACGACCAATACAAACAGTCCCCACCTAAAATGATTGTGCAGTTTTGGCATGATTTAACTGCCTGTCCGGCGGATATACACCAGTGCATATCTTCTTGGACCCGCTGGACAGCGAGAGGCTTCGAGCATCGCTTGTTCGATGAGATCAGCGCAAAGGCATTTATTCGAAATTCGCTAGATGCTCGGCATGAGCAGGCCTTTGAGCGTTGTTACCACCCAGCTATGCAATCAGACTATTTTCGTCTGTGTTATTTATGGGAAGAAGGAGGCTTCTATGTTGATGCAGACGATGTCTGCATTGGTCCGCAAATTGATTTTCTCTTCAATGACGGTCGATTGAAGGTGCAGCCGCTCTGCTATGATATCGCATCATCAGCAATGATTAGCCCGGCCAGCTTCCTTCCAGTAGGAAATTATGAATCAAGCTGGATTTTTTACATCAACAACAATCCTCTCATTACAAGCAGACGCCATCCGATTATTGAAATTGCTCTCAATCGGGCAACCGAATTGCTGCAATACGCAGATAAGGATGCGTTGCCGGAAATACAGACAACGACCGGACCGGGAAATTTATCTAGGTCAATTTTCGAATTTGGCGTTGGTGCAAAAGCTGTGGAGCGTGATTTGGTGGTACTGCGAGACTGGGAGTCGCTTGCTATTTCGAAATGGCCTCTGAGCTATCGTGACGATGCTCGGAATTGGCGCTTCTCTAATCAAAAGCGGTTTCAACGCGAGGAAAAGTAATCTGGAATGAAACTTACAAGGCCCTTGCATACTGTCTCTCGCATTTTGCACTCCTTATTTTTGAAGATTCGAGCATATTTACCGCGGAGACGTTCATACTCTTTTGTGCCATCAGCAGATGGTCAACAATCCGGTATCACCCAGATATACGTTATTAACTTAGATCGTCAGCCGGAGCGTTGGATAGATGTTCTTCGAGAGCTAGGTTGTATTTTAGGTGCGGACGGCGAGCCGCTGACTAAGTGGGCGGTAAGGTACTCTGCGAACGACGCGAGAAATGCCCCACACGACCTCGAAGATTTGGTAGAAATTGATCCCTTCTACACGCTAGGTGATCAGCTATATGTTGAGCCGCAGCCTCATGCGCTGCCTGACGAGTTTGATTTAGACCGTCCGATACGGATGAGTCCGGCAGAGATTGCAATCGCCCGCTCGCACATTGAGATCTGGAGGACCGTAGCGGAGTCTGATGCGCCTTATGCGCTTGTAGTCGAAGACGATGTTTGGTTTGAGAGGTGTTTCGCGAACGCTATTGATCAAGCGTGGCGCGAAATGAGGGAGATTGATAAGGCGGATCCCGCTTTTGATATTCTGTATTTATCTTATGCAGAGGCGCGTCATGGCGCACCAAAGGAGTTGATATCGGAAAACGTGTTTCGTCCAGAGCGTGGGCTTTGGTACTTGTCCGGCTATGTATTATCGAAAAAAGGAGCGCAGAAGCTTCTTCGACTCCTTCCGTGTCGGGGGCCCATCGACCTTTGGATCAATCACCTATTTCATACCATTAATGTGCGAGCTCTTCGGCGTCCGGTGATCCATCAACGTCTTGATCTTGTTTCAACCAATTCATATTCGATTTTGCCTGCCCTATCGAAGATCGGCGTCCTCGACTACAGCAATGCTGCACTATTTCAGCAGCAGCCGACCCAATTTCCGGTGTTCGCATTTGGCAGGCCGGGATCTGGACTGTCGTCACTTGCGATAGCGCTCTCGATGCTAGGCTATCGATGTTGCAGCGATATTGAGCGCATTCCGGAAGCAGAGCTTAAAAGAATCCTCGCCGGTTCTGCCAAGACCGTATTCAATGCCTACGTCAATGTTGGTTCGCTAGAACCTCATTTGCGAACACTTATGTCGTGTTATCCGCAGGCTAAATTCATAGTGACTGAGGATAAGGAATCTGTTGGTTCTCGCTATGACGAAATGATGGATATCTTAGATGGTGCTGATGTAGTTCGTTTGAATCGCGATGAAGGTTCTGACTGGCGTGTGCTTTGTGAACATTTGAGGCTGCCGCCACCTACAGCATCGTACCCAACTATAAAAGACATTGGTCAGCGAAAGCATCGGGATGTTGTCATAGATAATGCAAGGGCAAATCGAGCTAAGCTTCTCAAGTCCGACCGGACACCATGGAGTGTAGGGCCGTATACGGGGTGGAACGGGATAAATGCGAGTCCAGCAGAACGGCCGCGCGCATTAGCTTTGAAGGTAAGTTTCGATGAAGATCTGATAAATATACAGCCACGCCGGTGGTTACTAAGAAGCGATACATTTCCTGGAAACTTGGGATTGTTCCGTCCTGCTAACGCGTCGATTGAGCCAGATATTGGTCTAGCACTTAAAGTTGGTCGAGAAGCACTCGGGGTGCGGGACTATAGCGCCGCCGCGATATCAAGTTCTGAGAGATTTTTGTACGGGCGTTTTGAGGCCACTCTGCAAGTAACGAACGTTTCAGGTCTAGTTACTGGTTTCTTCCTTTACCGTTCCTCGCCTCGCCAGGAAATTGATATTGAGATAACGGGAAATTGTCCCACTCGGCTTTTAGTCAACGTTTTCTATAATCCGGGTTCGGAAGGGGCAAAGTTTGACTATGGCTATCGTGGGACGCCGGTAGCTATTCCGCTCGGATTTGATTCGTCCAAGGCCCCCCATCGCTACGCGATCGAATGGGATCCATGTGAGATTCGGTGGCTTGTCGATGGCGAATTAGTTCATCGTCGAGTCATATGGAATCCGACGCCTGTTCCGGATCTTCCCATGACATTGCACTTAAATACTTGGCCGACTCGCTCCCGTGAGCTTGCTGGTCGGCTTGCGGTTAGTAGGTTACCTGCATCGACAATTGTGCGAAATGTGTCGGTAGATGCATACAAGGCAGACAGAGTCTAATCGCGTACGTTTGGATCCACTGCGACTGGGAAATGAGAAGATTAGGCAGGCTATTCTCTGCAAGGGGTGACGAGATTAAACGGCTGAAAACGGCCAGTGAGTTATAGAAACGGTTTCTATAGCTCATCGACCTGATTCCAAACCGGCAAAGAAACCGGCAATCGGATGCGGAAAAGTAGATCTAAGGGTTTGTTTTCTCGCGGATTGATAGCCGGAATAAACTGGCAAATGCCTGGCTACTGCTTGCGATGAGCCTCGATGATCTCCCGACGGCGCTGGATAGGGAGTCGGCAAGCGACTCACGTCGGTGATGAATCATCAGACAAATAGGATTCCCTGATAGCTTGCCCGGCGCTATCGTTTGCCGCACTCCTGCGGGAAACGATCTTTCTGCGTGAACTCTGACGCCGAAAGTGGCGGTGGGCTTTATTCTCGAGAGGCCGGTGCGTTATCGTTTGCCCACGACTGTGCAAACGAAAAAGCGGTCTAAACCCGTAGGTCGGGATGCCCACCAAAACCACAGAATTCTTTGAAATTTAGCACAAATGCTAGCACAGAAATATTTTCAAGCGGCTTTATGTTAATTAAATCAGATATTTGATTGGCATTCCGGGCGGCTCATAACCTGAAGGTCATAGGTTCAAATCCTATCCCCGCAACCAAACAAAAAACCCTTCTAGATCAGTGATCTAGAAGGGTTTTTCTTTGCCGGCGGATGTTCGCCCGAAGGGCGCTATGCGCCCGATCCGCCCGGCACGATCTTCTCGGCGAGCTTCTGATCCACGATGTCGACCGTGCGGTCGATTTCAGCGTTGGGCATGTTCAGCTGATGCGAGATCAGCTTCACTAGCAGGTCGACCCGTTCGATGAAGGGGGCGCCGCTGGCGACTGCGCGGGCGGCCGACGAGGGCTTGAGCAGGCTTTCCGCCGCCTTGGCGTATTTCTCGAAAGGGACCTGATCCTGCGGATCGGCGCCCAGTCGCAGCGCGATGGCGTCGACATGCTCGTAGATCGACTTCGAAAGTTTCAGATCGCCATGCACCGCCTCGCGGATCGGCTGCGGATCGGTCGGCGTGATGCAGCGATAATTGCCGGTCAACAGCATCGACCATTTCGCCAGCGGCACAAACAGCGAGTCGAACACCTTCAGCTTTACGGGAACATCCTGGCCGTCGAGCTTCACGGCATCGATATCCGCTTCCAGTTCGCGCAGCAGCCTGTTGTGGGCCTCGTCTTCAAATATCGCGGCCTTGAAGTTGGTAGGCAGTCCGACGTGAAGCACGTTCGCTGCTTCCTCCGGCGGACGGAAGGCCTGCGGATCGGGGGAGCAGAGCGTGACAAGTCCCGGCTTGAAACGTTCCCAGACCGTGGCATTGGTATAGGCTTCTTCGAGGTCCATGCCTTTAAGCGCTTCGATGCGCTTGAGATAGGGCAGCGGCGGCATGTTCATGATCGAAAGGCAAGGCAGTTTCGCCTCGGCAATCTTGATCATCAGAACCCGGATCGTGTGATTGGTGTATTGCGGTTCCTGCATCGCAAGGCCAACCAGATCGTAACGCGACAGGCTGACTTCATGGGGTGTGGTTGCGTCCAGTTTGCCGGGCAGGTCGCGCGAGAAGATCGAGCGATGCGCCGGTTCGTCACGCAACTTGATGCGGACTTCAGTGCCCTTGCTGTTGATGAGGTCTGCGGTCTGCTTCCGGCAGACCAGGGTCACGTTGTGACCGGCCATCAGCAGTTTCGTCGCCAGCAGGGAGCCGTATGAAGCTCCAAGAATGAGAATGTTGCGCGCCATGATCACCCGTTCAAAATTATGCCCTGATACCCGCCGAAGCGGGGACAGGGACAGTGTCCGTCACACCAGAAATCCCGTCTCGCCGGGAGCGGCGGAGGCCAAACCCTCAAGCGTCACAAGGGAATAACCCCATGGGGAGGCCAATCGTCTAACGTATCTTGGTATACATCACAATCGTATACCAGAAGGCATTTAGGCCTCTTTGCCGCGCCTCAGAAAAAAGCCGCCCCATTGGGCGGCTTTTGCCGGGCTTGCAGGATGTCTCAGTTGGTCTTGCCGAACTGCGGCTCGTCCGGCTTGCTGAAGACGTTGCCGCTCGGACCGTATCCCGTGATCTGGATGACGGCGCCTTCCTCGCGCGTGCCGTCCCAATGCACCTTGCCGTTCGGATGCATCATGTAAGCGCCGGTCTTGAGCGGAATCGCTTTCTCCGGTTCGAAGGTTTCGCCCGTGCCCGTGTACCAGCTTCCCGACAGCACCACGACGTGACGGTCCTCGGGATGCTTGTGCGGCTTGCTCATGATGCCCGGCGGCCATTTGATGCGCAGCACGTAGATGCCGGGCTTCGACGGATCGCCAAACAGGGTCGCGACCTCGACGCCGACGCCGAACGGATTCTTGTACTGCTCTTCGCCCGCCTTGATGCGGATGAAACCGTCGCCATCGGTCTCGGCCTTCGCCGCTGGATGTGAAAGCATCGTCGCAGCAGCGATACAGCCAGCGGTCATCAGAGCAATCTTGATTTTATTCACGGTGGTTCTCTCCTTGCTTTTCTTGTTGTGCAAGGAAGTTAACCCGGCTGCGCCTCAGCGGGCAATGAACGTAGCGCTGCGAAAGCTGCTGCGCGAGACGTGCTCACCACGGCAGGCCGCGGAGGTCGATGGTGCCTTCGCGCAGCAGGCGCTTGATCTTGTAGACATAGGGCGTCAGCGCCGTGAATGTCCCGCGTCCGCCAGGCTGCTCGGCATAGACGGTGCCGTTGAAGGTCTGCCAGCCCAGCTTTTCGTAAAATGCGGCGGTGTCCGGTTCGCAGAACAGCATGCCGAAGTCGGTCGCCCGTTCATCGGTGAGGGTATGGATCGCGGCATTGATCGCCAGCGTCGCGTAGCCGCGTCCGCGGCAGTCCTCGCGCGTCGCCACGCCGCCGATTCCGCCGATGATCACCTGCCGGCCATTCCAGGTGCCGGTGCGGCGATAGATTCCGACATGGCAGACGACCTCGCCATCCGCTTCGATCATCACCCGCAGGTCGGCATGAGCGAAGACGATGTGGCCCCATGGCAGCACCTTGACGGTCTCGGGCGGCCAGACCGCCGAAAGCAAGGGCTCTGCAGTGGGCCAGCTGGAATCTCCGGTCGCAATATCGATTTCGATACTCATTTTATTGCTCGTCCTTGCGCCGCGCACATCAGCATTGCCTTGGGGTCGATGGCAAACTAGCGATTCCGATGCCAAAGTAAGAAAAACATTCCAGCGCCCCGCGAGGGCCGGAGGAAATTGCAATGCAGGCTGCTCAACTCACGTCCTACCAGCGCTGGTCCATTCTGATCGGCGCATCCGTCATGTTGAGCCTGTCGATGGGTATGCGGCAGAGCTTCGGGCTTTTCCAGCCCTCCATCCTGCACGACACCCAGATCACCAGTGCCGACTTCTCGCTCGCCACGGCGATTCAGAACATCGTCTGGGGCATCACGCAGCCCTTCGTCGGCATTTTCGCGGATCGCTACGGCTCACGCTATGTGATGCTCGTCGGCGTGCTGGTCTATATTCTCGGCCTTGTCACCATGATTTTCGCGACCACGGCGCTGGCCTTCACCTTCGGTTGCGGCATCTGCGTCGGCATCGCGCTGTCATGCACCGCCTCCAGCATGAGCATGACGGTGTCTGCGCGTGCGGTCTCTGCGGCAAAGCGCAGCGTTACCATGGGCGCGATTTCCGCCGCGGGTTCGATCGGTCTCGTCATCGCCTCGCCGTTAGCGCAGTCCCTGATTTCAACGTCGGGCTGGCAGATCGCGCTGGTCGGCTTCATCGCGCTCGCTTGCGTCATGCTTCCGTCGGCATTCAGCGCGGGCAAGGCCGACAAGATCGAAATCGACAAGGCGGACGATCTTAATCTGTCGCTCGGCGCGGTGGTGCAGTCGGCGCTCAGCCATTCCGGATACGTCATCATGGCGCTGGCGTTCTTCGTCTGCGGATTGCAGCTTGTCTTCATCACGACACATCTGCCGAACTACCTTGCGATCTGCGGTCTGGATCCGTCCCTCGGAGCGACGGCTTTGGCGCTGATCGGCCTGTTCAACGTGTTCGGATCGTATGCATTCGGTTGGCTCGGGGGACGTTATCCCAAGCAACTGCTGCTCGGCGGCATCTACATCGTGCGCTCGCTGGCGATCGCGGTGTATTTCATCCTGCCGGCCACGCCTGCTTCCACCTTGATCTTCGCCTCGGTGATGGGTTCGTTGTGGCTCGGCGTCATTCCGCTGGTGAACGGCCTCGTCGCGCAACTGTTCGGACTGCGCTTCATGGCGACCCTGACCGGCATCGCCTTTTTCAGCCATCAGGTGGGATCGTTCATCGGCGCCTGGGGCAGCGGCCTGATCTTCGATCATCTCGGCAACTATGATCTGGCGTGGAAAGGCGCGGTTATCATCGGCCTGATAGCGGGATCGTTCCAGATGCTGATGAATGTGCGGCCGCCCAGAGCCAAGGACGAACTGGCTGGCGCGCTGCCAAAGGCGGCCTGAGCGCGCATTTCGGGACATCTCCGCGGCCGTCCGGCCGCGGCTTCCCTGTTTCCCTCTCCGGGAAACCTTCTATAGTGCGCCGCGTTGACACGTCGTCACCCACAATTTCCGGAAGTAGACCCATGACCTTCACGCTCCCGAATTTGCCTTACGCCTACGATGCGCTCCAGCCGCACATGTCCAAGGAGACGCTCGAGTATCACCACGACAAGCATCACCAGGCTTACGTGACCAACGGCAACAATCTGCTGAAGGGCACCGAGTTCGAGGGCAAGTCCCTTGAAGACATCGTGAAGGGCTCGTTCGGCAAGAACGCGCCGCTCTTCAACAACGCCGGCCAGCACTACAACCATCTGCATTTCTGGAACTGGATGAAGCCCAACGGCGGCGGCGACAAACTGCCCGGCAAACTCGCCAAGAAGATCGACGAGGATCTCGGCGGTCTCGAAAAATTCAAAACCGATTTTGCGGCGGCAGGCGTCGGCCAGTTCGGCTCGGGCTGGGCCTGGCTCTCGGTCAAGAACGGCAAGCTGGAAATCTCGAAGACGGCGAACGGCGAAAGCCCGCTGGTGCACGGCGCGACGCCGATCCTCGGTGTCGACGTGTGGGAGCACTCCTACTACATCGATTACCGCAATCGCCGGCCCGACTATCTCAAGGCGTTCGTCGATCACCTCGTGAACTGGGAATATGTCGAGTCCCTGTTCTCGAAAGCGGTGTGACAGCCGTGCGCATGTCGACATGATCTCGCGGGGCCCGTTGTGGCCCCGCTTTTCATTTGTGAAGCAGATACGGACGATCCCATGAACTATCTTCTGGTTTTTGTCGGCGGCGGTCTGGGCGCATCGCTCCGGCACGCGGTCAACGTCGGTTGCGCCCGCGCATGCGGCGTCAATTTTCCCTACGGTACTTTCGTCATCAACATCACCGGCTCGCTGGTGATGGGCCTCGTCGCGGGTTACCTCGCCTTCAAGGGCGAGGCATCGCAGCCCTGGCGTTTGTTCATCATGACCGGCATTCTTGGCGGCTACACCACGTTCTCCGCCTTCTCGCTGGATTCGGTTCTGCTTTATGAGCGCGGCGAACTTGGCCTCGCTGCGTTCTATGTGGTGGGATCGGTGGTGCTGTCGATCGCGGGACTGGTGGCGGGTCTGGCGCTGGTCCGGCATTTCGCTTAGCGGTATTGCGCGTTGATGCGCATGCCTCCACGCGGCAAGCGCATGCATGTTGCACTGCTTCGATTTGCTTCATGCGTGAGGCGCAGTTATTGCTCGATCGTTGCCTGACTCCACACGAGCCCCGTTTTTGTCCGCTCCCCAACCGACAACCGAACCTGCCGATGACGGCGAGGGCGCTGACGCCAGTCCGCCCCGCAAGGGCAAGCCATTCGGCTGGTCGACCTTCATCATCGCCGTGCTGGTCGTGGTCAGCGGCGCGCTGGTCTGGCGGCGCGACGGTCTCGACGGCGTCTGGATCATTCTCTTTCATGACATCTCCCTGTTCGGCGAGATCATGCCCCGCGTTCTGGCCGGCTGTCTGCTCGGCGGATTGCTTGCTGCGGTGCTGCCGCACGACAAGGTCTCGAAATCGCTCGGACCCGAATCCGGCCTGAAGGGGCTGCTGATCGGAACGGCGTTCGGCGCGATCCTGCCGGGCGGTCCGTTCACGGCGTATCCGGTGGCGAGCGCGCTGCTCGCGGTCGGCGCCACCATCGCGATGGTCGTGAGCTGGACGCTGATCGGCTATGGCCGCGCGGTGGCGTGGGAGATGCCGATCATGGGCGCGGATTTCACGCTCTGGCGCATCGTCATTTCGCTGCCGATGCCGGTTCTCGCCGGCGCGCTCGGGCGCTTCGTTTACGTCCGCGTCCGGCACAGGTTCAAGCTGTGACCGCGCTTGTCATCGACATCCTGCTGTGGGGTTCGCTGTTCGGCGTGGGCATCATCGCGTGGCGGCAGGACAAGACCGTGTTGAGCGTGGCTCTGCGCGGCGGCGCAATGGATTTCATCAACATCGTGCCGCGCATCGCGCTTGGCGTGATCGGGTCGGGCTTCATCGCCGCAATCATTCCCTCGGAGGTGATCGTGGGCGGGCTCGGTCCGGACACCGGATGGTTCGGCGTTGCCACCGCCGTGGTGGCCGGCGCGGCGACGCCCGGAGGGCCCGTGGTTGGCTTTTCCATCGGGGCCGTAGAGCGCTCAAGAGCGGCGGCGGGGCGCCACAGGTGACCGCCTATGTGGTCGCCTGGGCGCTGTTTGCGTTCCAGCGGCTGATCCTGTGGGAAATTCCCTTCATGCCGGCCCGGTTCGTCTGGTTCCGCGCAATGGGTTCGCTGCCGTTTCCGTTTCTGGCGGCCGCGGTCGCCATGATGACCGGTAAACCCTGAGTCCGGTCCAGCCTTGCGGAACCGTGGACTCACGCTATGTTATATTATAACATAGTAAGATGTTGAGGGTTTCCGGACCGCTCAGCCTTATCTGGTTTGGAAAGCTGCCTCATGGCCCATTCGCACGGGCATTCTCACGCGCATGGCCATTCCCATGGCCACGATCATTCGCACGGTCCTCAGGTGCATGGCCACGGTGATGCGCCCCATCCGGCGCAACCGGTGACGTGGTCGATCCTGCGCATGACGGTGGCAGCGCGTCTGGCCGCGGCAGCAGCGATCAGCGCGGGCCTGTGGGTCATCGTGCTGGTGGCGATGAGGTGAGCATGAGCGCGCAGATTCAGCTCCGTGACGTCACGCTGGGCTACGACAGACATCCCGCCGTGCATCATCTCAGTGGCGAAGTCGCAGCCGGTGCGCTGGTCGCGGTGGTCGGCCCCAATGGGGCCGGGAAATCCACGCTGTTTCGCGGCATCGTCGGCATCCTTAAGCCGCTGGCGGGCGTTATCGGGCTTGGCGATCTCAACCATCGCGACATCGCCTATCTGCCGCAGACCGCCGACATCGACCGCAGTTTCCCGATCTCGGTCTACGATTTCACCGGCACCGGTCTCTGGCGGCGCAAGGGTATCTTTGGTGGCCTCGGCAAGGCCGAGCAGCAGAAAATCCGCGAAGCGCTGGCCGCGGTCGGATTGAGCGGCTTCGAGAACCGCCCGATCGGCACGCTCTCCGGTGGGCAGATGCAGCGCATGCTGTTCGCGCGGGTGTTGTTACAGGACGCGCGCGTGATCGTGCTCGATGAGCCGTTCAACGCCATCGATGCCAAAACCTCCGCCGACCTGGTTGCGCTGGTGCAGCGCTGGCATTCTGAGAAGCGCACGGTGTTGGCGGCACTGCACGATATGGAGATGGTGCGTGCAAATTTCCCCGAAACGCTGCTGCTGGCCCGCTCCAAGGTCGCATGGGGACGGACAGCGGACGTGCTGACCGCCGAGAATCTTCTGGCCGCGCGTCACATGTGCGAGGCGTTTGACGATGGTGCCGCGCCGTGCATCGACACGCCATCGCAGGCGGCGTGAGATTGTCATGATCTATAACGCGCTGATCGCGCCTTTCACCGAGTTCGAGTTCATGCGACGCGCGCTGGCTGGCGTCATCGCGCTGGCGTTCGGCGGCGCGCCGATCGGCGTATTCCTGATGCTGCGGCGGATGAGCCTCGTCGGCGACGCCATGGCGCACGCGATTCTGCCCGGCGCGGCCGTCGGCTTCCTGCTCTCGGGCCTCAATCTGTTTGCGATGACATTTGGCGGACTGATTGCAGGCTTCGCGGTGGCGATCCTGTCCGGCCTGGTTGCGCGGACAACGGAGTTGAAGGAAGACGCCTCATTGGCGGCGTTCTATCTGGTGTCGCTGGCGCTTGGTGTGACCATCGTGTCGATCAAGGGCACCAACATCGATCTGCTGCATGTGCTGTTCGGTAACATCCTGGCGATGGACGACCAGACCCTGCTGGTGATCGCGTTCAACGCCACTATCACGCTGTTGGTGCTGGCGGTGATCTACCGCCCGCTGGTGATCGAGTGCGTCGATCCGGTGTTTCTGCGTACGGTGAGCCGCGCCGGCGCGCCTGCACATCTGGCGTTTCTCGCGCTGGTCGTCATCAACCTCGTCAACGGCTTCCATGCGCTGGGTACCTTGCTCGCGGTGGGGCTGATGATCCTGCCCGCGGGCATCGCGCGATTCTGGTCGCGCGACATCACCGGTATGATCGGCATCGCGGTGGCGAGCGCCGTATTGTCAGGTTACGCGGGGCTGCTGCTGTCGTTTCACACCAAGGTGCCGTCAGGACCGGCGATCATTCTGGTCTGCGCGGTGCTGTATGTGGGCTCGGTGCTGTTCGGCAATGTCAGCGGGCTGGTGCGGCAACTGTTCCCCGGCCGCCATCTCGAAGCGTGATGGGAAATTTGATGCGGCGTGTTCTGACGATCCTGACTGTCGCGGTCGTTGCCGCCTTCAGCCCCGCGCGTGCGCAGGAGCGGCTCAACGTCGTCGCCACGTTCTCGATCCTCGGCGATTTTGCCAAGAACGTCGGCGGCGACCGCGCTAGCGTCACTACGCTGGTCGGGCCCGACAGCGATACTCACGTCTATACGCCGACGCCCGCGGACGCCCGGAAGATCACCGACGCGAAGCTCGTGATCGTCAATGGCCTTGGCCTCGAAGGCTGGCTGCCGCGTCTGGTGAAATCCTCGGGCGGCAAGGCCGTGACGGTGGTCGCCACGAAGGGCATTGCACCGCGCAAGATCGAAGCGGGCGAAGCGCTCAGCCAGGATCACGACGCGGGCTCGGCCGATCCGCACGCCTGGCAGTCGGTGCTCAACGCAAAGACCTATGTCGCCAATATTCGCGATGCGCTGATTACCGCAGATCCGGCCGGTGCGGAGGTCTACAAGGCCAATGCGGCGGCTTATCTCGCGAAACTGGATGGACTCGACGCCGACGTCCGCGCGGCGGTGGCGAATATCCCGCCGGAGCGGCGCAGCGTGATCTCCACCCACGATGCCTTTGGCTATTTCGCCGCGGCTTATGGGGTCAAATTCATCGCCCCGCAGGGCGTCTCGACCGAATCCGAGCCCAGCGCCCGCGACATTGCGGCCATCATCACGCAGATCAAAAAGCAGAAAATTCCGGCGGTTTTTCTGGAAAATGTCAGCGATCCGCGGTTGATGCGCCGGCTGGCCGCGGAGACCGCGGCAAAGATCGGCGGGACGTTGTATTCGGACAGTCTGACCGACGAAAAGGGGCCTGCCCCCACTTACATTGATATGGTCCGGCACAATATAAAGGCCCTGACGAGCGCGCTTTCAGGCTAGGGCAGGGGCCACCCCGCCGCCGGGCGCGCCTTTGACTTATCTGGAGTTTTCATGTCGGAAGCCGCTGTCGCCAAAATCCCCGTGACCGTCCTGACCGGCTACCTCGGTGCCGGGAAGACCACGCTGCTCAATCGCATCCTGTCCGAGAACCATGGCAAGAAGTACGCCGTGATCGTCAACGAATTCGGCGAGATCGGCATCGACAACGATCTGATCGTCGGTGCGGACGAAGAAGTGTTCGAGATGAACAACGGCTGCGTCTGCTGCACCGTGCGCGGCGACCTCGTGCGCATCATCGACGGGCTGATGAAGCGCAAGGGCAAGTTCGACGCCATCATTCTTGAGACGACCGGCCTCGCCGATCCGGCCCCGGTGGCACAGACCTTCTTCGTCGACGAAGACGTGCGCGAGAAAACCGCGCTTGATGCGGTGGTGACCGTGGCCGATGCCAAATGGCTGAGCGATCGCCTCAAGGATGCGCCGGAAGCCAAGAACCAGATCGCTTTCGCTGACGTCATCGTGCTGAACAAGACCGATCTGGTGACCAAGGCGGAACTGGCCGAAGTCGAGGCCCGCATCCGCGCGATCAATCCCTATGCGACGCTGCACAAGACGGAGCGCGCACAGGTCAAGTTGTCAGATGTGCTGGGGCGCGGAGCGTTCGATCTCGACCGCATTCTGGAAATCGAGCCGGAGTTTCTCGATGACGGCGGTCATGACCATGACCACGATCATCACGGCCATGACCATCACCACGATCATTCCCACGGCGGCATGAAGCACTATCACGACGAAGACATGCAGTCGCTGTCGCTGCGCACCGACAAGCCGATCGATCCGACCAAGTTCATGCCGTGGCTGCAGGAACTGGTCGCGAAGGATGGCGAGAAGATCCTGCGTTCGAAGGGCATCCTCTCCTTCAAGGGTGACGACGATCGTTATGTCTTTCAGGGCGTGCACATGATGCTGGAAGGCGACCATCAGCGGAAATGGAAGGCGGACGAAGCGCGCGAGAGCCGTCTCGTGTTCATCGGCCGTGAATTGCCCGAGCAGGCCATCCGCGACGGCTTTGCGAAAACCATCGCGTGATGAAAGAGTTCAATCCGGCTCCAGAGACGGCCTCCATCGTGTCGGTCACCGATCGCGTTGCGCCGGTCGCGCTCGGCGCTGCTGCGACCGCGATACATTTTCTCGGCGATGTCGCGGTATTTGTCGGCGCGGAAGAACATGTCACGTTCGCAAGCGGAGAGGCGACGAACGAGATCCCCGTGCATGGCGGTGGCATTCTGTGTTCGGCATCGGACGGCAAGCGCGTCGTGATGGGCGGCGACGACGGCAAGCTGGTGTCTGTCGATGTCAAATCCCACGTTGAGACGCTGGCCACCGACGCCAAGCGGCGGTGGATCGACAATGTCGCTCTGCACACCGATGGTGCGGTTGCATGGTCCGCCGGCAAGACGGCCTATGTCCGCGCGCCGAAGGGCGAGGAGAAATTCCTCGACGTGCCGTCCACGGTCGGCGGGCTGGCCTTCGCGCCCAAAGGCGTGCGGCTCGCGGTCGCGCACTACAACGGCGTGACGCTGTGGTTTCCCAACATGGGGGCGAAACCGGAATTCCTGGAGTGGAAGGGCTCGCATCTCGGTGTGACCTTCAGTGCCGACAACCGTTTCCTCGTCACCTCGATGCACGAGTCCGCGCTGCATGGCTGGCGGCTGGCTGACTCGCGCCACATGCGGATGACCGGCTATCCCGCCCGCGTACGCTCGATGTCGTGGAGCGCCGGCGGAAAGTTTCTCGCGACATCAGGCTCCGATAGCGTGATCTTGTGGCCCTTCGCCAGCAAGGACGGCCCGATGGGCAAGGAGCCTTTGATGCTGGCACCGCTGCAGGCCAAGGCGACAGTAGTCGCGTGCCATCCGAAGGACGACGTCTTTGCGGTGGGCTACAGCGACGGCACCATCCTGATGGTGCGCATCGCGGACGGCGCTGAAATCCTCGTTCGGCGCAATGCCGGCGAGCCGGTCGCCGCGCTGGCCTGGAATGCGAAAGGCTCGCTGCTCGCCTTCGCCACCGAAGACGGCGACGCCGGGTTGCTGACCCTCTGAGACATTCGGGTTCCGTATTTTTCAATCATGGATTGCGGTATCAGGCGCCCATGAATGTCGGAACCTTCACTTCGGCCACCCGTTGAAGTCCTATTGGGCAAGCAACGGGTGTCGAGATGACTCCAAATCACAAGCGCCGCGGCAGCCGGGCCAAATTTTTGTTGTCAGCACTGCTGATTGCAGCAGGTCTGGCGCTGTCGGGAGTCTCGCTGATGCAGTTGTCTTCCCGCGGTGAAATCCACATGGCGCAGACAACACAGCCGGCGGAGACGACGCCATCTGTTCCAGCAGGTAAAACCGATGGCCCGGCGGAGTCGATGCCCGGCGGTACGCGGCCGACAACGCCGGCGCCTGAGCCGGCGCGTCCCGATGCCGATGCGCAGAAGGCGGGCGCGAAGCCGGCGCTGCCGCCCGCGCCGGCCGAGAAAATGGGCGAGCCAATCAGGCGATAACCCACGCGTGAAAGCGAAAAAGCCGGGCATGTGGCCCGGCTTTGCTTTGCGATATGATGCAGCGGTCAGCGCACCAGAACGTTCTTGAATTGCCAGGGATCGCTGGTGTCGATGTCTTCCGGGAAAAGGCCCGGACGGTCGGTCAGCGGCGTCCAGTCGGTGTAGTAACCCTTCACCGGACCGAGATACGGCAACTGGATTTCCAGCAGGCGATCGAAATCCATCTCGTCGGCTTCGACGATGCCTTCGTTCGGATTTTCCAGCGCCCACACCATGCCGCCGAGGACGGCGGAGGTCACCTGCAGGCCAGTGGCGTTCTGATAGGGCGCAAGTTTTCGCGTCTCCTCGATGGAGAGTTGCGAGCCATACCAGTAGGCGTTGTTGTCGTGGCCGAATAGCAGCACGCCGAGCTCGTCGATGCCGTCGACAATCTCGTTCTCGTCGAGAATGTGATGCTTCTCCTGCATCTTGGCTGCCCGGCCGAACATTTCGTGCAGCGAGAGCACGGCATCATCTGCAGGGTGATAGGCATAGTGGCAAGTCGGTCGATAGACCACGGCACCGGATGCGTCGCGCACCGTGAAATAGTCGGAGATCGAGATCGACTCGTTGTGGGTGACAAGGAAGCCGTATTGCGCGCCGCGAGTGGGACACCAGGTTCGCACGCGCGTGTTGGCGCCGGGCTGCATCAGGTAAATTGCCGCGCCGCAGCCAGCCTCGTGCGTGTGCGCGTTTTCGGGCATCCATTTTTCATGGGTGCCCCAGCCGAGTTCGGACGGCTGCACGCCTTCCGACAGAAAGCCTTCCACCGACCACGTGTTCACGAAGACATCCGGCTCCTTGGGCTTCTTCGAACGCTGGGTGTCGCGTTCGGCGATGTGGATGCCCTTGATGCCGGCCTGGCGCATCAGGTCCGCCCATTCGCCCTTGGTCTTCGGCTTTGGGGCATTGAGCTTGAGATCTGTGGCCACATTCAGCAGGGCCTGCTTGACGAAGAACGAGACCATGCCGGGATTGGCGCCACAGCAGGACACGGCCGTGGTGGAGCCCGCGGGACGGGCCCGCTTGGCGGCCAGCGTGTTCTCGCGCAGGGCATAGTTGGAGCGCGCTTCCGGGCCCTTCGACGCATCGAAATAGAAGCCGAGCCAGGGTTCATTGACCGTGTCGATATAAAGCGCGCCGAGTTCGTTGCAGAGCTCCATGATGTCGGTGGAGCCGGTATCGACCGAGAGATTGACGCAGAAGCCCTGACCGCCGCCTTCGGTGAGCAGCGGCGTCAGTAGTTCGCGGTAATTGTCCTTGGTCACGGCCTGCTGGATGAAGCGCACATTGTGCTTCTCGCAATGAGCTTTGCGGCCTTCGTCCTTGGGATCGATCACAGTGATGCGCGACTTGTCGTAATCGAGATGCCGCTCGATCATCGGCAGCGTGCCTTTGCCGATGGAGCCGAAGCCGACCATCACGATCGGGCCGCTGATGCGCGCGTAAACGGGGGATGTGATCACTACTGAAACTCCGGATAGCAGGGAAGGGCAGCCGCGCAGGACTTACGGCAACTCGAGGATGACGGCAACGATGCTTTGCCGCCGCATTTTCACAAAATCGTCTTGAAACGCTGTCAGCGATATCCGTCGCGTGCCGGGTAAGCCTTGAGCACGGTCAGTGAGCGCCAGCGCCCGCCGGGCGTCTGAAACTCGATGGTTTGCCCGACGGACAGGCCGATCAGCGCCGCGCCGATCGGGGTCAGGATCGATATCTTTCCTGCGTCGACGTCCGCGGCTTCGGGATAAACCAGGGTCACGGTTCGCTCCTGCGTGCTGATGTCATCGCGGAAGGTCACTTCCGAGTTCATCGCGACGAGGCCCGGCAGCAGACGGGAGTCCGGCAGGATTTCAGCGCGCTCGATTTCCCGCGCCAGAAAATCGGTGGTCTGCGGGTATTTATCCGAGGCGGCTTCGGCAATGTTGCGCAGGCGATCTGCGTCGCACATGCGCAGGGAGATCGGCGGCAATTCAGGGGTCAAATGACTCATGATTGTTCTCTTTCCTAGGTCTTCAGGCTGCCGTAGGGCCGCGCGGGCCGGGTTCATTGTCATCGTTGCGCAGCATAGATCTCAGAGCGCGGTGTTGCTGCAGCGAGATGACGCCGAGCGGTGGTTCGAGGCTCTCAACGGTGAGCACGTGGCTGATGCCATCAATGCCCACATAAGGCATGCGCGATCCGACCGGCACGCCGATCAGGGCGGCTCCCAAAGGCGACAGAATCGACACATGCAGATGGTTGCTGCGGAAATTCTCGGGCAGCACCGGAATACGGCTTTCCAGCAACAGTCCATCGTCCGCCCGGAACGTTACCCAGTTGTCGAGGCGAACACAGCGTAGCGGAGCTGCGGATTCGACCAGTTCCGCGCGCTCCAGTTCGGACACCAGAAAGCTGCAGACAGGGTTGCTATCTTCCACCGCCTGCATGGCAGCGAGCTTGAGCAGGTGGAAATCATTCGCCCCGATGCGGATGGGCGGAAGCTGTTCGTTCATCATGACGTATCTCAAAACGCCCGACGCGGAGCGCCGAGCGGTTCATGGACTAATTGTGGGCGAAAAGGACTGCAAAGACCCGGGACGGCGCGGCTGCGCGTCCGCCCGGGTCACCTTCCAGTTTGAAGGCGACCTGCGCGAAGCAACAGACGATTGGTGCAGACGTTCGACATGATGAATTGAAGCTATGACCGATTGCAGGAAAGTCAACAGATCGAGTGCGACATGTTGGCCCGGTTGGCCAGCATGTCGCAGGATAACGTAAAAGAATTCAGGCAGCTTCGCGAGCTACAGCGTTCAGGAACGTCGCTTGGCGGTGACTTCGATCTCGACTTTCATCTCCGGCTTGTAGAGGGCGGACACCGCAACGATCGTCGCCGCCGGGCGGATGTCGCCAAGCGTTTCCCCGCACACAGCGAACACCGCGTCGAAGTCCTTCGCGTCCGTGACGTAGTAAGTTGCGCGCACGACGTCGGCCATCTCGAAGCCGCCGTCCTTCAGTGCGCTGGCAATGACCTTGAAGCAGTTGCGGGTCTGTTCGGCCACGTCCTCCGGCAGGACCTTGGTGACCGGATCGTAGCCGGTGGTTCCGGCGACGAAGCACATGTCGCCCTCGACAACGGCGCGGCTGTAGCCGGCGACCTTCTCGAATGGCGATCCAGATGAAATCAGTCGGCGGGACATGGGATTTTCCTCATAAAAGCGGCGGGCGTGGCTTGCAGGTGCCACGCAATGCCGTGTCTTAGCGCTCAAATCAAGCGGCGATGGGGACGAATCCCGCTTGGCAATACCAACAGGCGACACGGCTTACTTGTGCCGCGGCGCTCTCGTCGAGACGCGGATCGCATCAAGAATCGGACGCCGCGTGGGCGAACGCCACCAGCGCTGGAACAGATCGGCTGCAAGCCGGAAAGCAAAAAGCAGCATCAGCATGGTCCTCTGTCGGGATGGTTTGTTCATGGCGCGACCGATCACGCCGCGTGGAGCGCAAGCCGGCGGGCTTTTCCGGCCGGGCGGCAGCGCCGTGCCTTCATGCCGGTCGCCACGATCATGCCCCAAGCCTCGTCCAGCGCGCCGTCGCGCAGCTCCACGGCCAGCAGCCGGTCGCGCTCGAACGGGCCGGGCAGCGCCAGTTCGCCGGTCTTCTCTGCGGAGAAGCCGAAGCGGGCATAGTAAGCCGCGTCGCCGCGCAGAATGACTGCGCCATGGCCGCGTGCCTTCGCCGCTGCCAGCGCGTGAATCATCAGCGCAGCACCAATGCCGAGCGAACGGCAGGAGGTGTCGACCGCCAGCGGGCCGAGCACCAGCGCCGGGACGCCCCCGGCGCTGACGTGCCACAACCGCACGGTGCCGACCACGCGGCCCTCATGCACTGCCGTGAAGGCGAGGCCTTCGGCAGGCGCGCGTCCGTCGCGCAGGCGCTGGCAGGTGCGCGCGTGCCGGCCTTCGCCGAAGCTCGCATCCAGCAGCGCTTCACGCGCG
This sequence comes from Bradyrhizobium sp. G127, assembly GCF_021502575.1. NCBI lineage: Bacteria > Pseudomonadati > Pseudomonadota > Alphaproteobacteria > Hyphomicrobiales > Nitrobacteraceae > Bradyrhizobium > Bradyrhizobium sp. G127. Next base: position 497,252 of record NZ_JAKFGN010000003.1, read on the forward strand.
ACGACGTCCGAGGCTCGCTCCTCACGGATCGCGAACGGAGCGGCATCGAGGGTGAGGGCGGCGGTCTTTTTCCAAACAGCAGTCATGGCACGTCAGTCCCCACTCCAAAAAAGCCAGCCGGCTCCGGAGTGTTGTCAGCAAAATCGCGATGTGACGGGATGGGAGCCGGCGAACCGGCTCCCGGTTATTCAGGCCTCAGAGGAGGCTGTTCAGATGTGGCCCGATCGCGTGGCGATCAGATGTGATACGTCTTCAGCGGCGGGATGCCGTTGAAAGCCACCGACGAGTAGGTCGAGGTATACGCACCCGTGCCTTCGATCAGCAGCTTGTCGCCGATCTCGAGCGTGACGGGCAGCGGATACGGTGCCTTTTCGTACAGCACGTCGGCCGAGTCGCAGGTCGGGCCGGCGAGAATGCACGGAGCCATATCCGCGCCGTCGTGCGGCGTGCGGATCGCATAACGGATCGACTCGTCCATCGTCTCGGCGAGACCGCCGAACTTGCCGATGTCGAGGTAGACCCAACGGTTCTCGTCGTCGTCGCTCTTCTTCGAGATCAGAACGACTTCCGTCTCGATGATGCCCGCGTTGCCGACCATGCCGCGGCCCGGCTCGATGATGGTCTCCGGGATCTGGTTGCCGAAGTGCTTGCGAAGCGCGCGGAAGATCGACCGGCCGTACTGCACGACCGGAGGAACGTCCTTCAGGTACTTCGTCGGGAATCCGCCGCCCATGTTGACCATGGACAGGTTGATTCCACGCTCGGCGCAGTCACGGAACACCGTCGAGGCCATCGCCAACGCGCGGTCCCACGCTTTCACCTTGCGCTGCTGCGAGCCGACGTGGAACGAAATGCCCACGGGCTCCAGGCCAAGGCGCTTGGCAAGGTCGAGGACGTCGACAGCCATCTCCGGATCGCAGCCGAACTTGCGCGACAGCGGCCACTCGGCACCTGCGCAGTCATAAAGAATGCGGCAGAACACCTTGGCGCCGGGGGCGGCGCGGGCGATTTTCTCGACTTCGGCCGAGCAGTCGACTGCGAACAGGCGGATGCCGAGCGCGAAGGCGCGTGCGATGTCGCGCTCCTTCTTGATGGTGTTGCCATAAGAGATGCGGTCGGGTGTCGCACCGGCAGCCAGCGCCATCTCAACTTCGGCGACGGTCGCGGTGTCGAAGCACGAGCCCATCGAGGCCAGCAGCGACAGCACTTCAGGCGACGGGTTCGCCTTCACGGCGTAAAAAACGCGTGAGTCAGGGAGCGCCTTCGCGAAGGTCTGGTAGTTGTCGCGCACGACTTCGAGGTCGACGACGAGGCACGGCTCGGTGTCGAGGCCCTCGCTGCGGCGGTTGCGCAGGAATTCCTGGATACGATCGGTCATAGCACTCTCCCAAACGGCCCTGCGACGGACCGTCCAAAAAATGATGTCGGATATGAGCGCCTTGGCTATGTCGCACGATGGAGACGCGACGATAGCCGACACTCAGATCAGACTGTGCTGCCGTGGATTGGTTGGGAAAGCTCCCGCCCGCACACCTGGCAATGAAGGACAAGCCTCTTCGGTATTCGCGCTGGCTGGTGGAAAGCCAACAGAGACCAAAAAAGCCCGATCCGTCGTTGCTTTAAGTCGCGTCCCCCGTTGAGAGCGGGGTGCGCCGGTTCGCCTCCGGCTGCCAGTCACGGTTGCAAGGAGCAAAGTCACCTTCAACGGCATCCCTGGAGAGAGATGCTGGCCTCTTAAGTCTAGACCGACTTAAGCGACCCTCGGCTTCTTCGTCCCTTGGCGGCTGTCCGGCCTCTTGTCCGGATACCTACCGACTGACACACGACCACAGGCACGTGCGAAATTGGGCAAGAGTGCAAATATGAGTTTTGACTCGGTGGCGCAAGTATTTTCTTGCTCGCGAGGCAACTTTCCCCGCCGCGTGACTGAAATGTCGCGCGAGAGTTAACAGCCAGCGAGAAAGATGAACGCGCGTTAAGTTTCGGAGCGCAAGAAGCGCCTGCGGCGCAGGAGGATTCTCAAACCTTCCGCGTGCGACCTTAAATCTTGCGTGTGAAAGGCTCGACGCGCTGAGCGCCGCGCACGAAGCCGATCATGATGGCGACGCCGATCAGGAAGAGCGCGATCTGGACGATGTGAGCGCCCGTGTCGCTGAGGCCGAACAGGATCGCCAGCGCCCAGCCGCCGGCGAAGGCCGCGCCGAACACCTCGGCGCCGATCAGGATGGCGGCGCTGATGACGGTGATGACGCTGGGCCACGCGATTTCGCGGGCATTGGCTTCGAGCTTCTTGGCGTTCATGACTTTGTGATCCCGTTTCGGGGCGCAATCTCTGCGAAATCGCCGCCCCGATCAAGCGTTAAGGGCGCAAAAAAGCCCCACCCGATGGTATAGAGAGGCTCGGGAAAATCGCTGGAAATAAGGCCTCACCATGTCAGAAGCGTCCTCGTCCGCCGCCGTTGCCTCCTCATCGCAAGCGCCGGGGGGCAACCCGCTGCTCCAGCCGTGGCAGACGCCGTTCGAGACGCCGCCGTTCGCCGATATCCGCTCCGAGCACTTCCTGCCCGCCTTCGACAAGGCCTTTGCCGAGCACTCCGCGGAGATCGAGGCGATCAAAACCAACCCTGCCGAGCCGACCTTCGAGAATACCGTTACGGCGCTGGAGCGCTCCGGCAAGCTGCTCTCCAAGGTGTCGGCGGTGTTCTATGACCTCGTTGGGGCCCACTCCAATCCCGAGCTTCTTAAGATCGAGTCCGAAGTGGCGCTGAAGCAGGCCCGGCACTGGAATCCGATCAGCATGGACGCTGCGCTGTTCGCCCGGGTCTCCAGGCTCCGCGACAAGGCCGCCTCGCTCAAGCTGACGCCGGAAGAGAAGCGGCTGTTGGAGAGGACTTGGACCGGCTTCCACCGTGCCGGCGCTGGCCTCTCGGACGCTGCCAAGGCGCGCACCGCCGAAATCAACGAGCGGCTGGCGCATCTGTCCACCGACTTCAGCCACCACCTGCTCGGCGACGAGCAGGACTGGACTCTCGAGCTTGGCGAGGACGATCTGGCGGGACTTCCGGCCAGCTTTGTTGCCTCTGCCAAGGCTGCGGCCGACGAGCGCGGAAAGCCCGGCAAGATGGTGGTCACGCTGTCGCGATCCTTCGTCGAGCCGTTCCTGAAGGATTCGAGCCGCCGTGACCTGCGCGAAAAGGTGTTCAAGGCCTTCACTGCCCGCGGCGACAACCAGAACGCCAACGACAACAGTGCGATCATCCTCGAAGTCCTCAAGCTGCGCGAAGAGCGCGCCAAGCTGCTCGGCTATCCGAGCTTCGCCGCCTACCGGCTGGAGGATTCGATGGCCAAGACGCCGGAGGCCGTGCGCGGTCTCCTTGAGCGGGTCTGGAAGCCAGCGCGCGCCCGCGCCATGGCCGACCGCGACGCCTTGCAGGAACTGATCACCGAGGAGGGCGGCAACTTCAAGCTTGCCGCATGGGACTGGCGCTATTACGCGGAAAAGCTGCGCCAGCGCCGCGCCAATTTCGACGACGCCTCGATCAAGCCCTATCTGGCGCTGGATCACATGATCGACGCCGCGTTCGACTGCGCCACCCGGCTGTTCGGCGTCACCTTCGCCGAGCGCAAGGACGTGCCGGTCTGGCACCCCGACGTGCGGGTGTGGGAGGTAAAGGATGCCAGCGGTAAACATCAGGCGCTGTTCTATGGCGACTATTTCGCGCGGCCGTCCAAGCGCTCCGGCGCGTGGATGACCTCGCTGCGCGACCAGCAGAAGCTCGACGGCGACGTGGCGCCGCTGATCATCAACGTCTGCAATTTTTCCAAGGGCACGGATGGCCAGCCGTCGCTGCTGTCGCCTGATGACGCCCGCACGCTGTTCCACGAGTTCGGCCACGGCCTCCACGGCATGCTGTCGAACGTCGTGTACCCGTCGCTGTCCGGCACCAGCGTATTCACCGATTTCGTCGAACTGCCGTCGCAGCTCTATGAACACTGGCAGGAACAGCCGCAGGTGCTGCAAAAGTTCGCGCGTCACTACCAGACGGGTGAGCCTCTGCCGGAAGACCTGCTCAAGCGCTTCATCGCCGCGCGCAAGTTCAACCAGGGCTTCGCCACGGTGGAGTTCGTCTCGTCCGCGCTGATGGACCTCGAATTCCATACCCAGCCCGCGGCCTCGATCACCGACGTGCGCGCTTTCGAAAAGCAGGAACTCGAGAAGATCGGCATGCCATCCGAGATCGCGCTGCGCCACCGGCCTCAGCAGTTCGGCCACATCTTCTCCGGCGATCACTATGCGTCGGGGTATTACAGCTACATGTGGTCCGAGGTGATGGACGCGGATGCGTTCGGCGCGTTCGAGGAAGCCCACAATATCTTCGATCCGGCGGTGGCGAAGCGTCTGCACGACGATATCTATTCGTCGGGCGGATCACGCGATCCGGAGGACGCCTACATTGCCTTCCGTGGCCGCAAGCCCGAACCCGATGCGCTGTTGCGCCGTCGCGGATTGCTCAACGAACCCGAAGCGGCTTAACCAAAGGTCGATATGACGAGCACGATGCGCCGTCTCATTCAGTGCCTGAGCTTTGTTGTAGTGTTCGCGCTGGGCGCCAGCGCCGCGCAGGCGCATCCGCATGTCTGGATCACGGCCAAGAGCGAACTGGTCTATGCGCCGGATGGCACCATCACCGGCGTGCGCCATGCGTGGACCTTCGACGACATGTTCTCGACCTACGCGCTGCAGGGCATCGAGACCAAGACCAAGGGCGTCTATACCCGGGAAGAGCTCAAGCCGCTGGCGCAGACCAACGTGGAGTCGCTCAAGGAGTATGCCTTCTTCACCTTCGCCAAGGTCGGCGCCAAAGGCAGCCAGAAGAAAGAGAAGTTCACCGATCCGGTGGATTACTATCTCGACTACAAGGACGCCGCGCTGACGCTGCACTTTACGCTGCCGTTCAAGACGCCGTTCAAGGCGGATGCTCTCGCCATCGAGGTGTTCGACCCGTCGTACTTCATCGACTTTCAGTTGAACGAGAAGGACCCGGTCACGCTGGTCGGTGCGCCGGCCGGTTGCAAGCTCACGGTGGAGCGTCCCAGCGACGGCAGCGCACAGGCGCAGACGATGAACGAGCAGACCTTCCTCAACGGCGACAATTCCAACTACGGCGCGATGTTCGCCAACAAGATCAATGTGAGTTGCGCGCCGTGACTACTATTCGCCCGATCCTTCGCGTTGCGCCGGTCTGCCTTGCGGTTCTCGCCGCTGTTTTGGTTCTGGATTGCGCGGTTCATGCGGCTTTCGCGCAAAACCCGTTCGGTGCGCCGAAGGGCGCGGTGCCGGACTCGCAGGTCGGCGGCATCGTCGGCTGGCTGTTGGCCAGGCAATCCGAATTCTACCGGCAGATGTCGGCGACCATTCGTGCGGCGAAAACCGACGGCAGCGCGGTGTGGGCGCTGCTCGGCATTTCCTTTGCCTACGGGATTTTTCATGCGGCTGGCCCGGGGCATGGCAAGGCAGTGATCTCGTCCTATCTGATCGCTAACGAGGAAACCGCAAAGCGCGGCATCGCCTTGTCATTCGTCTCGGCGCTGATGCAGGCGCTGGTGGCGATTGCCATCGTCGGCATCGGCGCGGCCCTCCTCAATGTCACCGCCGGCCAGATGTGCAGCGCCGAGCGTGTCATCGAGATCGCGAGCTACAGCCTGATCGCGGCGTTCGGCGCGCGGCTGGTCTGGAGCAAAGGCGGTGGATTCTTCCGCGCGCTGCGTTCATGGCGTGGCGTCGCCACCCCGCAACTCGTTCCCGCGATGGCTCATGTCCATGGTCATCGCGATCATTCGCACCACCATGATCATGCACATTCGCATGGTGATGCTCACGCGCGCGGGGCTCATGTTCATGACGACCACGCTCATCATGCTCACGGCGATCACGCGCATGATCATCATGACCACCACGATCATGCGGACCACGTTCACGAAGCGCATTGCGGCCATTCGCACGGGCCGGAACCGAGCGAGCTCGCCGGTCCCGGCGGCTGGGCACGCGGCCTGAGCGCGGTGCTGACGGTGGGGATCCGGCCCTGTTCCGGTGCGATCCTCGTTCTGGTGTTCGCGCTGGCGCAGGGTCTGTTCTGGGCCGGCGTTGCCGCGACCTTGCTGATGGGGCTCGGAACCGCGATCACGGTCTCGGCCATTGCTCTCATTGCGGTCTCGGCGAAGGGGATCGCTGGCCGCATCGCTGCGGGCCGCGACGGCGGTGGTGCGATCCTGTTGCGCGGCATCGAGTTCGGCGCGGCCGGTCTGGTGATGCTGTTCGGCATCGGTCTGCTGCTGGGATATATCGCTGCAGAGCGCGTCACCTGTTTCTAGTCATTAAAATCTGCTTGCCTTGACAATGTTTCCGTAACGCGCGATCCAAATTCATCATGACAGTGGTTGTTCCCCTCGACGCCCATCGGCCGGTAACGCAGGCTGCGCCGCCGCGTGTCGGTGTGCTGCTGGTCAATCTCGGCACGCCCGATACGGCTGATGCCCGCGGCGTGCGCGTCTACCTGCGTGAGTTCCTGTCCGATCCGCGCGTGATCGAAAATCAGGGGCTGATCTGGCAGATCATTCTCAACGGCATCGTTCTGGTGGTTCGTCCTGCCAAGAAGGCGAAGGATTACCTGAAAATCTGGAACACCGAGAAGAACGAGTCGCCGCTCAAGACCATCACCCGTGCGCAGTCCGACAAGCTCGCGGCGTCGATCGCGGATCAGAAGCATGTCGTCGTCGACTGGGGCATGCGCTATGGCAATCCCTCGATCAAGTCGCGGATCGATGCGCTGACGGCGCAGGGCTGCGACCGTATTCTGGTGATGCCGCTCTATCCGCAATATTCGGCGTCGACCTCGGCCACGGTGGTGGACAAGGTTGCTGCGGCTCTGAAAGACATGCGCGCGCAGCCCACCGTGCGCTTCACGCCGCCATATTACGATGAGCCGAGCTATATCGATGCGCTCGCGGTCTCGATCGAGCGCCATCTTGCGACCTTGCCGTACGAGCCTGAAGTCATCATGGCGTCCTTCCACGGCATGCCGCAGTCCTATATCGCCAAGGGCGATCCCTATCAGGCGCAGTGTATCGCGACGGTGGATGCTCTGCGTGCGCGTATGGGTCTGGATGACAGGAAGCTGATGCTGACCTTTCAGTCGCGCTTCGGCTATGAGGAATGGCTGCAGCCCTATACCGACAAGACCATCGAGCAGCTTGCCAAGGATGGCGTGCGGCGAATTGCCGTCGTGACCCCCGGCTTCTCGGCGGATTGCCTCGAGACGCTCGAGGAAATTGCCCAGGAAAATGCTGAGATCTTTCATCACAATGGCGGCGAGCATTTCTCCTTTATCCCTTGCCTCAACGACAGCGACGAGGGCATGGATGTGATCCGTCAGATCGTGCTGCGCGAACTGCGGGGCTGGATCTAAGACGCCTATTTCAGGCGTCAAAACGCACCGGCGGCCGTTCCGGTGGCCGTTATTCTCCTTCCCCTCGAACCGCAATCCCGCCCGGGTCGACCAAGAGCAGCGCGGCCGCGGTGCATTTGTGCTAGGCTGACCGCAACACACTGTCTTTCGCTTTCGGGCTTATTGCAGGGAGCTTTCAATGTCCGGTTTCGATATTTTTGCCATTGCGGTCGTTCTGCTCGTGATCTTCACACTGTTCGCCGGTGTGAAAACGGTATCGCAGGGCTACGACTGGACCATCGAGCGGTTCGGCAAATACACCCGCACGCTAGGTCCGGGCCTCAACATTATCATTCCCTATTTCGATCGCGTCGGCCGCAAGGTGAACATGATGGAGCAGGTGATCGACATTCCCCAGCAGGAGGTTATCACCAAGGACAATGCGACCGTGACCGTCGACGGCGTGACGTTCTATCAGGTGTTTGACGCGGCCAAGGCAAGCTACGAGGTGTCCAATCTCAATCAGGCGATCGTGACACTGACTATGACCAACATCCGCTCCGTCATGGGTTCGATGGATCTCGATCAGGTGCTGTCGCATCGTGACGAGATCAACGAGCGCCTGCTGCGTGTGGTCGATGCCGCCGTCTCGCCGTGGGGCGTCAAGGTCAACCGCATCGAGATCAAGGACATCGTGCCGCCGCACGATCTGGTCGAGGCGATGGGCCGGCAGATGAAGGCGGAGCGTGTCAAGCGCGCCGACATCCTGCAAGCCGAAGGGCAGCGGCAGTCCGAAATTTTGCGTGCGGAGGGCGCCAAGCAGTCGCAGATCCTTCAGGCCGAGGGCCGCCGCGAAGCGGCGTTCCGTGACGCCGAGGCGCGCGAGCGATCAGCCGAAGCGGAAGCCAAGGCCACCGAAATGGTCAGCAACTCCATCGCCAGCGGCGACGTTGCCGCGCTGAACTATTTCATCGCTGACAAGTACATCAAGGCGTTCAGCCAGATCGCGGAGTCGCCAAACCAGAAAATCATCATGCTGCCGATCGAAGCCACTGGCGTTCTTTCGTCGCTCGGCGGCATCGCCGAGATTGCGAAGGCCACGTTCGGCGACGGCGGATCGGCCTCAGCGCCGCGCCGTCCGCCGACCGTGCCGAACACCACTCCGAAATCCTGAGATTGTCATGGGTGAGCTTCTGTCGAAACTCGGGACCTGGAACTGGCTGATCATCGGCATCGTGCTGATGGGGATCGAAACCTTCGCACCCGGCGTCTTCATGCTGTGGCTCGGGCTTGCGGCGCTGATCGTCGGAGTGTTGTCGTTCGGCATCGCATGGTCGTGGCAGGCGCAGATTCTTGTGTTTGCCGTGCTGTCGATCGCAATGGTGCCGCTGTGGCGGAATTTCTCCCGCCGCAACGCCAGACCGACCGACAAGCCATTCCTCAACAAGCGCGCGGAAGGCCTGATCGGCCGTGTCTTCACGCTGGAGAAGCCGATTGTCGATGGCATCGGCACGGTGAAGATCGACGATACGGTGTGGCGCGTGTCGGGGCCGGATACGCCGGCCGGCAGCCGCGTGAAAATCGTGAGCGCGGACGGGGCGAGCCTTCAGGTCGGGCCCGCCTAAGTGAAGACCTAAGCCACGCCTGCGCGCAAAATGTCGTGCAGATGCACGATGCCGATCGGCTTCTTGCCTTCGGTGACGATCAGCGCGGTGATCTTCGATGAGTTGAGAATTTCCAAAGCCTCGCTGGCGAGCAGGTCGGGGCTGATGGTCTTCGGATTCTTCGTCATGACGTCATCGACCGTCGCGGTCATCAGATCCGGACGCATGTGACGGCGCAGGTCACCGTCGGTGACGATCCCGATGATCTCGTTGCGCGCATCGACGATGCCCACGCAGCCGAAGCCTTTCGACGTCATCTCCACCAGCGCATCGGACATTTTGGTGCCGAGCGGTTTGACCGGCACCGCAGCGTCCTTGTGCATCAGGTCGCGCACGAACTTCAGCATCGCACCAAGTTTGCCGGAAGGATGCAGCGCGGAGAAATCAAGCGCGGTGAACCCGCGGCTTTCCAAAAGCGCCACCATCAGCGCGTCGCCGAGCGCAAGCTGCATCAGCGACGACGTGGTCGGTGCGAGATTGTGCGGGCAGGCCTCGCGCGCCTTCGGCAGGGTCAGCACGATGTCGGCGGCTGAGCCCAGCGTCGAACCGGCCTCGGAGGTCACCGCGATCAGCGTGATGCGAAAGCGGCGTGAGTAGTTGATGAGGTTCTTCAGCTCGGCGGTCTCGCCGGACCACGACAGCGCCATGATGACGTCGTCGGCGGTGATCATGCCGAGATCGCCGTGGCTGGCTTCCGCCGCATGGACGAAGAAGGCGGGGGTGCCGGTGGAGGCGAAGGAGGCGGCCATCTTCTTGCCGATGTGGCCGGATTTGCCGAGCCCCGTCACGATCAGGCGGCCCTTGGCGTCGCGGATGCGCGTCACGGCGGCGTCGAACGCCGGGCCGAGATCGGATTGCAGCGCGTTCGCCAGCGCGGTGATGCCGCTGGCCTCGGCGTCGAGGGTGCGCAGCGCTGATTCGATGGCGGGCGAGGTGGAATGGGTCATGGAAGGAGAAGCCGTCCGCGGTTTCGAGATCGCCATGTGGGGTTCCTGAGGGAGCGGAAGACTCGCCCTATCTAGGCGCTGCCTTTAGCACGGCCAAGAGCGTGAGGCGACGCGCCGGCCTGCCTAACCCCCCGTTAACCATAATTGTTTTAACTCTGTTAACGGCGCCTACGGGCGCTGGAGGGCGGCGTTTTTGCCCGCAGTTCCCTGAATTCGTTGTGTTTTTCCGGCGCGGCCCCGGCGGGTTTCCGGGACCGAGAGGTGAGTGAAAAGTGCCAGGTCGGCGGCAGCCTGTCCGGTTGTGGGACCATCGCTGGCGCGTGCCTTCGTGGCGCGCGCTGCCGGTGTGCGGCCTGCTGATCCTGTGGCACCCGATGGCCGCACTCGCGCAGTCGCTGACGCCGGACATGCTGAACCCCTCGCAGGGCGGGTTTGCGCCACCCGACCGCTCGCTGCTGCGCCGGACGGCGCAGAACGGCGACGATCAGGACGCCTCCAGAAGCGCGAGAGCACCGTCGCGCATCGGGGCGATCCCGACTTACGGCATTCCGCCTGCGTCCGGCGCGTCCGACAGCGGCTTCGATTCCCTCAACCGCGTGCGCAAGCGGCCGAAGCTCTATCCCGGCGCGCCGAAGGCGAAAGCACGCGGCCCCGGCACGCCACAGCCGTCTCCGCCGAAAGCCAAAGTCCAGACACCGGTGTCGCCGTCGGTCGCCGGCACGTTTCCCGGCCAGCCCGCGCGCCGCCGCCTCAAGCCCGACGATGATCCGTTCGCCAATGTCGGCTTCCACACCGGCACGTTTCTCACCAAGGCCGCGGTCGAGGTCTGGGGCGGTTACAGCACCAATCCCGGCCGCATCAACCAGCCGAAGGCCTCGGCGTTCTACACGGTGGCGCCGGAGCTGCTGATCGCCTCCGACTGGGAACGCCATTCGCTGATCGCCGATCTGCGCGGCTCCTTCACCGGCTACAAGACCACGTTCCCGCCGCTCGACGGCGGACCGTCGCCGGTGCCGACCAGCATCGACACGCCGAGCTTCAACGGCAAGGTCAACGGCCGCATCGACGCGCGGCGCGACACCCGCATCAACACCGAACTGCGCATGCGGGTCTTTACCGACAACCCGGGCTCGCCGAATATTCAGCAGGGGCTTTCGCAATATCCGCTGGCGACGACGATCGGCGGCACGGCCGGCGTCGAACACGACTTCAATCGGCTGCAGGTGTCGGTCGCAGGTGTCGCCGATCGTACGACTTACCAGTATTCGAAGCTCACCGACGGTTCGTCGACCACCAACGACGACCGCAACTTCAACCAGTTCGGCGCGCTCACCCGCGTCAGCTACGATCTGATGCCCGGCGTCAAACCGTTCGGCGAATTCCAGATCGATACGCGCAAGCACGATGTGCAGTTCGACCGCTCCGGCTTCCAGCGGGATTCCAACGGCGGCTACGTCAAGGCCGGTTCGACGTTCGAGTTCTCGCGGCTGCTGACCGGCGAGGCCGCGATCGGCTATGCGCTGCGGACCTATCAGGATCCGCGCCTCACCGACATGAAGGGCTTGCTGACCAGCGCCTCGCTGATCTGGACCGCGACCGGCCTCACCACGGTGACCTTCGGCGCAACGTCATCGATCGACGAAACCACGCTGCCCGGCGTGTCCGGCAGCATTTCGCGCGATTACTCGCTGCAGGTCGATCATGCCTTCCGCCGCTGGCTGATCGGCACCGCGAAGGTCGGCACCGGCACAACGGACTATGACGGCACGCGTCTCGACAAGCGTTATTTTGTTGAAGGCGATCTGGTCTACAAGCTGTCGCGCACGTTCCAGATCAAGGCGCAGGTCCGTCAGGACTGGCTGGAAAGCTCGATCGCCGGTGCAAGCTCGTCGGCGACGATCGTGATGCTCGGCGTCCGCGTGCAGCGGTGAGGCGAGCGAGTATCGGCATTCGGCCCGCAGTTCGTCATGGCCGGGCTTGACCCGGCCATCCACGACTTATCTCGACATTCGCAAGCAAGACGTGGATCACCAGGTTAAGCCCGGTGATGACGATCGCAGCTATTGGTGTATCGCGCGTAATCTCTCCGCGTCGTCCCCGCGCAGGCGGGGACCCATAACCACTGAACGTCGTGGTGATTGCGAGAAGGTTGCTCCAGCATCTCCGTTAAATCGATAACTCAGGGAGTATGGGTCCCCGCCTGCGCGGGGACGACATCGTATATGTTGAGCGTTCGCAGATCGCCTCCCGATTCAATTTTCAAACAGCCACGCGCAACCGTTCCCGCGCATCGCGCGAGGTGAGTTTGTAGTTTCCCCCTCACATGCGCGCGCGAGGCCTGCCTCGTTCGCGCCCCTTAAAAAGGGAGGGGCATGGAGCGCCGCGAGGCGCACCTTGTCTTGTCTCGCTTCCGGCATCCGCTTGCGAGGCGGTATTTCTCCGGAAGCGCATCGCCTTGCGGCGCTCCATTCGCGGCGATTTGTGTCCGGGGGACCGTGCTTCCGGGACAGGACGAGCGCGTACCGCGCCTCCGATCCGGCAGGCTTTCGCCCGCCTTCATCCTGTCCTCGTCCAGCCATTGAAGGCAGAGCCACGTAGTTGGCCCGGACGGTGACCCCCGGCCTCCCGGACGTGTGGGTGCGAATCCACATCGCGCAGGCGCCGCATCCTGTTCCGCTTCAAAAGCGCCCTCGAGAAGCGCCCCTCACGAACAGGACGCTTCGAACTTAAGAGAGGTTTGAAGCGCGGGGATTGGTATCCCCATCACGAAATGTTGCAGGAGTCGTCACGCCGGATCATTCGCCGTCATTCGGGGGCGCGAGCATCTTTGCGAGTGAACCCGGAATCCACCGCTGCTGACAAAGCCATAACAAGGGGACTGGATTCCGGGTCTGCGCGTGAAGAACGCGCATCCCGGAATGACAGGTTCAAGCATCCGGGCCCGCGTCCAGGAAGACGCGTCCCGGAATGACGAGTGCTGAAATGTGCATCGCGGGTATCCCGGGCGCGGCCTCGGGATCGTCGCCGGCTAGCACCCATTCGCAGATACGCGTGCTTCGGAGATTCCGCGCCGGACACCCAACGATGCGCCGGTGGACGGCGAAAGCGCCCGATTGACAGATCGCCAATCATCAGAACAAATAGAGAACATAAATCATCCCGACTCGCCGGGCGAGGCAAACCGGTCTGTCGCGATCTCTGCCATATCGGAGAGCCATATGTTCAGACCGGCCACGCAGAAGGACATCGACCGTTACGACCGCGCCGTGGACAGCGCCATCGCCACCTGCGGCGGCGACATTCGCGGCGCGCTCAAGGCGCTCATCATCGCCAATGAGTTTCTGGAAGAGGAATTGCGGCAGGTGCTTGAGAGTTGCGCGGTGCCAGCCACAGAGGTGGCACCCGAAAGAAACGTCGCCTAGACACCTTTCTCCCATAGTCCTGACGAATGCGCGGACCGCATTCGCGAAGCGAATCGATGTTGCGTCATCCTGAGGTGCGAGCCGCGTTTGCGGCGAGCCTCGAAGGATACGCAGCCGGTTGGATCGCCATCACCCTTCGAGGCGCGCAAGAGCGTGCACCTCAGAATGACGGCAGTCCGATTTCTGTGTTTGTTTCGATCTTCGATACCGGGTTCGCGTCCGGAGCACGCATCCCGGAATGACCGTTGGAGAGATCACGGCCTTTCCGGCGCGCCCGGCGTTACTTCATCAGCGTCTTCGCCACCGCCATGTACATCGGCAGCGAGACAGGATCGTTGGCGGCGTTGGCAGCCATCGGATGCGAGGCGTAGCGCACGACCACCATCTCGGCCTTCGGGTCGATATAGATGCTCTGGCCATAGATGCCGCGCGCCGTGTAGGCGTTGTGCTCGTTGTGGGTGATCCACCACATGTCGCGATAGGACCAGCCCTTCAGCAGCGAATAGCCGGCCTTCTCGAAGTCTTCCTTCCTGCCACCCTTCTCGATGTCGGCGACGGCCGACGCCGGAATCACCTGCTTGCCGCTGACCTTGCCCTTGTTGCGCATCATCTCGCCGAAGCGAGCGAGATCGCGCAGCGTGGTGTTGAGACCGCCGCCGCCGGATTCGGTGCCGATGCTGTCGACCATGAAATAGGCGTCGTGCTCGGCGCCGAGCTTCGACCAAACCCGCTGCGACAGCAGCTCCGCCATCGACAGGCCGCTCGCGCGCTTGACAATCCACGCCAGCACCTCGGCGTTCGCCGTCTTGTAGAAGAAGCCGTTGCCGTGCTCGCCGTCCTTCTTCAGCTTGACGAGGAAGTCGAAGAAGGTGCGCGGCCCCTGATAGTTCGGCGTCAGCGGCACCATGCCGCCGGCGCGCGCATAGTCGTACACTTCGGCCTGCGGGTCGGAATAGTTTTCCGAGAACTTCACGCCGATGGTCATGTCCATCACCTGGCGCACGGTGGCGTCGCCGTAGGCCGAGTCCTTCAGCTCCGGCACGTACTTCGTCACGGCTGCGGCGGGATCGAGCTTGCCGTCGGCGGCGAGGATCGCCGCCAGCGTGCCGACGAAGGACTTCGTCACCGAGAACGCGACATGCGGCCGCTGCACGCTGCCTTCGCCGAAATATTTCTCATAGACGACCTTGCCCTTGTGCAGCACCAGAATGCCGTCGGTGTAGGTCAGTTGCAGCGCGTCGTTGAAGGTGATCGCCTTGCCGTCCATTGTGGTGATCGCGACGTTGCCGAGATCGCGCTCGGCGCGCGGCAGCGGTGTCACCGGGCCTTCGCCGCGCGAGACATTGGCGGTCGGCACCAGTTCGCGGATGTGGCTGAATGCCCAGCGTGTGTTGGGAAATTTCAGGCTCGATCCGTCGATGAAGCGGATGGTCTTGTCCGGCGGCGGCGGAAAGCCCTGCATCATGCCGAGTGTTTTCGGGTCGCTTTGCGCGGCGGTGGGAAGCGGCTGCGCGGTCTGTGCATCTAGTTCGGTGGATGGCAGCAGTGTCATTCCGATACTCGTCAGGAGAGCGCAGAGGGCAGGGACGCGCGCCGCGATGCGAAAGGGCATGAATGTTTCCTCGGTTTCTTATGCCTTCGTTGCCGAAGTTGCGCGGAGCGTATCCGAGCACCTTTGGTCAGGCCAGCGCAGAATTCGCAAAGTCCGATGCCGCGCGTGCGCGATGTCGTGATCGGTGCATCAACAAAAAAGCCGCCGGAAAAATCCGGCGGCTTTTGCAGTGCGAGGCAGATCGCTTACGGGCAGGGATAACGGTTGCCGTCGCGATTGAGATAGGTGCCCGAACGCGGATCGTAGGAGCGATAGCGCTGCGCGCAATAGGCGGCGTTCTGCTGGGCCTGCGCCTGCGACGCGGCGATGGCGCCGCCGATGATTGCGCCAGCTGCGAGGCCGATGCCGATGCCCGCTGCGGTGCCGCCGCCGCCATGATGACGATGGCCGTAATAGCCGCGGCGGTGATAATACTGAACGTTCTCGATGTCGCTCGAGGCAGAAGCGGCGCTCGACAGCATGGCATCAGTCATCAGCGGCGCCGATGTCGCGGACTGCGGAAGAGTCAGTGTCGTTGCACCGGCAAGCAGCGCGGCCGCGAGAAGTTTTGCTGTTCGCATATCTGTTCCTTTTTGAGATTTCTGGACGATGTTTTCCAGCCGGATAGATTATACCCCTCGGCGCTGCCAAGCGCCAAGACGACGGCCCTGGCTATCGTGAATTCCGATTAACGGCCGGTGTCGAAGTATGACGATTTTGCACGGTCAGCGCTTGATGCAGATCATTCTTCAGATTCGCGCACAGCGCGGCGGTCCTTCACCACGCCGATGGTGACGCCGAGGCGCTCGATCCTGGCGACGACTTTCCCCGCGAGGGTGCGGTCGCAGTTCATATGCGTCGGTGCGATATAGAAATCCGCCAGGCGCCAGTCGTACATCTTGATCCACTGCAGGTTGGGCCGCGCATACTCCTCGTAAGAAACGCGCTCGCCGCATACAGCGACCTTGTAAGATTTGGTCTGCGCGGTTTCCGGCTCGGTGCGGTCGAGGTAGTCGTGCAATTCCTCGACGGCTTCCGGCATGATGTTGACCCAGTAGTCGGTCACGAAGCGCCGCGATGCGCCTTCCAGCCCGCCGACCAGCTGGTTGTAATAGAGATACTCGTAAGGATGCAGGTGATAGAGCTTGCCCGCCGTCCAGGTGAAGCAGGTCGCAATGACGGCGAACCAGACGATCACGGCATTGCGATGCAGCCGCGCCAGTGCGCCGATCGACGCGTTCATTCCGACGCCCGCGAGAACCGCGATGGCCGGAAACACGAACAGAAAGTGGCGGCAGCCGTCGAGCGCCGGTCCTTCGGTCACGACCTGGCAAGCCACCGGGAAGATCGCGGCGAATGCGATCAGTCCGAGTTCGCGGCGGCGTTGACCGCCGATCCCGCCGATGCGCGCGGGCAGAACGAGCAGCGCCAGCGACAGCAGCGTCGCGCCGAGCGTCAGCAGCGGCAGCCGGATCGCGATGTAAGTCGGCACATAGGCGCGCGGCACATCGGCCATCTCGTAGACCTTGCCGAACAGGATGGTGCGGATGTGATAATGAAAGTCGCTGAACGACAGCAGGCCGCGCACCGGATTGAGCGGCGACAGCGCCGCCCACGGCCACGCCGCGATCATGATGAGATAGGCGATCATGAAGCCGGGCAGGAACCACAGCGCCGCGCGCATCGCAAAGCGTGAACGCTCCCGCCAGTGGCCGATCACGGGACGCGGCAGGTTCATCAGAATGGCGAGGCCGGCATATCCGACCAGTAGCAGGCCGAGCGATTTGATGCCGAGCGCGGCGCCCATCATCGCGCCGAAGCCGATCACGTCGCGCATGCGCGGGGTCGGGAGATCGCGCGTGGCGCGGATCAGGAAGTACATCGCGCCGGCCATGAAGGAGGCGAGCGGAATGCCCTTGGTGTGGTTGTACATGCCGCCGTACCACGAGCCGCACAGCGCCAGCGCCACGATGGCGAAGAACGCCGCGCGCGGTCCCGCGATCAATCGCGCGGTTGCGCCCGCCGCGGCGATGCCGCCGATGCCGATCAGCGCGCACAGCAGATGACGCAGCTCGTACTGGTCGACCGGCAGGATCTGCGCGAGGCCGAGGGCTGCGATGTCGAACAGCCCGCCGTAGAGATAGAGGTTATCGAGCTTGAACAGCGACTGGTCGGTAAAGCCGCTCTTGTAGTAGGCGACGATCAGTTCGCCGTATTGATGCTGGACGCCTTCGTCGTTGGAAATCGCGTAGTCCTGGAAGGTCCAGACCGCGAGGACGACCAGCGCGCCCAAGGCGGCGCAGGAGGCAAGATCGAATGCATTGCGTGTGCCGAGCCAGAGCGCCAGTTGCCTGAATTTCAGGCCCATGCGTTCCCCGGCGCCAGCGAAATTGCGGCCGGAAACGTCCAGCCCCCCGCTTACGGAATCGGTCATTCCCCGGCGTTCCCCAGCTTTTGCGCCGTGCCCTCGCGGCGGAGCCGGCCCTCGGGCCGGCTCGGGAACAACCATAAGTGCGGGAAAGGCACTTGCTCAAGGAAATTGCATCTTGCGCTGCGAAAGGAGGCATTCGCAAAAAGTATTAGACGACAACCGTTAACCGTTTCGCGGCCCGGGTGATGCCGGTGTAGAGCCAGCGCGCCCGGCTATCCTGGAAGGCAAAGCTCTCGTCGAACAGCACGACGTCGTTCCACTGCGAGCCTTGCGACTTGTGGACTGTCAGCACGTAGCCATAGTCGAATTCGTCATAGGGGCGGCGCTGCTCCCACGGAATGTCCTCGATGCCGCCGCCGAAACAGTCGCCGCGCACCGACACTTTCGTCACCTTGGCGCTGCTGACCTCCTCGTCGGGCGACAACCGCATGGTGATAATGCTGGACTTGGACTGCGCCCGGGATTTCACCCGCCACAACCCGCCGTTGAACAGCGCTTTCTTACGGTTGTTGCGCAGGCAGACCAGCTTGTCGCCGGCCACCGGCAACGGATCTTCGATTCCCTGCTTCTGCCGCACGCGCATGTTGTAGGCGCGGCGGGTGTTGTTGCGGCCGACCAGAACCTGGTCGGCGGCCATCACCCGATCGGGATCGAGCGCATCGCGCCGCACCACTTCGCTTTCGCCGAAGGTGCCGAGATCGAGCGAGCGGCCCTCGCGCACCGCCATCGACATCCGCACGATAGGATCGTCCTGCGCCTGACGGTGGACCTCGGTGAGCATTGCGTCGGGTTCGGCATCAGTGAAGAAGCCGCCGCCCTGGATCGGCGGCAACTGCGCAGGATCGCCCAGCACCAGCAGCGGACAGTCGAACGACATCAGGTCGCGGCCGAGTTCGGCGTCCACCATCGAGCATTCGTCGATCACGATCAGCTTGGCCTTGGAGGCGGGGGCGTCGTCCCATAGCTCAAAGCTCGGCTGCTCCTCGCCGGACTCGCGGGTGCGATAGATCAGCGAATGGATGGTCGAGGCGTTGTCGCAGCCCTTGTTGCGCATCACCAGCGCGGCCTTGCCGGTGAATGCCGCAAACTTCACATTGCCGTTGACGTCGTCGGCGATGTGCCGCGCCAGCGTGGTCTTGCCGGTGCCGGCATAGCCGAACAGCCGGAACACCTGCGGCGTGCCGCCCTTGCCGGGTCTGGCCTTGAGCCAGTCGGCGACGGCGCGGAGCGCCTGATCCTGGTGTGGCGTGAATGTGGTCATCGGTGCGTGCGGCGATCTGTCGGGATTTGAGCGAAGAGACGTGCATAGCTGACTCGCAGCCGTCACGATGAGGAATAATGCGGCCGATTGTGACGAAACATCCGTCGCAATCGGCGCCGCTTCTCATATATGGTCTGGGCTGTAAGGTCCAAAGGACCGCAGACTTATCAAGGCTCGCATGGAACGGTTCTTTCTCCAGATCGCCACGGCGCTTAGCGCGCTGGCGCTGCTCGGGCTTGGCATCGCCGGCGTGATGCTCGGCGTTCAGTTCATGCACGGCGTCGGCACGATCACGGTCGACAATTACTTCCGGCTGCTCTCCGGCATTCTGGTCGGGATGGGCCTCCTGTTCCTGGTCTCGATCCCTCATGTCGAGCGCTATCGCGAACGGTTCGGAATTCTGACCTTCATGATCGTGCTGGGCGGTCTGGCGCATCTGTATTCGGTATTGCTCCACGGCATTCCGAGCATCGGCACGCTGTTCGGACTGTTCATGGAGTTGATCTACGCACCGCTGCTGTGGCTGCTGCAACGGCATGTCGCCCGGCGCGCCGCGCTGCATCCGCATTGATGCGGGCCGCCATGTCCGTGCTCAAGCGCGCTGCCATCGGCTTTGTGATCGTCTTCGTTGTCGCCGTGTTCGGCCTGTTCGTATTCAATGTCTACCGCCAGACATTCGGCGATGATCGCGGCGCGAAACCGCCGGTGATCTATGAGCGCTCCGACCGGCCGTCGCGCGCCTGAGATGCGAAGCGGTTGCGCGGGCGCGCCGCGTCTCTGTAGAGTGCCGCCACGCCGGCCGGGCACGGCCCACAAAAAAGCAATGAGGGTGTCCCTCATGAACAATAAGAACGGGAGACGCCTTCATGACCGCCACGTCGTTCGACTACACGCCGCTGCTGGCCGAGGGGCTGCCGCCGGCCGCGGCGAAATGGAACGGCTTTCCGAAGTATAATTTTGTCGGCGGCAACAACGACGCCGATCAGGTGCCGGTCGCCAAGCTGCTGGAAGCGTCCACTGCTGTGCTGACTCGCGAGGGCGCGACGCTCGCAACCTATGGGCTGAACAGTGGTCCGCTCGGCTATCGGCCCTTGCGCGAATTTCTGGTCGGCAAGCTCAAGCGCGACGCCGGTATCACCTGCACCGCCGATGAAATCCTCATCACGTCCGGTTCTCTGCAAGGCCTCGATCTCGTCAACGGCATCCTGCTGTCGCCGGGCGACACCGTGCTGATCGAGCAGGAATGCTATCAGGGATCGATCACGCGGCTGACGCGGCGCGGGGTCAAGATCGTCGGCATTCCGCTCGATCACGACGGCATGCGAACCGATGCGGTCGCAGCCGCGCTGGCCGACCTTAAGGCCAAGGGCATCCGCCCGAAATACATCTACACCATTCCGACGGTGCAGAATCCGACCGGCACCATCATGAGCGAACAGCGCCGCGCCGAATTGCTGAAGCTTGCGGACGACTACGGCGTGCCGATCTTCGAGGACGATTGCTACGCCGACCTGATCTGGAACGGTCAGCGTCCGCCCGCGCTCTACGCCATGAGCAAGACGAACAATGTCATTCATATCGGCTCGTTCTCGAAGTCGGTCGCGCCGGCATTGCGCGTCGGCTATATCGTGGCGCCTTGGAACGTGCTGTCGCGCATTCTCAGCATCAAGACCGATGCGGGATCGGGCGCGCTCGAGCAAATGGTGCTGGCGGAATTCTCCGCGGCGCATTTCAACGATCACGTGCCGAAGCTGAGGCGCGATCTGCGCGTCAAGCTGGAGGCGATGATGGAGGCGCTGGCCGAACAGTTCGGCACGGCGGCGGAGTTCGACGATCCGCGCGGCGGGATCTTTCTCTGGGTCAAGTTGCCGGACAATGTCGATACGCTGAAGCTCTATCAGGCGGCGCTGGCCGCCGGCATCGCCATCAATCCCGGCACCGAATGGTCGGTCAATGCCGCGCACAGCAGAAGCCGCTTGCGGCTGTGTTTCGCCAGTCCGTCGGTGCAGGAGATTCGCGACGGCGTCGCAGCGCTGGCCGAGGTGTGCCGCCGCGAATTCGGCGTGCCGAGCCGCAGCGCCAATGTGGAACGGGCGGCGGGAGCGTAGTTGCAGGTAAAATGCAAATGGCCGGGACGGGCCCGGCCATGACGCAGATACTTTAGGCTAAAGCTACGCCGCTTGCCGTTGCGAAATGGCGGCGGCTTCCGCTGCGGCGCGCTGCATGCTTGATGACATTTCGTTGGTTACCACGCTTTGCTCCTCGACCGCGGCCGCTGTCGACGTCACGTATTCGCTGACGTTCTGGATCGCCTGCTTGATGCTCTCCAGCGCGCCAACGACATCGCCGGAAATGTTGTTAAGGCTGTCGATCTCCTGGCCGATCTTGTCGGTGGCCTGCTTGGCCTGACTGGCGAGGTTCTTGACTTCGGACGCGACCACCGCGAATCCGCGGCCCGCCTCGCCGGCGCGTGCGGACTCGATGGTTGCATTGAGCGCCAAGAGATTGATCTGCCCGGTGATGTTGCCGATCAGTTCGACGATGCCGCTCATCGACTGGGCTGCATCGTTCAGGCGCTGGGCCTGGGTGTCGGCGGCTTCGACCCGGTCCACCGCCATCGTCGCGGTCTCCCGCGACTTCGTCATCGCCGCGGAAATTTCACGGACCGATGAATTCAGTTCCTCGGCGCCGGACGCGACCGACTCCATCATGCTGCGGACGCGCTCGTTGCCGATCCGGACCAGCACCTGCGCCGTGGTGTCGGTGGCGTATTTCACCACCTTGAATGGCTTGCCGTTGAGATCGAGGATCGGGTTGTAGGAGGCCTGAATCCAGATTTCCCTGCCGCCCTTGCCGATCCGCTTGTACTCGGCGGCCTGATATTCGCCGCGATTGAGACTGGCCCAGAAGTCGCGATAGGGCGCGCCCTCGCTTTCGGAAGGGTCCACGAACATGCGGTGGTGCTTGCCGACGATTTCGCCGAGCGAGTAGCCGACGGCTTTCAGGAAGTTCTCGTTCGCGCCGATGACGGTGCCGTCCATGTTGAATTCGATCACCGCCTGCGATTTCTCGATCGCGGCGATCTGGCCCGCCAGATCCGCGGTCTTCAGTTTCTGCGCGGTCACGTCGGTTGCAAACTTCACCACGCGGAAGGGTTTGCCTTTCTCGTCGAGGATCGGATTGTAGGAGGCCAGAATCCAGATTTCCTTGCCGCCCTTGCCGATCCGCTTGTACTCGGCGGCCTGATACTGGCCGCGATTGAGGTTGGCCCAGAAGTCGCGATATTCGGCGCTGTCGCGCAGCGCCGGCTCGACGAACATGCTGTGGGACTTGCCCTGGATTTCCTCAAGGGAATAGCCCATCACCTTGAGAAAATTCTCGTTGGCCGTGAGGATCGTGCCGTCGAGATTGAACGAGATGACCGCCTGCGCGCGGCTGATTGCGGCGATCTGTCCGGCGTCTTCCAGGCTTTTGGTTTTGCGGTTGGTGATGTCGGTCGCGAACTTGACGACCTTGAAGGGCTTGCCGGTTTTGTCGAGAACGGGATTGTAGGACGCCTGAATCCAGATTTCCTTGCCGCCCTTGCCGATCCGCTTGTATTCGGCGGCCTGATACTGGCCGCGATTGAGGCTCGCCCAGAATTCGCGATATTCGGCGCTGTCGCGCAGCGCCGGCTCGACGAACATGCTGTGGGATTTGCCCTGAATTTCGTCCAGCGCGTAGCCGAGCGTCTTCAGGAAGTTTTCGTTGGCGGTGATGACGGTCCCGTCCATTTCAAATTCGATGACGGCTTGAGATCGGCTAATCGCGGCAGCAAGAGAAGTCTCGTCGATTGCATTCTTGCGAAATTGAAACATCCCAACCTCTCGTTTGAAAAAGAAAATAGCGAGGCAATAAAACCGTCACCGGGGCGCAGGTCGCCTCGTCACGAGAGGATGTCGCGTTGTATACAATATTTGATTAACCCTAACTAGTTGTAAAATATGGAGAATACAACTCGTGAAGCTTTGATGACGGCTCCGCTTGGCTCACCTGGCGGGTCTGATTGTGCGTTCTTTGCTCGAAACGAGAGGCAAAAATGCAGATGGCCGGGACAAAAGCCCGGCCCTGCGTGAAGCGTTCGGATCGCCGTTATCGGCACAAGCCTCGCGGCGCGGCGGACACTATGCCGCAGCGACGCCCCGCATTTCGCCGGAGCCCGGCGGCGGAATCGGCTGACCGTCGTCGGCATATTCGTTGAGCTTGTTGCGCAACGTCCGGATCGAGATACCGAGAATGTTCGCCGCATGGGTGCGGTTGCCGAGGCAATGCTTCAGCGTCTCGAGGATCAGGTCGCGCTCGACGTCGGCGACGGTGCGGCCCACCAGCGCGCGCGTCACCTGTTCGGCGGCGAAGGTCGCGTGCGCCACGGCGGGCGGCGTCTTGGCCATATCCATCCGGTCGCCGTCGGGCGAAAGGATGGCTTCAGCGCCGATCTCATCGCCGCTCGCCATCAGCACCGCGCGGTGCATGGTGTTTTCAAGCTCGCGGACGTTGCCCTGCCAGCGGTTGGTGGTGAGCACGCGGCGCGCATCCGCCGAGATCGGCCGCAGCGGCACGCCGTTGGCGTCGGCGTATTTCTTCGCGAAATGCTGCGCCAGTTCGAGAATGTCGGCCGGTCGTTCGCGCAGCGCCGGAATCTTCAGGTTCACGACGTTGAGCCGGAACAGCAGGTCCTCGCGGAACGTGCCGGCTTTCACCGCATCGGCAAGGTTGCGGTTGGAGGTCGCGATGATGCGGATGTCCACCGGCACCGGGCGGGTGCCGCCGACACGGTCGATCACGCGCTCCTGAATCGCGCGCAGCAGCTTGGATTGCAGCCGCACGTCCATTTCGGAAACTTCGTCCAGCAGCAGCGTGCCGCCGGTGGCTTCCTCGAACTTGCCGATGCGCCGGGCGATCGCGCCGGTGAACGAGCCTTTCTCGTGGCCGAACAGTTCGGACTCCAGCAGATGCTCCGGGATCGCGGCGCAGTTGATCGAGATGAACGGCTTTTTGGCGCGATTGGAGCGGGTGTGGACGTAGCGCGCCAGCACCTCCTTGCCGGTGCCGGATTCGCCGGTGATCATCACCGAAGCGTCGGACCCTGCGATCTGCTGCGCCAGCTTGACCACCCTGGCCATCGCGTCGTCGCGGTAGATCAGATCACGCGAGTCGTTGGCGACGGCGGCCAGCACCGCGGCGATCAGTTCCGGATCGGGCGGCAGCGGGATGTATTCCTTCGCGCCGGCATGGATGGCGGCGACCGCGGCCCGCGCATCGCTGGTGATGCCGCAGGCGACGATGGGAACATGGATGTGTTCGGCCTCCAGCCGGATCACCAGGTCGCGGATGTCGAGGGCGACATCGACCAGCAGCAGGTCGGCGCCCTTGCCGCCGCGCACCACGCGCATCGCCTGCTCCGAGTCTTCGGCGTGGGTCACCGTCGCGCCATTGTCCATCGCGATCTTGGTGGCGGTGGTGAGCTGGCCCTTGAGGGTGCCAACGATGAGAAGCCGCATGGTGTTCTCCTGTTATCCTGTCGTGTTCGTCGTGCGGGCCATTTCCGGCGCCGTATTGTCGGATCAGGCGCGTTCCGCCTTGATGATTTCAGTCATGGTGACGCCGAGCTTGTCCTCGACGAGGACGACTTCGCCGCGCGCGACCAGCCGGTTGTTGACGTAGATGTCGATCGCCTCGCCGACGCGGCGGTCCAGTTCGAGCACGGTGCCGGGGCCGAGCTTCAGAAGGTTGGCGACGTCCATCTTCGAGCGGCCGAGCACCGCCGAGACCTGAACCGGAACGTCGAACACCGCTTCAAGATCGGCCGCGATTCGCCCGACGTGATCGTCATCATCGTAAAAAGCCTGATCGTCCGCGACCGGCGCATCGGTGGCGTTGAGGTCGGGAAGTGGGACGTTGTTGTCTGTGTCGCTCATGGTCGATCCTCATGGCCGGGGATGCCGGCCTGATTGCGGGACGCCAGATAGCGCCCGACGAGTTCGTTGATCTTGGCTTCGATGGTGGAGCGGTCGAGCGTGACGCCGCCGTCGGCCCATTCGATCTTACAGTCGCCGGAGACGACGTCGGGCTCGGCCAGAATGACGAGCCGTCCCTCGAAGCCGTTGCGCTTGGCCGCCTGTTCGATCTGGTCGCGCGCGGCGTCGTAGAGCGTGTCGTTGATTCGCACCACCATGTGCGGGGTCGATGTCAGGTGCCGGAAGCAGTCGCTGACCAGCGCCATCACCTCGGTGAGAGGTTCGGCCGCGATCAGTTCGGTGCAGAGCTTGCGGGCCACCGCGAGCGCAACATCTACCGCCTCGGTCTCCATCCGCTCCTCGATGGTCGAGAAGCGTCCGGCAATCGCCTTGATCGCAGTGCCGATTTCCTCGACCGCCAGCGCCACGCGCCGGTCGCTCTCGGCCTTGGCCTCACGCTGTGCGGCGTCGTAGCCGGCGCGATAGGCCCGCGCCTCGGCTTCCGCGATCTGCTGGGCGATTTCGACCGCGGACGCGGCACGCTCCTTGGCGGCGTCGGGCGTCGCGAAGTCGAGATCGAACAGGAATTTAGCGGGTGCGCCCATCAGTACACCAGCTCGTCGTCGGCGCGATTTTTCTGCAGCATGATTTCGCCCTTGGCCGCGAGATCCTTGGCGAGGTTGACCAGCAGCGCTTGCGCCTCGTCGACGTCGCGCAGCCGCACCGGTCCCGCCGCGGCCATGTCATCGAGCAGCATCTTGGCGGCGCGGCTCGACATGTTGCCCATGAAGAAGTCGCGAACGGTTTCGTTGGCGCCCTTCAGGGCGATGCCCAGCTTGTCCTTGTCGACGTGGCGCATCAGCGTCTGCGCCGAACCGGCATCGAGCTTCACAAGATCGTCGAAGGTGAACATCAGCGCCTTGATCCGCTCGGCGGCTTCGCGATTGTCCTCTTCAAGCGAGGTGATGAAGCGGGTTTCGGTCTGACGGTCGAAATTATTGAAGATTTCCGCCATCACCTCGTGGGCGTCGCGGCGGCGGGTCTGCGACAGGTTCGACATGAATTCGACACGCAGCGTCTGCTCGACGCGCTCGATGACTTCCTTCTGCACCGCTTCCATTTTCAGCATGCGGTTGACGACGTCGAGCGCCATGTCCTCGGGCAGGATCGCGAGCACCCGCGCGGCATGTTCCGGCTTCAGCTTCGACAGCACGACGGCGATGGTCTGCGGATATTCGTTCTTGAGATAGTTGGCGAGGACCTCTTCCTGCACGTTGGAAAGCTTTTCCCACATGTTGCGGCCGGCCGGCCCGCGGATTTCGTCCATGATGCCGTTGACGCGATCCGAGGGCAGATACTGCTGCAGCAGCCGCTCGGTGGCATCAAACGTGCCCATCAGCGCGCCGGAGGCCGACATTCTTGATACGAATTCGAGCATCAGGTCTTCGACCACATCGGCCTCGACGGTGCCGAGCGACGACATCACCACCGACAGTTCGCGCACCTCGTCATCGTCCAGCATCGACCAGACCTTGCCGCCATACTGTTCGCCGAGCGCCAGCATCATAATGGCGGCGCGCTTCGGTCCGGACAGGG
This sequence comes from Bradyrhizobium sp. G127, assembly GCF_021502575.1. Lineage (NCBI taxonomy): Bacteria > Pseudomonadati > Pseudomonadota > Alphaproteobacteria > Hyphomicrobiales > Nitrobacteraceae > Bradyrhizobium > Bradyrhizobium sp. G127. The sequence continues at coordinate 523,605 of NZ_JAKFGN010000003.1, forward strand.
GCTTGCTTTTCGCGCGCCCGCTCTGGCGGCTGGCCAATGTGGCGACGACACCAGCGATATCGTTGGTGTTGGCCGTGACGTTGACATTCGCGTTGTCGGTGAGTGCGGGTGTCGTTGCCATGTCGGATCAAGCCGGTTCTGAAAGCCACTGACGAATGATGGTTGCGGTCTCGTTCGGGTTGCGGTCGGCGAGTTCGCCCACGCGGTGCACCGACTGGGCGTGGACCTGGCCCTGGACCTGCGCGACGTCGATCATCTGCGAGGTGGCGTTGCTGATCTGCTGCTGGGTCGGCGCGGCGGTGGTTTCCGGCAAGGCGGGGAGCGGAGCGGCGATCGCCGCCGCCGGATCGGCGGCCAGCACGCGCTTGAGCAGCGGGCGGACCACCATGAAGACCACAATCAAACCCAGCACCAGCATCACGCCCAGCTCGACGAAGTACATGATATCGTCCTTGGTGAACTGGAACATGCCGAGCAGGCCTTTGGGCGTCTCGGTCGGGATCACCGACGGCGATTCCGCGAATCTGAGGTTCACGATCTCGACCTGATCGCCGCGCTTCTGGTCGAAGCCGATGGCGGAGCGCACCAGCGTGGCGATGCGGTCGAGGTCTTCCTTCGGGCGCGCGGCGTAAACGATCTCACCCTTGTCGTTCTTGCTATAGCTGCCGTCGACCAGCACCGCGACCGAGATGCGGTTGACGCGGCCGGCTTCGGTCACCTCGGTCTTGGTGACGCGGGAAATCTCGTAATTGTTGATTTCCTCGCTCTTCTTGCTCTGGTCTTTCGGAGAGGAGGCGCCGCCCTGTCCCTGGGCGCCGGGCAGTTCGTTGGCGACGGTGACCTGGCCGTCATTGGCGTTCGCGGTGGCCGCGGATTCCTCGCGCGACTGGCTGGAGCGCAGCACGCGGCCTTCCGGATCGAACTTGTCCGAGGTCTGGGTGATCTTGTTGTAGTCGAAGTCGGCGGAGAGCTGGACCCGGGCGCGGCCGGAGCCGACCACCGAGGAAACGATCGCCTCGACCTGATCGCGCATGCGCTTTTCGAACGAGGCGCGGCGCTCGTCGCCGCTGCCGTCGCCGGTGGTATCGCCCGACGCGCCGTTAGCCAGCAACTGCCCGGATTCGTCGACGATGGAGACGCGCTGCGCCTTCATGCCGTTGACGGCGGAAGCCACGATATGACGGATGGCGCGGACTTGCTGCGGCTCCAGCGCGCCGCGGACACGCAGGACGATGGAGGCCGAGGGCTCCGGCGTTTCGCGGGAGAACAGCGGCCGTTCCGGCAGCACCAGATGTACGCGCGCGGCCTGAATGCGGTCGATCGCCTTGATGGTGCGGGCCAGTTCGCCTTCCAGCGCGCGCAAGTGATTGATGTTCTGGACGAAGCTGGTGGAACCGAGGGCGTCGGACTTGTCGAAAATCTCGTAGCCGATACCGCCGCCCTTGGGCAGGCCGCCCTCGGCCAGCTTCATGCGCAGCCGGGTCACCTTGTCTTTCGGCACCATGATGACGGAGCCGTCGTTCTTCATGTCGTAGGGAATGCCCTGGCGTTCCAGATCCTTGATGATCGCCGAGGAGTCTTCATAGGTGAGGTCGGTGAACAGGGTGGTCATCGGCGGCGTGGTGACGCGCATGATGACGAAGCCGAAGAATCCGACGAGGGCGAGCGTTACGGCAGCCATAGCCGCCATCCGCGCCGCACCCAGACCTTTCAGGAAGGAAAACAGACCCTGCAACGAACAGCCCCACCGATTCGACGCCACGCGCCGACTGGGCAGAATTTGCCTATCTATGGTTTCCAGATAGTTAACGCCGGTTAACGGCTGAGGAGAAAAGCGGGAAATGCCAAAGACCGGCCTCTCGGAAAGAGGCCGGTTTTCGGAAAATTGCGATGAAATGGAGCGCGAGGAGCCGAGGGCTTACTGGCGATACTGCTGGATGCGGGTGGTGCGCAATCCGGCCAGACCGTGCTGGTCGATGGAGAACTGCCAGGACAGGAATTCGTCAACCGTCAGGGTATAACGGCTGCATGCTTCCTCAAGGGAGAGCAGGCCGCCGCGGACTGCGGCCACAACCTCGGCCTTACGGCGGATCACCCACCGTTTGGTACCGGGCGCGGGAAGATCCGCGATCGTCAGCGGACTGCCATCGGGCCCGATGACGTACTTCACCCTCGGGCGGTGGGGTTCTGTCATGGTGTACTCACAAACTCGAAACAACTGAACTCGTAGGAACAAGCTACCCTTGGCGGCTTAAAATTTGCCTAAGCCCAAGCCTCCAATACGATTCTCCTTCGATTTGCCAAAAACGGCGGAAGCCGGTTCCTTGTGGAACCGGCTTTTCAGGACTTGCAGTTCAGGTTGAGAGGCGGTGCGCGCCGTCGAAACCGCTCAAGTCGTCGTGCTTGGCCGCACGATGCGCTTGATCTGGTCGGTGGTGTAGTTCTGTCCGCCGATTGACAGCAGGGGCGGACTGGCCGTGAGATCGACGGAGTCCACCACGCCCTGAACCTCGGTCGAGATCGCGACGTCCTTGCCGTTGCTGTCCTTGGCCGTCACCGTCATCTTGTAATCGCCGGCCGGCCATTGCTTGCCGTCGGCGCCCTTGCCGTCCCAGACGAAGCTGGCGTTGCCCTTTGCGATCTGGAAATTGCCGGAATAGGCGGTTTGTCCGGTCTTGTCGGTGATGGTGACCGTGGCGCTGGTATCGCTCGGCGCATTCAGATTCCACGTGGCGTTGCCATCGAAATGCGCGGTGCTGCCGTCGACCGCGACGGTCTGGCCGACGAACACCAGCGCCTGCGTCGACTGCGCGCTTTTTTCGATGGCGACCAGCGACGCCAGTTGATCGTTCGACTTCAGCTGCTGTTCGACCTGCGCGAACTGCACGAGCTGTTGCGTGAACTGGTTGGTGTCCAGCGGGTCGAGCGGATTCTGGTTCTGCAGCTGCGTGGTCAGCAGCAGCAGGAAGGACTGGAAGTTATCCGCAATGCCTGTGCTGGTGCTCGAACCTGAGCCGGTGTTGGTGTTCGTGCCGGTTGTAGCAGCCGGCGCGGAGGTCGGCATCGGCAATGTGGTTGCATCAACGGCCATGGTGGTGTCCTCAAATCCTGATGTCGACGCCGCCGCTCGATCCGAGCATGCGGCCGTAGGTGCGGCCTGCGATCTGTGCGGGCACCGTATCTTCGTCGGTAATAATAACGCGCTGCGAGTTGCGGCCGGAGCCGTTGTCGCTGTTCTGGCCCGAGGACGACTGATCGCGCAGGCTGAACTGCAATCCGGAATCGCCGGTCTTCAGGCCTGCGTCTTCCAGCGCCTGCTGGAGCCTCGGCGCATCGTTCCGCAGCATGTCGAGCGTCGCCGGCCGTTCCACCGTCAGGTGCGAGGTGACGTTGCCGTGCTTGTCGACGTCGAGCCGCACATCGATCCGGCCAAGCTCGGCGGGATCCAGGCGGATTTCGAAACGGCTGCTGCCGCCCGCCGCGCGCAGTGCGATGTCGGCGGCAAGGCCGTTGAGCGGCACCGGCGTCTCCGCGGCCAGCATCGTTTGCGCCGGGGCCACCGGAATGGCTGTCAGGTTCGCGGCATGGGTTTGTACCGGCTGTTGCGGCATGAAGGCTGGTGACTGCGAACCCGGATCAGGCTGGGACGCAACCAGCGGCGCAGGTGCCGGAGCGCGGTGTTCGCCTTGCGGTGCCGTCTTGACGGCATGTTCGGAGGAAAGGGTGTCCGCGGTTGCCGTCTTGTCCTGCTGCTCCGGCTTGCCGCCGGCATCCGATGCGCCGGTCTCGGGCTTGATCGCCTGATCGGTCACGGTCGAGACGGAGGATTTGTCGGTGGCCTGCTTGCCGTCCTTGCTTTCCTTGGCTGCGGCGGCGGTCTCGGCCTGTTTTGCGGACCCTTCGGTCTTGCCGGGCGCGGAATTGAGTGAGCCGGCCGCGACAATAATCTGCGCGGCGGTTGTTTCCGATGCAGCTTCGGTTACCGGCATCGCGACCGGTTCGGCCGCTGCGTCTGCGGCTGTCGCGGCGGTCTGCACCGTGGCTGGTGTTTTCGCCTGCACCGCATCGTCCTGCGGCGCCGGAGCCGAGGCAGCCGCTATCGCGGCAGTTGCCGCGGCGGCGGCCGACGCAGCAATCGCCGCTGGTGTTGAAGAAGCGCCATCGCCGGTGGCCGGTGTTGCGACGGGCGCGGTGACGACGGCAACAACCACCGCGACAGCATCGATCACGGTCGCGGCTACGGCGGGGTCGGTGGCTGTCGCGTCCGTCTGTGCGTCCTGGGTTTTGTCGCCGTCGGATGTCTTGTCGCCGGAGGCCTTGGCCTTGCCGGGCGCCTTGTCGCCGCTGGCGGCGGCATCCTTCGGCGCGGAGGGATCGGTATCTTGCTGCGCGGAGGATGATTTGTCGTTCAATGCGGAGGACGTATCCCGTCGCGGCGCATCGCTATTGGCCGGAGGGCCGTCGGAACGGCGCGCATCCTGCTGATCGCGGCGTGGGGGAAGCGGCGCGTCCGGCGCAGACCGGGAATCCGAGGTCGCGGTGGTGTTGCTTTCCACCAGGGCGGCAAATCCGTCCGAAGGCGGCTGATCGGCGCGCGGCTGCTTGGCCTGCGGCGCAAAGGCGGAGTTCGAGACGGCTGGTTCCGGAGTGACGCTGAACACGGGCGGCCTTTCATGAATTGCTGAGCTCTGTTCAGCAAGGACCGGGCCACGGGGAATGAAATAAAAAAATGTTATATATCAACATATTAGGTGGTTCCGACTGTCTCGGACGCCCCTGTCCGGCAAGGGGATTTCTGCCCGGCGGCAAGATTTTCCCCGTGCGGGCGGGCGGATTTCATTGGAATAGATCAAGGCCAGCCACGATTGCCTCGCCTAGGGTCGGACTATAAGTAAAGTGCAGCCGGCGACGACCGGTGCGGGCGGCCTGGTCGCCCGGCAAAACAAGATCGGCCTACTCATGCTCAACAGCCTCGACCTCGAAGGTCGCCCCGAAGATACCCGGGTCGTCGTCGCCATGTCCGGCGGTGTCGATTCCTCGGCGACGGCTGCGCTTTTGAAGGCCGAAGGCTATGACGTGGTCGGCATCACCCTACAGCTTTACGACCACGGCGCCGCGACCCATCGCAAGGGCGCCTGCTGCGCGGGACAGGACATTCACGACGCGCGCGATGTCGCGGCGCGGATCGGCATTCCACATTACGTGCTCGATTATGAGAGCCGTTTCCGCGAGTCGGTCATCGAGAGCTTCGCCGAAAGCTACGTGCATGGCGAGACGCCGGTGCCGTGCATCGAGTGCAACCGATCAATCAAGTTTCGCGATCTGCTGACCACCGCGCGTGAACTTGGCGCCAAGGCGCTCGCCACCGGACATTATGTCTCGTCACGCAGACTCGATGACGGATCGCGCGCGCTGGTCTGTGCCGCAGATGCCGAGCGCGACCAGAGCTATTTCCTGTTCGCGACCACGCAGGATCAATTGGCCGACGTGCGCTTTCCGCTCGGCGACATGACCAAGGCGCAGACCCGCGAACTCGCGCGCCGGTTCGGACTGTCGGTGGCCGACAAGCACGACAGCCAGGACATCTGTTTCGTGCCGACCGGCCGCTATACCGACGTGATCGAACGGCTGAAGCCGAATGCGATGGAGCCCGGTGACATCGTCGATCTCAACGGCCGCGTGCTCGGCCGCCATCAGGGCATCGTCGGTTTCACCATCGGCCAGCGCCGCGGTCTCGGCATTGCGGCGCATGCGCCGCTGTATGTGGTGCATCTCGACGCGGACACGCGCCGCGTCGTGGTCGGTCCACGTGAGGCGCTGAACGTCCGCCGGATCTTGCTGCGCGACATCAACTGGATCGGCGACGGCGAGCTTGATCGCGCGGTCGGCGACGGCCTCGAGATTTTCGTCAAGGTGCGGTCCACCCGCGCGCCGCAGCCGGCATGGCTGCGGCGGGTCGGCGCTGCTTACGAAGTCGAACTCGCCGATGGCGAGGAGGGCGTGTCGCCCGGACAGGCCTGCGTGTTCTACGATGCGCCTGCGGGGCAGGCCCGCGTGCTCGGTGGCGGCTTCATCAGTGCCGCACCGCGCATTGTCCGGCCAGCGGCCAGCCTTCGCGAAGCCCTTGCCGGATAACCTTTGACCCTTCAAGAATGGCGGCGTTTTCCGGTGCGGATCGTGCCGGAACAAGAACAAGTGTTGCGGTGCGGGGCGGGAACATGACCAACGACATCGATCGTGCCGGAGTGGCGAAGGCCTATGCTGCGTGGGCGCCGGTCTACGACATGGTGTTCGGCAAGGTGTTCGACGAAGGCCGCAAGTCCACCATCGCAGTGGCCGATGCGATTGGAGGTCGCGTGCTCGATGTCGGCGTCGGCACCGGCCTGTCGCTGTCGGACTATTCGCGCACCACGAAGCTGCATGGCGTGGATATTTCAGAGCCGATGCTGCGCAAGGCGCAGGAGCGCGTCCGCGCGCAGAACCTCACCAATGTCGAAACGCTGTCGGTGATGGATGCGAAGAATCTCGCGTTTCCCGATAACGCGTTCGACGCCGTGGTGGCGCAATATGTCATTACAGCAGTGCCTGATCCCGAAGCCACCCTCGACGATTTCATGCGTGTGCTGAAGCCCGGCGGCGAACTCATTCTGGTCAACCACATCGGCGCGGAAAGCGGCCCGCGCAAGATCTTCGAACTGTGCTTTGCGCCGCTGGCGCGGCGGCTCGGCTGGCGGCCGGAATTTCCGTGGGCGCGGCTGGTAAACTGGGCCGCAAAACATGGCGGCGTGACGCTGGTGGAACGCCGCCCGATGCCGCCGATGGGCCATTTTTCGCTGATCCGCTACCGCAAGAGCTGAATCGATCCATTTCGGTCGGAACATCGGCGCGACGCCGTCGTTTCTCTTCCATGACAATGAAACTCATCGCTGCCGTCGCTGCGCTTGCGCTGCTGCCCGTTGTCGCCTTTGCCCAGGCGCCGCCGGCGCCAGCAACACCGCCGGCGCAAACCGCCCCGCCGAATCCCGATCGTGCAGGAACGAACTGCACGCCGACCGAAGCTGTTCCGCATGAAGGCACTGTGGCCCCGCGCGGAACGACCACCGGGCGGGCGGAATCCCTTGGTGACAAGCTGGCAAAATCGGATGGCGTGCTGTGCCCGCCGCCAGGCGTCGATCCCGAAATGCATGCGCCGACCCCACAAGGGGGCACCACGCCGGTGATTCCGCCCCCCGGCAGCCCCGGCGGCGATCCCGCTGTGCGGCCAAAGTAAGGTTTTCAGTGCTCTTTAACGGGCAATTGCGCATGCAAGGCCAATCAGTTGCCCGCATGGGCGGTCATTGCTTGACAGGCATTTGGGTGACTTCTTATATGCCGCCGTTCGCGACCGCGAAGGCGGTCCGGCCTGTGGCGAGGTAGCTCAGCTGGTTAGAGCACGGGAATCATAATCCTGGGGTCGGGGGTTCGAGTCCCTCTCTCGCTACCACTTCCCGCACAATCCGCCCAACAGCTCCAGCCGCGGCCATCGAAATCTGACGCGCCGCGCGCGCGAGAAAAAGCGTCCCTGCCAGTTTGGAGCGCGCGTTCTTTCCGCTCACGCTGACAGCAAAATTCTAATCGCGCATTCTGCGAGCGGCACTCCGCCGACGCGCTGTAGTCAGCCGTACATGTGACTAATTCGTAGCGGCCAGCACGCTCCCGGAAACGTGAGCGTCCCGGCATCAAGCGAGTGTCAGTTGTCAGAGGAAAGTGAAGCTGCCGCCAGCATGATGAAGAATTTTTTAGTCGTTTTCCGCGTGCAGGCACCCGATATTTTCAGGGCCGGGGCTTTCGACAGGAGACAGTTATGAAGACAGCTTCCAAATATGCCGCTGCGGCGGCCGTGATGTTTTCCGCAATGGCGTTTGCCGTGACTCCGGGCTCTGCGGCCACGGTAAAATCAGCCAGTCATCAAGGAACATACTGCCTGCAGTATAATAAAGGCGGCTCCGACTGCGGATTTACCAGCTTCGAACAGTGCAAGGCATCCGCGGCCGGAATCGGTGCCGAGTGCGAGCTGAATGTCTTCCATCGTGATGACAGCGCCATTTGAATTTTCGGGACGCCTCACATTGGCAATAACTGACGAAGATCAGCACGCCAACAGGCGGCGCTGGTCTTCGAATGGCAATATCCTGATCGCTTACCTGAGCGTGAGGTGATGGCTGATCTGTTCCGCCGCCTCGAGCAGGGCCGGGAGGAATTTGCGTTTCAGTTCCGCGGGAGAATGTCGCGCGAGATTGGTCGACAGGTTGATCGCTGCGACAACGTTGCCTTTCTCATCCTTGATCGGCGCGCCGATGCCGGAGGCTCCCATCTCCAGTTCTTCGCTGACGATGCTCCAGCCCTGTTGCCCGACTTTCTCGATTTCCTTTTCCAGTTTTTTGATGCTGGTCACGGTTGCCGGAGCGAACTGTCGTCGATCTGACTCCTGAAGGATTCTCCCGCGCTCTTCGGCGGATATTCCCGCGAGCAGGACGCGGCCCATTGATGTGCAGAACGCGGGAAGGCGGCTTCCGATCGTCAGGCTGCGGCGCAGCACGCTGGTGACTTCGGCGCGCGCCACATAAACCACATGGGGGCCGTCGAGCACGGTGATGGCCACCACTTCGTTGGATTCGCGCGAGAGCGTCTCGATCACCGGCTGCGCGACTTCCCGCAACGACAGCGACGAGACGAACGCAAAGCCAAGCTGGAGAACGCGCGGCGTCAGCATGAACTGATCGCCGCTTTGCCGCGCCATGCCCAGACTGACGAGCGTGTGCAGCAGCCGCCTGACGCCTGCTCTCGGCAGCCGGGTGCGCCGGGCGACGTCGGACAGGGAAAGCGAGCGATCCTGATTGAAGGCGGCGATGACGAGCAGCCCCTTGGCGAAGGCTTCCACGAAGACATCGCTGCCTTCCGGCCATTGCTCGTGCTGCATCCATTGATCGGTCAGCCCGTTCATCGTTGCCAAAGCCCCGGAGCTTGGTTAGGTTGTTCGACAGTTGATCATATGTTCGATAGTCGAACAAGGAAAATCATGACCCTGTCCTTCAAAAAGATGTTCGCTCTCGCGGTTTTGCTCGGTTCGTGCGCGCCGGCGCTGGCGCAGACCTATCCCGACCGGCCGATCAAATTCGTCGTCCCGGCCGCCGCCGGCGGGCCGACGCACATCACCGCGCAGTTGCTTGCGGACAAGATGCAGACCGCGCTCGGGCAGCCGGTCGTGGTTGAGCCGCGCCCCGGCGCCGGCAATAATCTCGGCGCGGAATTCGTCGCGAAGAGTGCGCCTGACGGCTACACGATCCTGCTCGCGACCATCGGCACCCACGCGATCAACCAGACTCTTTTCAAGCACCTGCCGTTCGATCCGATCAAGGACTTCGAGCCGGTCTCGCTGGTGGTGAAGTATCCGCTGCTGCTGGTGGTCAATTCCGATGTGCCGGCGAAGGACGTCAAGGAACTGATCGCCTATGCGAAGGCCAATCCCGGCAAGCTGAACCGGGCGTCCGGCGGCAACGGCACGTCCATGCATCTGTCGGGCGAGCTGTTCGTCAAGCAGGCCGGCATCGATGCGCCGCATATTCCCTACAAGGGCAGCGCGCCTGCATTGAACGATCTGCTCGGCGGTCATGTGCAGTTGATGTTCGATTCGATCCTGACCGCATTGCCGCTGGTGGAGTCCGGGAAAGTCCGCGCACTGGCAATCACCGGAAAGGTCCGCTCGCCCCTGCTGCCGAACGTGCCGACCGTCGCCGAAAGCGGGCTGCCTGATTATGAGGCGAACGGCTGGACCGGCGTCGTCGTTCCCGCGAAGACGCCGCCCGACGTGGTCGCCAAGCTGAACGCAGCCATCAAGACCGCTCTCAAGTCGCCGGATGTCCAGAGCGCGATGGCCAAACAGGCCGCGGAGCCGGTCGGATCGTCACCGGCGGAGTTCGCAGCCTTCATCCGGTCGGAGACCGACAAGTGGGCCCGCATCGTCAAGGATGCGAAGATCCAGGTCGAGTAAGACCGCTCCGAAAAACCAATCCGCTGAAAAAAAACTGGTCTTGCCGGAAAGAACGATATGCAACCGATCGATTTTAACGCTCGCGTCTCTCAGCTCGCGGCAAAACTGAAAGCGAACAACATCGGAGCCTATGTGGGCACGCGTCAGGCGTCGCTTCACTATCTCTGCGGTGTCTTCATGTGCTGGCGGGGAGCGGTCATCGTCACCGCGAACGGCGATTGCGATGTCGTCTACTGGGCGATGGACATCGAACGGGTCAGGGCCGAGGGATGCCACGGTACCCTGTTTCCGTTCACCGGCTCCAATCTGATCGCGGAAATCGCTGCGCGGCTGAAGGCTCGCGGCGTAACGGGGCCGGTCGGTCTCGATCTCAGCCATCCCGGCGCGGCGCAGATCGCGCCGGGCATGCTGACCGCCGGCGAGTACATCGATATTGTCGCCAAGATGCCGTCGACCGAGTTCGTTAACGGCGTGCGCTGGATCGACGACTGCATGCTGATCAAGTCCGGCGCGGAGATCGAGCGGTTGCGGATGGCGGCCAGCGCGGGTGAGGCCGGTTTTCGGGCAGGTCTTGCGGCGGTCAAGGAAGGCGTCACCGAGAACCATGTTGCGGGGGTCGTCGAGGCCGCGATTCGCGATCACGGCAGCATCTGGTCGTGGTCGGTCACCGGCGGCACCGAAGTGGGAGCCGGCGAGCGAACCGCGTTTGCTAAGGGCGTGACGCAGCAGAGCACCGAGCGTGTGATCAAGCGCGACGAATTCGTCGTGATCGATCTGCATCCGCTCATCGAGCTTTATATGTCCGATCTTTCCATCCCGGTGTTTTTCGGCAAGCCTAACGAACAGCAGGAACGCGCGATTGCGTGCTGGGAGGATGTCGCTTCGACCATGCTGAAATCGATCCGGCCTGGACGTCCGGTCAAGGATTGCGTTGCCGATGGCGTCGCGGCCTATGAGCGCCACGGTCTTCAGGAGTTCGGTCTGCCACTGTTCGGGCATGGACTCGGAACATGCGCCCGGTCGCGCCCGTTCATGAACGCCAACAGCGACGACATCATTACGCCGGGAATGGTGATTGCGCTGGGGTCGCACTTCTATCAGCCGGGCGTCGGCGGGATGCGGCTCGAATATCCCATCACAGTCGACGAGCGTGGCGCGGTGCCGCTGACCGGTCTGCCAGCGAAGGTTCAGCGGATCGGCTGAAGGCAACCAGGCGTATTTAAATTCAGGGCCTGAGCGCGCCGCGCTCAGGCCGATTTCGTTTCGGCTTCATCCATCTTGCCGGCGCGGGCGTACGCCTCGACGAGATGACGGCGCATCAGTTCGGCGGCGCCCTCGGCGTCACCGCGGATCATCCGCTCGAGGATGCGGCCATGCTCTTTCCAGACGCTGACCGACATGCCGGGATGACGCAAAACCTTTCCCATCGCGCGGCGCAGGTGACGCCAGTGCAGCCGCATCGTCTCGGCGATCAGCGGATTGCCCGACAGCTCATAGATAAACGAGTGGAAGTCCATATCGGCTTGCAGACTGGCGCGTTCATCGCCGGTATCGACCAGCTCGCGGCCGTGTTCGACCAGCGCGCGGCCCTTTGCGATGGCGTCTTTGGTGAGACGCGGCGTCGCGAGCGTTACCGCCAACGGTTCGACCGCGGAGCGGATCTGGTAGATCGCCTCAAAAAAAGCAGGATCGACCGGAGTGACGGTCAATCCCTGACGGCCCTGCGCGAGAAAGCCCTGCGCCTTCAAGATTGCGAGCGCATGAGTGACCGGCTGCCGCGACACATTCAGCCGCGCGGCGATGTCTTCCTGGGTGAGACGCTCGCCGGGTTTGAATGTGCCATCACACAGCGCGTCGAGGATCACCTCGTACACCTGATCGACCAGGCTTTTGGGCGGGGCAAGGGATTCCAGCACGGTTCCTCCAGATGCATGCCGCAGAGCAATATCGTTGGTGCTTGACAGGAATTATCTTGCAAAGCAATCTTAGAATACTGAATTCAGAATGCAAGAATGGAGTGCCGCGGCGACGAGGGCACGCGAACACGCGGCCTGACTTCGGCAATCAAGAAATCAAAACGGGAGGATATGTTATGCGTCTCACCGCCGAGCAGATGGAGCAATTCCGGACCGAAGGCTGGCTGCTGCTGCCCGAGTTGTTCACGCCCGAGGAGGTCGATGTGCTGCGCCGCGAGGCCGTGGCGATCTACGACCAGCATCGGCCCGAGGTGTGGCGCGAGAAGAACGGCGCGCCGCGCACGGCCTTCGCCGCTCACACATATAACGAAGCGTTCCGGCTGCTCGGCGCGCATCCGCGCATGATCGAGCCGGTGGAGCAGGTGTTCGGCGAACACGTCTACATGCATCAGTACAAGATCAACGCCAAGTCGGCCTTCACCGGCGAGGTCTGGCAGTGGCATCAGGACTACGGCACCTGGAAGCGCGACGACGGCATGCCGGAGCCGAGGGCGATGAACATCTCGGTGTTTCTCGACGAAGTGATGCCGATCAACGGTCCGCTGATGCTGGTGCCGAAGAGCCACAACGCCGGCGACCTCAAGGCCTCCCACGATCTCCAGACCACGTCATATCCCTTGTGGACGCTCGACGAAGAGACGGTGACCCGGCTGGTCAAGGAGGGCGGCATTGTCGCGCCCACCGGCAAGCCAGGAAGTATGCTGATGTTCCACGGCAACCTGGTGCACGGCTCGGCCGGCAACATCACGCCCTATCCGCGCAAGATCGTCTATCTCACGCTCAACGCGGTCTCGAACTACATCCGCACGCCGACCCGGCCGGAGTTCATCGCGCATCAGGACTTCGCACCGATCGTGCCAGTCGATGACGACGCGCTGGTGCGTTACGCCCGCAGCCATCGTCAGGCGGCAGAATAGCGAAGATTGTCTTCAAAGCGTGTCATGCCCGGGCTTGTCCCGGGCATCCACGTCTTTAAGAATCAGAAGACAAACAAAACGTGGATGGCCGGGACAAGCCCGGCCATGACGAACGTGATGTTGAATGGCAGCTCGCAAATAAAATTTATCAGACTGGATTGAAATGAACCTCCATCACCTTCTCGAAAAGCGCCGCGCGGCGGGCCAGCCGGTTCGCGTGGCGCTGATCGGCGCCGGCAAGTTTGGCTCGATGTTCCTGTCTCAGGTGCCGCACACGCCGGGCCTTGAAGTGCCGGTGATCGTCGATCTCGATCCGGATCGTGCGCGCGAGGCCTGCCGCACCGTGGGATGGGACGCCGCGCGGATCGCCGCTACGACATTCACCAAAGATGGCGGCGCTGCCACCGGCGGCAACATTGAAGTGATCGTGGAGGCGACCGGCAATCCATCCGTCGGCATTCGCCATGCGCGCGCGGCGATCGCCGCGGGCAAACATATCGTCATGGTCAATGTCGAAGCCGACGTACTGGCCGGCCCGCTGCTGGCGGACGAGGCGCGCAAGGCGGGCGTGGTCTATTCGCTGGCCTATGGCGATCAGCCCGCGCTCACCGCCGAAATGGTGGACTGGGCGCGCGCCACCGGGTTCAAGGTTGTCGCTGCGGGCAAGGGCACGAAATATCTGCCGATCTATCACGATGTGACACCCGCGGGCGTCTGGAGTCATTATGGCCTGACCGCCGCCGAGGCGCAGTCCGCCGGCATGAACCCGCAGATGTTCAATTCTTTTCTCGACGGCACCAAATCGGCCATCGAGATGGCGGCGATTGCCAACGCGACCGGGCTCGATGTCCCTTCGGCCGGTCTGTTGTTTCCGCCATGCGGCGTCGATGACCTGCCGCATATCATGCGGCCGCACGACAAGGGCGGCGTGCTGGAGAAATCCGGCGTGGTCGAGGTGGTCTCGTCGCTCGAGCGCGACGGACGTCCGGTGTTTCGCGACCTGCGCTGGGGTGTCTATGTCGTGCTGGAGGCGCCGAATGACTACGCCGCGGATTGCTTCCGTCAGTATGGCCTGAAGACCGACTCGTCCGGGCGCTATGCGGCGATGTACAAGCCGTATCACCTGATCGGGCTTGAACTGAACATCTCGGTGCTGTCGGCGGCGCTGCGCAATGAGCCGACTGGCCAGCCCAATGGTTTCCGCGGCGATGCCGTCGCCGTAGCCAAGAAGAATCTGCGTGCGGGCGAGATGCTCGACGGCGAGGGCGGATATACGGTGTGGGGCAAGCTGATGCCTGCGGCCGACAGTCTCAAGGTCGGCGCGCTGCCGATCGGTCTCGCCCATCGGGTCAAGTTGACGAAGGACATCGCGCATGGCGATGTGGTGCGGTGGTCGGACGTGGAGATCGACGCCAGGGATGAGACCGTCGTCTACCGCCGCGCGATGGAGGCGAAGTTCGCCACGGCGCGTTGAGGCGTTCGCGGTCAGCAATGCGTATCGCGCAAGCGGTCACGCGCGGACCATGCTGGCGAGGTTGCGAGCGAAATGCCTATAGTGCGCTCCAAAAACAGGGAGGGCACTGATGCCTTATGTCGATGCGGCCGGCGCGAAGCTCTACTATGAGGAAACCGGCAGCGGCTATCCGATCGTGTTCGTTCACGAGTTCGGATCGGACCTGCGCGAATGGGAAACCCAGGTCCGCTATTTCTCGCGCGCCTATCGCTGCATCGCCTACAATGCGCGCGGCTATCCGCCTAGCGACGTGCCCGATGATCTCAACCAATATGGCTGGGAATTTGCTGTCGATGACATCGCTGCGGTGATGCGCGGTGTCGGGATCGCGCGCGCCCACATCGTCGGTCTCAGCATGGGCGGCTATGCGGCGCTTCAGTTCGGCTTACGCTATCCAGAACAAGCCTCAGCGATCGTCGCTGCCGGAGCGGGGACCGGATCGCCGCCGTCGCTGCGCGAAGCCTGGCTGAAGGAAGCGCCCGCGACCGCGCGCGGATTTCTCGAACGCGGCATGGCGGTGATGGCCGAGGAGATGGGTCACAGCCCGACCCGCATCCAGCTCAAGCACAAGGACCCGCGCGGCTGGCAGGACTTCATGGATCATCTGCGTGGGCATTCCGCGCAGGGGATGTCGAACACGATGGCGCGCTATCAGACGCTGCGGCCGTCGCTGCATGATTTTCAGGACCAGTTCGCCAGGCTGACGATGCCGGTTCTGCTCGCGGTCGGCGACGAGGACGCGCCCTGCATTGAAACCAACCTGATGCTGAAGGCGGCGATTCCGACCGCCGGCCTCTGGATGTGTCCCAACACCGGCCACGCCATCAATCTTGAAGAGCCCGCCGCCTTCAACGCGCAGGTGGAGAGCTTTCTGAGCGCGGTCGAACGCGGGACCTGGCGGCGGGCGTGATCTGGCCAGTCGGTGCGTTTCGCTGCAAAACGGAGCGCCAATCTTTTTGCTGAATCCGTCGCGGTCACGTATGTCTTTGTCATTATCATCTGTGCCGGCGTGAGCTGCGCCACACTCAGTCAAGCGGATCGATCGCAATGGACTTCGCTCTCAGTGCCCAACAGGATTCCATCCGCGATGCGATCCTGAAAATCTGTAGCCGGTTCGGCGACGATTACTGGCTGGCGAAAGATCGCGGCGGCGGCTTTCCGCACGAGTTCTATGAGGCTATGGCGCAGGCCGGTTGGCTCGGCATCTGCATTCCCGAACAGTTCGGCGGCTCGGGCCTCGGCATCATGGAAGCCGCGATCATGATGCGCGCGATCTCGGAGTCCGGTGCGGGCATGTCGGGCGCGTCGGCCGTCCACATGAACGTGTTCGGACTCAATCCGGTGGTGGTATTCGGGACGGACGAACAGCGTGCGCGGATGCTGCCGGGTATCGTTGAGGGCCGCGAGAAGGCCTGTTTCGGCGTGACCGAACCGAACACCGGCCTCAACACCACGCAGTTGAAGACCCGCGCCGTGCGCAGGGGCGATAGATATGTCGTCAACGGCCAGAAGGTGTGGATCTCCACCGCGCAGGTGGCGCACAAGATCCTCTTGCTCGCGCGCACCACGCCGCTGGAAGAGGTGAAGAACCCGACCCACGGCCTCAGTCTTTTTTATGCGGATATGGATCGCTCGCGCATCGCGGTGCATGAGATCGAGAAGATGGGCCGCAAGGCCGTCGACTCCAACGAACTCTTCATCACCGATTTCGAGATTCCGGTGGAGGATCGCATTGGCGACGAAGGCCGCGGCTTTGAATATATCTTGCACGGCATGAATCCCGAGCGTGTGCTGATCGCGGCGGAAGCGGTCGGCCTCGGCAAGCTCGCGCTGTCGCGCGCGGCGGACTATGCGAAGCAGCGCATCGTGTTCAATCGTCCGATCGGACAGAATCAGGCGATCCAGCATCCGCTGGCGAAAAACTGGATCGATCTCGAAGCGGCGTGGCTGATGACGCTGTCGGCGGCGTGGCAATACGATCAGGGATTGCCGTGCGGACCGGCGGCCAACGCCGCGAAATATCTCGCGGGGGAAGCAGGTTTCCATGCCTGCGAGCAGGCGGTCATGACTCACGGCGGCTTCGGCTACGCCAAGGAATATCACGTCGAGCGTTATCTGCGCGAAGTGATGATCCCGCGCATCGCGCCGATCAGCCCGCAACTCATTCTCAGCTTCATCGGCGAGAAGGTGCTTGGATTGCCGAAGTCGTATTGAGGCCGGTGCAGCGCTGGTGGTACGCCGCGGGCGTTGACCGCATAATCCATATCTGGTGACGTAGGACCGAACACGGCGCTGCGATCATGTCAGCCCGTCCCCAACAACAAGAGAACAATCATGTCGCACGACCCTCATCATTCGCACGATCATTCTCACGCGCACGACGACGAGCGCTGGAAGCATGATGGCGTGCGCGTCATTCCGGGCAACCAGCTCGATCCGAATGTGCCGTCGACCGCCGGCATGGACCGCAAGGCCGCGATCAATTTCGCCCGCGTCGGCGCGCAGAAGCTCTGGGCAGGCACGGTGACGATTCGGCCCGACGCCAAGACCGGCGCGCATCATCACGGCCATCTCGAAAGCGTCATTTATGTCGTGCGCGGCAAGGCGCGCATGCGCTGGGGCGAACATCTCCAGTTCACTGCCGAAGCCGGTCCGGGCGATTTTATCTTCGTGCCGCCTTACGTGCCCCATCAGGAAATCAACGCCAGCCCCGACGAGGTGCTGGAATGCGTGCTGGTGCGCAGCGACGGCGAGGCGGTCGCGATCAATCTGGACATCGAGCCGGTCGAAAAGCCGGAGACCGTGCTGTGGGTGGATCCGATCCACCGCGACCCGGCGGAAAAGAAGGTCTAGGCCAAACACAGTCCTGTGAGGCGGTTCGATTGGAACTGAATCATGCTTGAAGATCAAACGGTTGCACTGCGTCATATTGACTTCTGACGATTATTGACAATCGTCAGTTGTTGTAAGACGCTCTCGGCGTATCCGAAGGGAGCGTCCGATGCACCGTATTCAGAAATTTATCAGCCAACGCAATAGGTTGGCTGCTTTGGCCCTGATCCTCCCCGCGCTGGCACTCGGCGCTTGCAGCAAGCAGGAGGCTGCGGAGAGTGAGAAGGGCCGCCCGGTTCTGGTCGCGGCGGTCCATTACACCTCGCAGTCTCCGGAGCGCAGCTTCGTCGGCACCATCCGCCCCCGCATCGAAACCGATATGGGCTTCCGCGTTCCGGGCAAGGTGGCCAAGCGTCTGGTCGAGGTCGGGCAGGTGGTCGATGTCGGCCAGCCGCTGGCGACGCTCGATGAAGTCGATCTGAAATTGCAGGCTGAGCAGGCCGAAGCCGAATTCCGCGCCGCGACCGGCGTGCTGGCACAGGCGACCGCCGCCGAAGGCCGCGCCAGGGAATTGCGCGCCAAGGGCTGGTCCACCGAAGCACAACTCGATCAGGTGAAAGCCGCCGGCGACGAGGCGCGGGCGCGGCTCAACCGCGCGGAGCGCTCGGTCGAACTGACCAAGAACAGCCTGTCCTACGCCAATCTGGTCGCCGACACGCGTGGCGTCGTCACGGCGACATTGGTCGAGCCGGGGCAGGTGGTCGCCTCCGGTCAGACCGCAGTCCGGGTGGCGCGGTCTGCGGAAAAGGAAGCCGTAGTTGCGATTCCCGAAACGCTGGTCGGCTTTGCCAAGACCGGCGAAGCCAGCGTCACGCTGTGGTCGGAGCCGGGCAAGAAATATATGGCAAAGCTGCGCGAGATCGCGCCGGCTGCCGATCCCGCGACGCGGACTTATCTTGCGAAATTCTCGCTCCCCGGCGCAGACGACGCCGTTTCGCTGGGCATGACCGCCACATTGACGCTCGCCGATCCGGCGACCGAGCGGGTGGCGCGGCTGCCGCTGTCGGCGCTGTTCAGTCAGGGCGGCGGGCCGTCGCTGTATGTCGCGGATTCGAAGACCGGCGACGTTGTGCTGAAGCCCGTGACGGTCAAGGCCTACGAGACCGCGGATGTCCTCGTCACCAGCGGCGTCGAGGAAGGCGCGAACGTGGTCGTGCTGGGCGTGCAGAAGCTCGATCCGGCCCAGAAGGTCCGGGTCGTCTCGTCGTTGTCATTCTGATTTCGAGGAGAGACCGATGAAGCGATTCAATCTCTCCGCATGGGCGGTGGCGCATCCCACCCTGATCCTGTTCTTCATCGTGATGCTCGGCATCGCGGGTTTCTTCTCTTATGAGCGGCTCGGCCGCGCGGAAGACCCGTCCTTCACCATCAAGGTCGTCATCATCAATGCGATCTGGCCCGGCGCTACCGCGGCTGAAATGCAGGCGCAGGTCGCTGACCGGATCGAGAAGAAGCTGCAGGAACTGCCTTACTTCGACAAGGTGACGACCTACACCAAGCCTTCATTCACGGCGATGCAGCTCGCGTTCAAGGACAACACGCCCGCGAAGGAAGTACCGCAGCTTTTCTATCAGTTGCGCAAGAAGCTGAGCGATATTCGTAGCGACCTGCCTTCAAGTCTGATCGGGCCGAATATCAACGACGAATACGGCGACGTCGATTCCATTCTTTATATGCTGACCGGCGACGGCGCGGACTATGCCCAGCTCAAGAAAGTGGCTGAGGGCCTGCGCCAGCATCTCTTGAAAACGCCGGACGTGACCAAGGTCAATCTCTACGGCACGCAGGACGAACGCGTGTTCGTCGAGTTTTCCCACGCCAAGCTCGCGACGCTCGGCATCACCACGCAGGCGCTGTTCGATTCGCTCGCCAAGCAGAATGCCGTGGTGCCCGCTGGCACCGTCGAGACCTCGTCGCAGCGGGTGCCACTGCGCGTCACCGGCGCCTATGACAGCGTCAAGGCGGTGGCGGAAACGCCGGTGGAAGGCAACGGCCGCGTATTCCGCCTCGGCGACATCGCCACCGTGACGCACGGTTTCGTCGATCCGCCGGACTATCAGGTCCGTCAGGAAGGCAAGCCCGCTATCGGCATCGGCGTGGTGATGGCGAAGGGCGCCAATATTCTGGAGCTTGGCGAATCCATCAAGAAGGCCACCGCGCAGTTCATGGCGGCGGTGCCGCAGGGATTCAACATCGACCAGATCGCCGATCAGCCGCAGGTGGTCGAGCATGCAGTGGGCGAGTTCGTTCGCTCTTTTGTCGAAGCATTGGCCATCGTTCTGTTTGTGAGTTTTCTCGCGCTCGGCTGGCGCACCGGCATCGTGGTGGCGCTGTCGGTGCCGCTGGTGCTGGCGATCGTCTTCATCGTCATGAACGCGATGGGCATGGACCTGCATCGCATCACGCTTGGCGCGCTCATCATCGCGCTCGGCCTTCTGGTGGACGATGCCATTATCGCGGTCGAGATGATGGTGGTGAAGATGGAGCAGGGATGGGACCGCGTGAAGGCGGCATCCTTTGCCTGGGAATCAACTGCGTTTCCGATGCTCACGGGGACGCTGGTCACGGCCGTTGGCTTCCTCCCCATCGGCTTTGCCAATTCGTCCGTCGGTGAATATGCCGGCGGCATTTTCTGGGTGGTGGCGATTGCGCTGGTGGCGTCGTGGTTCGTCGCGGTGATTTTCACGCCCTATATCGGCGTCAAGCTGCTGCCGGACTTCGCCAAGGGCAAGCATAACCACGATCCGCATGCGATCTACGAGACGCGGATGTACCGCGGTCTGCGCCGCGTGATCGAATGGTGTGTGCGCCGCCGCGGCACGGTGGTGCTGGCGACCATCGGCGTGTTCGTAATTTCAATCGTCGGCTTCGGTCATGTGCAGCAGCAGTTTTTCCCGCTGTCGGAGCGGCCTGAACTGTTCCTGCAGTTGCGGTTGCCGGAAGGCACCGCGTTCAACGTCACCAAGGAAAGCGTGAAGAAGGCGGAAGCGCTGCTCAAGGACGACAAGGATATCGTGACCTATACGACCTATGTCGGCCAGGGTTCGCCGCGTTTCTGGCTCGGCCTCAACCCGCAACTGCCGAACGAGGCGTTCTCGGAAACGGTGATCGTGTCGAAGGACGTCGCAGCGCGCGAGCGCATCAAGACCAAGATCGAAAAGGCCGTGGCCGACGGCGCGCTGTCCGAAGCGCGAGTGCGCGTCGACCGGTTCAATTTTGGTCCGCCGGTCGGCTTCCCGGTGCAGTTCCGTGTGGTCGGTCCCGATACCACGACCGTCCGCGACATCGCCTACAAGGTGCGTGAGGTCATGCGCACCGAGAAGCGCGCTGTCGATCCGCATCTCGACTGGAACGAGCAGACGCCTTACCTCAAGCTCGCCGTCGATCAGGACCGCGCGCGAGCGCTGGGTCTGACGCCGCAGGACATCTCGCAATCGCTGGCGATGCTGATTTCCGGCGTGCAGGTGACCACGCTGCGCGACGGCATCGAAAAGGTCGGCGTGGTCGCTCGCGCCGTTCCATCGGAGCGCCTCGATCTCGGCCGCGTCGGCGATCTCACGATCTATTCGCGGGGCGGCGTTGCCGTGCCGCTGGCGCAGATCGCCAAGATCGAATACGCCCACGAAGAGCCGATCCTGTGGCGGCGCAACCGCGACATGGCGATCACCGTGCGTGCGGATATTGTCGACGGCGTGCAGGCACCCGACGTCACCAATGCGATCTGGCCGAAGCTGCAAGGCATCCGCAACAGCCTGCAGCCGGCCTATCGCATCGAGATCGGCGGTGCGATCGAGGAATCCGAGAAGGGCAATGCTTCGATCAACAAGCTGTTCCCGCTGATGGTGATCGGCATGCTGACGCTGCTGATGATCCAGCTGCAGAGCTTCTCGCGGCTGGTCCTGGTTTTCCTGACGGCGCCGCTCGGCATTGTCGGTGCGTCGCTGGGTCTCAACGTCGCCAACAGTCCATTCGGTTTCGTGGCTCTGCTGGGCCTGATCGCGCTGGCCGGCATGATCATGCGCAATTCGGTGATTCTGGTTGATCAGATCGAAACCGACGTCTCCCACGGTCTGACCCGGCGCGAGGCCATCGTCGAGGCCACGGTGCGCCGCGCCCGGCCGGTGGTTCTGACCGCGCTGGCGGCGATTCTGGCGATGATTCCGCTGTCGCGGTCGGCCTTCTGGGGCCCGATGGCCATCACCATCATGGGTGGATTGTTCGTTGCAACATTCCTGACCCTGCTGTTCTTGCCCGGCCTCTATGCGCTATGGTTCAGAAAGAGTCTCGACGAACGCGGCCCGGGTGAGGCGCAGCCCGCCGCGTCCACCGAGCCGGAGCAGCTTCGACATGCGCCCCCGCTTGCTCACGCTGCCGAGTAAGAGACAAAGATCGCGATTATGACACTGCTGCACGAAGACACGGATTCGGAAAGGCGAAGGTGTATTCTCGAGACAGCCGAACGGCTGTTTCGCGAGATCGGCTATCTCAAGACCACGGTCGCGGATATCGCCAAGACGCTGAAGATGTCGCCGGCCAACGTCTATCGTTTCTTCCATTCAAAGAAGGCGATTCATGAGGGCGTCGCCCGTCGGCTGATGGGTGAAGTGGAGGCTGAAGCCGAGGCGATTGCGAGCAAGACGACGCATCCGGTGACGCGGATGCGCGAGCTGCTGGCGACCGTCAGCCGGATGAACGCCGAGCGCTTCGTCGGCGATGCCAAGATCCACGAGATGGTCGCCGTCGCCATGGAAGAAAGCTGGGATGTTTGTGAGGCCCATATCGAGCGCATTACCGTGGCCATCGCGGCTGTCATCGCGGAAGGGGTAAAGACCGGTGTGTTCAAGGTGGCCGACATCGAACTCGCGGCGAAAAGCACCTGCACCGGGATGATTCGTTTCTTTCACCCTCAGTTGATCGAGCAGTGTGCCAACAAGCCGGGGCCGACCCTCGATCAAATGATAGACTTTGTCCTCGCGGCGCTTACCTTGAGCGCATCCGGTACGGTGCCGGACAACAGCGGTGCGGGCAAAGTTACTCATGACTAGTTCTTTGGATAGTTCTTCAGGCGATTTCTACTATTACGAACCTTCCCAGGGCCATGGCCTAAGGCACGATCCGTTCAATGCCATTGTTGGCCCCCGGCCGATCGGCTGGATCGCGTCCCAAGACGCCAAGGGTCACGTCAATCTCGCTCCCTACAGCTTCTTCAACGCGTTCTGCTATGTACCGCCGATCATCGGGTTTTCCTCGACCGGCTGGAAGGACAGCGTGTCCAATATCCAGGAAACCGGGGAGTTCACCTGGAATCTGGTGACCAAGCATGTCGCCGGGCAGATGAACATGACGTCGGCGACCGTGCCGCACGAGACGGACGAGTTCACCCTTTCGGGATTGACCAAGGCGCCATCGCGCAAGGTCGGCGTGCCGCGAGTCGGCGAGAGCCTCGTTTCGTTCGAGTGCAAGTTCACCCAGATGATCCAGCTTCAGGGCGCGGACGGCAAAAAGGCCGATGCCTGGGTGACCTTTGGCGAGGTTGTCGCGGTCTACATCGACAAGAGCCTGATCAAGGACGGCGTCTACCAGACCGCCGAAGCCTATCCGATCCTGCGCGCCGGGCGGATGGGCGACTATTTGCAGGTTACGCCCGAGATGATGTTTGAAATGGTGCGGCCCCGGTAACGGCGTGGGGTCGCGTGTCGCAGCCTCAAGTCTCGGTGATCCGCCTGGTTGTTCAGGCAGTTGGCGGGAACGTTGCGCCGGGCTTCAGGTTATTGAACCGTAATTGTTTTCGGGGACTTTCGCGTCAAACGCGGCATAACATCGAAGTTGTTTTCCAAATCCGAACAGCTAGCATTTTGGTTGCTGTCATCGCTGGCTGTTCTGAACCCGGCAAAAGGATCCTCTCATGAGCTTTTCCCTCCGCCGCGACCTCATCACCCGTCCCATCTATGCGTGGGCGCACAAGGCGCTGCCGCCGATGTCCGACACCGAGCGCGAGGCGCTAGAGGCCGGCGACGTCTGGTGGGACGCCGATCTGTTCACGGGCACGCCCGACTGGTCAAAGCTGCTGGCGGTCGCGCCGGCCAGGCTGACCGATGAGGAGATGGCGTTCCTGAATGGGCCCGTTGAAGAGCTCTGCGCCATGGTTGACGAGTGGAAGGTCAACTGGGAGTGGCGCGATTTGCCGCCGGACGTCTGGGACTTCATCAAGCGCAACAAATTCATGGGCATGATTATTCCGAAGGACTATGGCGGTCTCGGCTTCTCGCCGTATGCCCATTCCGAAGTGGTGCGGAAAATCTCGTCGCGCTCGGTGACGGCTGCGGTCACAGTGATGGTGCCAAATTCGCTCGGGCCGGGCGAACTGCTGATGCAGTTTGGCACTGACGAGCAGCGCAACAGGTGGCTGCCGGGCCTCGCCGAAGGCCGTGAAATTCCGTGCTTCGGCCTGACCAGTCCTGAAGCGGGCTCCGACGCCGCGTCGATGATCGACACCGGCATCATTTGCAAAGGCACGTTCAACGGCAGGGAAACGCTTGGCCTGCGGCTGAACTGGCACAAGCGTTACATCACGCTCGGTCCGGTGGCGACACTGCTTGGCCTCGCCTTCAAGGCCTACGATCCGGATCACCTGATCGGCAATGAAGAAGAACTCGGCATCACGGTCGCGCTGATCCCAACCGATCTGCCGGGCGTCACCATCGGCCATCGCCATCTTCCCGCGATGCAGGTGTTCCAGAATGGCCCGAACTGGGGCAAGGACGTTTTCATTCCGATGGACTACATCATCGGCGGACAGGAGCGCATCGGTCAGGGCTGGAAGATGCTGATGACGGCACTGGCGGCGGGCCGCGGCATCTCATTGCCGTCGCAATCGTCGGCAGGCGCGGCCTATTGCGCGCGCGCCACCGGGGCCTATGCGCGCATCCGCGAGCAATTCCACGTGCCGATTGCGAAGTTCGAAGGCATTGAGGAGCCGCTGGCGCGGATCGCCGGCACGGCTTATCAACTCGACGCCGCGCGGCGGCTGACCTGCGCTGCGCTCAATCAGCACATCCATCCGGCGGTGATTTCCGGAATCATGAAGCTGCATGCCACCGAGCGTCTGCGCATTGTGGTCGATGACGCGATGGACATTCACGGCGGCAAGGCCGTGATCGACGGCCCGCAGAACTACATGGGCAGTCTCTATCGATCGGTGCCGGTGGCGATAACAGTGGAAGGTGCGAACATCCTCACCCGTAACCTGATCGTGTTCGGGCAAGGATCGGTTCGGGCGCATCCCTATCTGTTGCAGGAGATGAACGCGATCAGCGAACCTGACCGGAAGAAGGGTCTGGCTGATTTCGATACCGCATTCTGGAAGCACGTCGGCCACGCCGTCGGCAACGTCTTCCGCGCCTGGGGCCGAAGCTGGACAGGCGGCGCGTTCGCGCCTGCGCCGGATGCCGGGGCCGCGACCGGTTACTATCGCCAGTTGTCGCGCTACTCGGCCGCGTTCGCGCTCTGCTCCGACATGGCGCTGCTGACGCTGGGCGGCGCGCTGAAGCGCAAGGAAATGCTGTCGGCGCGGCTGGGCGACATTCTCTCCGAACTTTATCTGCTCTCGGCCGCGCTGAAGCGCTGGGAGGACGAAGGCCGTCAGGAGGCGGATTTTGCCGCACTTGAGTGGGTGATGGCGAATGGCATCCGCACCATCGAGAACAGGCTGGCCGAAGTGATGGCGAACCTGCCGAACCGCTTCGTCGGCGTGATCCTGAAATTCCTGATCCAGCCGCTCGGCGCCAATCCGCTCGGCCCCTCGGACAAGGTGGTGCAACGCTGTGCGCAACTAATCCTTGAGCCGGGCGCGGTACGCGATCGTCTGACGGAAGGACTCTATCACGCCAACGACGATGGTCCGCTGGCGCGGCTGGAGCGGGCGTTCCTGCTGGTCACGGCCAATGCCCCGATCGAGAAGAAAATGCACTCAGCGCGCATCCGAAACTGGAGCGAGGCCCTGAAGAAGGGCGTCATCACCGCCGAGGAAGGCGAGAAGATCAAGGCGGCGCACGAGGCGGTCGCCTTGGTGATCGAGGTCGACGACTTCGCGCCGGAGGCGCTGTCGCCGATCTACAGGAAGCGGCAAGACCTCAAGCAGCCTGATCTCAAACAGACCTCGCCGGATCGGGCTGCAAGCTGATGGCGCGTCCGGTTTATATTATCGACGGAGCGCGCACGCCGTTTCTGAAAGCCCAAGGCGGGCCGGGGCCGTTCACCCCGGTCGATCTTGCGGTTCAGGCCGGGCGGCCATTATTGGCGCGGCAGCCGTTCGCGCCGGGCGCGTTCGATCAGGTCATCCTCGGCTGCGTCAATGTCATCGCCGACGAAATGAATCCGGCGCGCGTTGCGGCGCTGCGCCTTGGTATGGGTGAGCGCATGGTGGCGTTTACCGTACAGATCAATTGCGGCTCAGGCATGCAGTCGATCGACACGGCTTACCGTTATATCGAAGCGGGCAAGGCCGACATGATATTGGCAGGCGGCGCGGAGGCGTTGAGCTACGCGCCGCTGGTGTTTCCGCAATCCGGTGTGCGCTGGTTTGCGAAATTCGCCGGTGCCAGGGATTCGCTGACGCGGATTGCGGCATTCCTGAAAGCGCGGCCGTCCTACTTCAAGCCGATCATCGGCCTTGAGCGTGGGCTGACCGATCCGATTACCGATCTGAACATGGGGCAGACGGCAGAGGTCGTCGCGCATCTGATGGGCGTGACGCGCGAGCAGGCCGATGCCTATTCGGTGGAAAGCCATCGGCGGCTGGCTTACGCACAGGAGCACGGCTATCTGAAAGGCGAGGTCGAAACCGCGTTTGCCCGCGACGGCAAATTCTACGATCACGACGACGGCGTGCGGCCGGATTCGTCCGTGGACAAGCTCGCCAGACTGAAGCCGGCATTCGAGCGGCCGTGGGGACAGGTGACGCCGGGCAACTCGTCGCAGATCACCGATGGCGCGTGCTGGACGATTCTTGCCTCGGAAGATGCCGTCAACAAATATGGCCTCAAGCCGAAGGCGATCATTGTCGACAGCCAGTGGGCGGGTCTCGATCCCGCCATCATGGGGTTTGGGCCGGTGCTGTCTTCAACAGAATTGCTGAAACGCAACAAGCTCAGTTTGCAGGACATCGACACATGGGAAATCAACGAGGCCTTCGCCTCGCAATTGCTCGGATGCCTTGCCGCCTGGAACGACGACAAGTTCTGCCGCGAGGTGCTCGGTCTTGACGGCGCGGCGGGCGCAATCGACCAGACAAAGCTCAATGTCGATGGCGGCGCGATCAGTCTCGGCCACCCGGTCGGCACCAGCGGCAACCGCATCGTGCTGCATCTGGTGAACGCCATGAAACGGCTCGGCACCAAGCGCGGCATCGCCACCGAATGCATCGGCGGCGGGCTTGGCGGCGCGATGCTGATCGAGACAGTGTGAGGGAACGGACATGGACTCACGGATCATGGACGTTCTCAAGGATCGCGTGCTCGAACTCGGGCCGGAGCCCGCCGCTGGGCCTTACAAGCATTTCAAGCTGACCCGTGACGCCGAGGGCATCGCGTGGCTGCTGTTCGACCGTGCAGGAGCCAGCGCCAATACGCTGTCGGGCGATGTGATCGAGGAACTCGGCCAGATCGTCGGCACGCTGGAAATCGAGCGCCCGGCGGGTCTCGTGGTGCGCTCCGCAAAGAAGTCCGGCTTCATCGCAGGCGCAGACGTCAACGAGTTTCGCGGCGCGACCGACGCGCAGATGGTCGAGACCGAAATGGCCAAGGCCCATGCGGTGGTAGATCGGCTCGAAGCGCTGAAGATTCCGAGCGTTGCCGTGATCCACGGCTTCTGCCTTGGGGGCGGCCTCGAGATTGCGTTGGCCTGCAATACGCGCATCGCCATCGACAACGCCCGGTTCGGATTCCCTGAAGTGATGCTCGGCCTGCACCCGGGCCTCGGTGGCACCGCGCGTTTCACGCATCTGGTCAATCCGTTAGAGGCGATGACCCTGATGCTGACCGGCAAGACCATCGATGCCCGCAAGGCGAAGTCGCTGGGGCTTGTGGACGCGGTGACGCAGGAACGCCATGTGCGCGGTGCTGTGAAGGACGCGATCTTTGGCCGGCTGCGACGCCACAAGCAGGGCCTGCTGGCAAAGGCAATGAACTTCGGCCCGGTGCGCGGGCTGCTGGCCAACCGCATGCGCGGCGAGGCGGCAAAGACCGCGCCAAAGGAGCATTATCCCGCGCCTTATGCGCTGGTCGATCTGTGGGAGAATCACGGCGGCGACCGCGCGGCGATGCTCAGCGCTGAAAAGCCGTCATTCGCCAGTCTGATGGTGACGCCGACGGCGCAGAACCTGATCCGCGTGTTCTTTCTGCGCGAGCAGATGAAGAAACTCGCCGACGGACGGAATACCGTGAAACAGGTTCATGTCATCGGCGCGGGCGCGATGGGTGGCGACATCGCGGCGTGGTGCGCCAATCAGGGCCTGCGCGTGACGCTGGCGGACATGAAGCCGGAGGCGATTGCCGGCGCGATCAAGCGGGCGGCGGATCTGTTCGGCAAGATCATTCGCAGGAAGACCGATTTGCGCGATGCGCTGGACCGGCTGATCCCGGACCTGAACGGCGACGGCGTGCGCAACGCCGATCTCATCATCGAGGCGGTGCCGGAAAATCTCGGACTCAAGCAGAAGGTTTATGCGGGCCTCGAGCCGATCATGAAGCCGGGCGCGATTCTTGCTACCAACACATCCAGCATTCCCTTGCAGGATCTGCGCACCACGCTGAAAAATCCGCAGCGGCTGCTGGGCTTGCATTTCTTCAATCCGGTGTCGCGGTTGCAGCTTGTCGAGGTCGTGAGCCACGATGGCGTCGATCCGCAGGCGCTGGCGACGGCGTTGAAATTCGTCGGCGCCATCGACCGCCTGCCGCTGCCGGTGAAAAGTTCGCCGGGTTTCCTCGTGAACCGCGCGCTGACGCCGTACATGCTTGAAGCGATGGTGATGCTGGACGAGAAGGTGGACAAGGCTGTGATCGACGCCGCCGCCGAGAAATTCGGCATGCCGATGGGACCAATTGAGTTGGCCGATCAGGTCGGGCTCGATATTTGCCTGGCCGTCGGCGATATGCTGCGCGCGAAATTCGGCGAAGCGGCGCTGCCGCCTGCGCCGGACTGGCTGCGCGACAAGGTCAAGAAGGGCGAACTCGGCCGCAAGACCGGCAAGGGTTTCTACGAATGGAAGGATGGCCGTGCCGTCAAGACGCCGTCACCGGTGCAGCCGACCGACGAGATGATCGACCGCCTCGTGCTGCCGATGTCGAATGTCTGCGTCGCCTGCCTGCGCGAAGGCATTGTCGAGAACGGCGACGTCGTCGACGGGGCCATGATCTTCGGCACCGGCTACGCGCCGTTTCGCGGCGGGCCGCTGAACTATGCGCGCACGCGCGGTGCCGCGAATGTCGTCGCGGCGCTGAAGGCGCTGGAAGCCAAGTTCGGCGACCGCTTCAAATCGGATGCCGGTTGGGATACGTTCGCGTGAACAAGATTTTTTTGATGGACTTTATCGATGGCTGATGCGCCCGTTCACGCTGTACCTGCGCCCGACGGGCCGCAGGGCGAGCTATCGATCCGCACACTGGCGATGCCCGCCGACACCAACCAGAGCGGCGACATCTTCGGCGGCTGGCTGCTCAGCCAGATGGATCTCGCCGGAAGCATCTTCGCGTACAAGACGACGCAAAGCCGCAACGTCACGGTGGCGATCGACGCGATGACGTTCCGCAAACCGGTCTATGTCGGCGATGTGGTATCGGTTTACGCCAGCACTGTGCGCGTCGGCCGCACCTCGATCACCGTGCATATTGAAGCCTGGGTGCAGCGGCGCAACGAATCACAGACGATTTTGGTGACCGACGGGAACTACACCTATGTCGCGGTGGATGATCATGGTCACCCACAGCCAATTGGCCAGGGCTCGCCCCCAGTTAGCGCCTGAACGCTGCTTTTCTTCCAGACCGCTAGGCTATTTTTCGCAAGCGCGGCGGCTGCGCGAGTTCTTTCGTCCCGATTTATGGCGTTTTGCACAACCGGCATTGCTATTTTGCCGGAGTGCGGGTGCTCGTCTTCCAGCATTTCCATTCTGGTTATAAAACTGTCGCGTGAAGCGCCTACAGGTTCGGCGGGTTGCACATGCAGGAGTCAGCGAACGTTCGTTTTCGGATCATCTCGACCGGAATACAGGCGTTCGGCGTTGGCCCGGGATGTGCATATCAATTAGAGAGACGGGTGTAGGCAGGCTGAAACTTTTTCAGCCTTGCGGAGTTAGTGCGCGTAAGGAACCCATAGGACGGGCACGGGATAAGAAGCATGTCGGACACCTACATCATCGAAGTCAGTTCTGAAGCCGCCGGTATCGTTGTGCGTGAGAAGTCCGGCTTTCGTTTCTTCGCAGCCGTGCACAAGTTCAATCCGCTCGATGGCAGGGTTTTCAAGAACGCGCGGGACGCAGAGCGCGCTGCCACGCGGTTTCTGGCCGG
The DNA here is from genome assembly GCF_021502575.1 of Bradyrhizobium sp. G127. Taxonomy (NCBI): domain Bacteria; kingdom Pseudomonadati; phylum Pseudomonadota; class Alphaproteobacteria; order Hyphomicrobiales; family Nitrobacteraceae; genus Bradyrhizobium; species Bradyrhizobium sp. G127. Next base: position 553,493 of record NZ_JAKFGN010000003.1, read on the forward strand.
GCAGCTTGAGCCGCTTCCCGCATAAACAGCCGCCGTAACGAACAAGGCCGGGATCGCTCCCGGCCTTTTGATTCCAGCGATCAAATTCTTATTCGGCTGCGGCCTGTTGGCCGAGCGCCGGATAATCCGTATAGCCCTTGGCGCCGCCGCCATAGAACGTCGCCTTGTCGAAGGCATTCAGCGGTGCGCCGAGCTTCAGCCGTTCGACGAGATCGGGGTTGGAGATGAACAGCTTGCCGAACGCGATCAGGTCGGCCTTGTTCTTCTCCAGCACGTCGGTGGCAAGCTTGAAGTCGTAACCGTTGTTGGCGATGTAGGTGCCGCTGAAGCGCTTGCGCAGGCTGTCGTAATCGAAGGGCGCGTTGTCGCGCGGGCCGCCGGTCGCACCTTCGATGACGTGGATATACACAAGCTTCAGCGCATTGAGCTGATCGACGATGTGATCGAACAGCGGCTGCGGGTTGCTGTCTGACACATCGTTGGCGGGCGTCACCGGCGAAATGCGGATGCCGGTGCGGTTGGCGCCGGCCTCGGCGACGACGGCTTTCGAGACCTCCACCATCAGCCGCGCGCGGTTCTCGATCGATCCGCCGTAGGCATCGGTGCGCTTGTTGGCGCCGTCCTTGGCGAACTGGTCGAGCAGATAGCCGTTCGCGCCGTGAATTTCGACGCCGTCGAAGCCGGCTTCCAGCGCATTGGCCGATGCACGCTTGAAGCTGTCGATGATGCCGGGAATTTCGCCGAGTTCAAGCGCGCGCGGTTCGGACACATCGGCAAAGGTGCCGCCGACGAAGGTCTTGCCGTTGGCGCGGATAGCGGAAGGCGCGACAGGCGCGCCGCCGTTGGGCTGCAGCGACGTATGAGAAATGCGTCCGACATGCCAGAGCTGAATGTAGATGTGGCCGCCGCGTTCGTGAACGCGGTCCGTGACCTTGCGCCAGCCCGCGATCTGTTCCTTGGTATAGATGCCGGGTGTGTCCTGATAACCTTGACCTTGCTGCGAGACCTGGCTCGCTTCGGTGATGAGAAGGCCGGCCGACGCACGCTGGCCGTAATATTCGACGGCGAGCGGATTGGGGACGAAGCCAGCGACGGCGCGGTTGCGCGTCAGCGGGGCCATGACGGCGCGATTGGTCAGCGTGACGGCACCGAGTTTGTACGGCTCGAAAAGTTTGGAAGCGGACATGGCAGCTCTTTCCTGAAAAACGGTTTTAATGCAGATGCATGTAAGTACCGCGTTCCGGAAAACGCAAGTCACAGCCGATTGAATGTTCCCGATTTAGCCGTGCTGAATGGCTGACATGCCTCGGTTGTCCGGCGGCTTTACGAAGCTGCGCAGGATAATTCATTTGGCATTGGATGAAAGACGGCACAAACCGCCTTTCATCCCAACCCTTGAGAGTTGAAGGCTGCTGCCGATCGTCCAGTTGCACTGAAGCCGGGCAACTTGCGTCATGCACCGAGAAAATCACGCTTGCCCAGTTCGACACCGTTGTGACGCAGGATGTCATAGGCGGTTGTGCAATGAAAAAAGAAATTCGGCAGCGCCATATGGTTGAGATACTGCTGGCCGGTGACGGTTTTGGTCTGGTTCGGGCCACTGGGAAATGTGATCTCGCGCTTTTCCCCGCCTTCGAATTTCGAAGGTTCGATAGCCTTGATATTGCTCACGACCTTTTCGATCCGGGCATGCAATTCTGCGAAGGTCGTTTCGGTGTCGGGAAATGACGGCACGTCGAGCTGAGCAAAGCGGGCACAGCCTCGGCCCGCAGCGTCGCAGGCGGCCTGCACCTGCCGTTTGAAGGGATACATCGTCGGATACAGCCGCGCGTTCAGCAGCACGTCCGGATCGATCGCTTTTTCTTTTGCGTGGGCCTCTGCCTTGGCGAGAATGGCTGAGAGTGCCGTCAGCGTATGGATGAAGACCGGAGCCGAACCGTCGTAAAATGACATGGGTAACCTTTCAGGGAAAAATCTTGCCGTGAAACAGGCTGGCCCGATGTAACTGTTCTCCGTCCGCTTGCAAGGACGAGCGGACGTGAAAATCAGCGCGGCACGCCGCGCATGTGCGCCAGCAGTTCGGCGGTCGGCCATGAATCGGCGGGCAGGCCGTATTTTATCTGCATGGTCTTGACCGCAATGCGGCTTTGCTGGCCGAGAATGCCGTCGATCTTGCCGACGTTGAACCCCTGCCGTGCCAGCAGTTGCTGCAATTCCTTGATTTCGTTGAACGGCAATTGCGCGACCGGTGCCGCGGGCTTTCGCATCGGAGCGGCGCCTGCGATTCTCGTGGCGAGATACGCAGCCGTCGTCGAGTAGATCAGCGAGTTATTCCATTCGGTGTAAGCCGCAAAGTTCGGATAGGCGAGGAACGCCGGTCCGGTGCGTCCCATCGGCAGAAGTACCGAAGCAGGCAGATTATCGTTCGGAAGCGGCCGGCCGTCGGCATAGGTCACGCCCCAGGCGGCCCATTTCGAGCGCGGATGTTTGACGGTGAGATCGGCCTGGTCCCATGGCAGGTTTGCCGGCACGCGAATTTCCTGCAGCCAGGGTTCGCCGCGCCGCCATTTCAGTCCGGTCGCGATGTAGTTGGCGGTCGAGCCGATCACGTCGGGCGCGCTGTGAAGTAGATCGCGATGCCCGTTGCCGTCGTAGTCGACGGCATAATCGTAATAATGCCGCGGCAGAAATTGCGTCTGGCCGAGTTCACCGGCCCATGAGCCGATCATCTCTGCGGCGGACAGGTCGCCGCGGTCGATGATCTTCAGCGCAGCGATGGTCTCGTCGTGAAACATCTGCGAGCGCCGGCAGTCGTAAGCCAGCGATACCAGCGAGCGTAGCGTCGGCAGCTTGCCCTGCACTGCGCCAAAGTCGCTTTCCAGCGCCCAGAACGCAGTGATGACGGCGGGCGGAACGCCGTACTCCTTCTCGGCGCGCGCGAAAGCCTGCGCGTGGGTCTGGATGAGTTGCTGGCCGCGAACCCTCCGGCCTTCCGACGCCATGCGGCCTGAGAACTCGGTGAAGATCTGGCCGAACACGCGCTGGCCGCGGTCGCGGTTCACGATGCCCTGATCGTAGACCATGTAGGGCGAGGCTGCCGCGATGGCGCGTTGCGATACGCCGGCGGCGACCGCGTCCTGCTTCAGCGTTGCGAGGAACTGATCGAAGCTCTGGCCGCCGTGGCAGCGCGCGCCACTTTGGGCAAAGGCCGGCGCTGTGAAAAGACCAAGGGCGATGAAAAGAGCGGAGACGGAGCGCAGGAGCGAGGAAAGCGGCATCGGGACCACGTGTTGAGAAGGCAAGCAGGTCATACGGAAGACAGACGGCATAACCCCGTCCTTACTCCAACATAAGTGGACGGTTTTCGCCAGAACGATGCATGAGGTTTACCGCCGCAAACGAAAATGCCCGGCTTGAGGCCGGGCATTCCGTTTTCGTGATTGTGTCGTGCCCGTTCGTTAGCCGAACTGGTTCATCGTGTTGTGAGCGCCGCCCGCCTTCAGCGCTGCCTCGCCGGCGAAGTATTCCTTGTGATCGTCGCCGATGTCAGAGCCGGCCATGTTCTGATGCCGAACGCAGGCGATGCCCTGGCGGATTTCCGCGCGTTGAACATTCTTCACATATCCAAGCATGCCCTGTTCGCCGAAGTATTCCCGCGCGAGGTTGTCGGTCGACAAAGCCGCGGTGTGATAGGTCGGCAATGTGATCAGGTGGTGGAAGATGCCGGCGCGCTTGGCCGAATCCGCCTGGAAGGTGCGGATCAACTCGTCGGCTTCCTTCGCCAGCGGGGTATCGTCGTATTCCACCTTCATCAGTTCGGCGCGATTGTACTTGCTCACGTCCTTACCTTCAGCCTTCCAGGCATCATAGACCTGCCAGCGGAAGTTCAGCGTCCAGTTGAACGACGGCGAGTTGTTGTAGGCCAGCTTGGCGTTCGGGATCACCTCGCGGATCCTGTCGACCATTCCGGCGATCTGCGCGATATTCGGCTTCTCGGTTTCGATCCAGAGCAGGTCGGCGCCGTTCTGCAACGAAGTGATGCTGTCGAGCACGCAGCGATCTTCACCCGTGCCAGCGCGGAACTGATACAGATTGCTCGCCAGGCGCTTCGGACGCAGCAGCTTGCCGTTGCGGCTGATGATGACGTCACCGTTGCCGATCTTCGACGCATCGACTTCGTCGCAGTCGAGGAAGCTGTTGTACTGGTCGCCGAGATCGCCCGGCTGATGGCTGACAGCGATCTGCTGCGTGAGGCCGGCGCCGAGCGAATCGGTGCGGGTCACGATGACGCCGTCTTCCACGCCGAGTTCGAGGAACGCGTGGCGGCAGGCGCGGATCTTGGCCAGGAACACTTCGTGCGGCACAGTCACCTTGCCGTCCTGATGGCCGCACTGCTTTTCGTCGGACACCTGGTTTTCGATCTGCAGGGCGCATGCGCCCGCCTCGATCATCTTCTTGGCGAGCAGATAGGTCGCTTCAGCATTACCGAAGCCTGCGTCGATGTCGGCGATCACCGGCACAACGTGGGTCTGGAAATTGTCGATCTTCTCGATCAGCGCGGTTTCCTTGGCCTTGTCGCCGGCCTTACGCGCGGCGTCGAGTTCGCGGAAGATGTCGTTGAGTTCGCGTTGGTCGGCCTGACGCAGGAACGTATAGAGCTCTTCGATCAGCGCAGGCACCGAGGTCTTCTCGTGCATGGACTGGTCCGGAAGCGGACCGAACTCGGAGCGCAGTGCTGCGATCATCCAGCCCGACAGATAGAGGTAGCGGCGGTCGGTCTTGCCGCCGAAGTGCTTCTTGATCGAGATCAGCTTCTGCTGCGCGACGAAGCCATGCCAGCAACCCAGCGACTGGGTGTACTTGGTGGGGTCCGCATCGTAGGCGGCCATGTCGGCGCGCATCAGCGCCGCGGTGTAGCGGGCGACGTCCAGGCCAGTCTTGAAGCGGTTCTGCAGGCGCATGCGCGCCACGGCTTCGGCGGAAACGCCGTTCCAGGTGGACTTGTCCTTAAGGAGGGCTTCAGCCGCCTCGATCTCGCTCTGATAGGAGGAGGGCCCCAGGATCGCTTGGTCGGTGATATTGCGCGTTTGATAATTCATGGTGGTGGTCCCTTGTGAAGTTGCCAATGTTTGAACGCACTGCGGGGCCAACCGCCAGAGGTTACGAAGATAGCTTGTCAGACTTTACAAACATTCGTTGTAATGCTGTAATAATCTTACAAATCCGGACGATTTGGCAGGATGACAGCCATGGCGACAGCAGCAATCCGCTCGGTTTTTATGGGCCCCCGATTGAGGCGATTGCGTCGCGATCTCGGGCTGACGCAGGCCGATATGGCGGCCGATCTGGACATCTCTGCGCCCTACGTGGCGCTTCTGGAGCGCAATCAGCGGCCGGTGACGGCGGACATGCTGCTTCGTCTGGCCCGCACGTACAAGATTGATCTGGCGGATCTCGCCGGCGATGGCGGCGCCGACTACACGGCGCGCATGCAAGCGGTTCTCAAGGAGCCGATGTTTGCCGACATCGATATCCCGTCGCTTGAAATCAGCGACATCGCAATCGGCTATCCGGGGCTGGCAGAGGCGTTTCTGCGGCTCTACACGGCCTACCGTGAGGAGCAGCTCGCGCTGGCCGATCGCAAAGGCCCCGGGCTGACGGGGACGACATCGCGTTCGGGCCGGGGCGGCCTGGACGTCAACGATCCGGTTGCAGAAGTCCGGCGGTTTCTGGCCGCCCGCCGAAACAACTTCGCGGATATCGACGACGCGGCCGAACGTATTCTGCAAGGCTCAACGGAGCCAGGCTGGTTTATCGAACGGCTCAGCGTTCGCCATAATCTTCGCGTTCGCCACCTGCCGCCCGATGTCATGCTTGGCTCGGTCAGGCGGCTGGATCGTCATCGCAAGGAAGTCCTGTTCGACGATTCCCTCGACACCGCGAGTTTCAATTTCCAGTTGGCCCAGCAAGTCGCTTATCTCGAATTGGAAGAGGAGATCAGTGCTGCGCTGAAAGCCGGCCACTTCACCACCAAGAACGGCAAACTGCTGGCGCACCGGTCGCTTGCGAACTACGCCGCGGCGGCGCTGATCATGCCGTATTCCGCATTTGCAAAGGCGGCGGAGGCCCGTCGTTACGACGTTGAAGCGCTGGCGCGCCAGTTCGGTACGAGCTTCGAGCAGACGGCGCATCGCATCACGACGTTGCAGAAACCGGGATCGGAAAAAGTCCCGTTCTTTTTGATCCGCGTCGATCCGGCCGGCAATATTTCCAAGCTGCTCGACGGCGCGGGCTTTCCCTTTGCAAAGCATGGCGGAGCCTGTCCGCTGTGGTCGGTTCATGGCGTCTTCAAAACCCCGCGCCAGATTGTGACGCAGTGGCTGGAACTGCCTGACGGCCAGCGGTTTTTCTCCATCGCCCGCACGGTTACCGCAGGCGGAGGCTCGTTTCGCGCCGTGCGCGTGGAGCGCGCCATCGCGATCGGCTGCGCCGCCGAACATGCCGGAAAGCTGATTTATACCAGTGATGAATCCGGCCCCCGCGCCGATGCGCCGACGCCGATTGGCGTTGCATGCCGCGTCTGCCATCGTCCGACATGCGCCGCGCGATCGGAGCTTCCGATCGGCCGTGAACTGCTTCCCGATGACTACAGGCGGCTCAACGTTCCGTTCGGGTTTTCGTCCGACTGACCGGGGACACTGGATTCTTGCAGAATTTGCATTACAAACGGCGCCGTCACGACTAGATATGGCTTAGGACCACGGCACCGCGCCGAGGCGCGCGACCGATTAGCAGGAGACTTCACGATGAGCGGCAGCAACTTCTGGGTCATTGGCGGGGAGTTCGGATCCATGAACTTCCACAAGCTCGTGGAAGGATCGGCCCAGGTCCAGGGTCCGTTCAAGACCCGCAAGGAAGCCGAGGACTGCTGGAAGAAGGTTTCCGAAGAGAACCGTCATCGTGCCGGCGTGCGATTCTCCATCGTGGAAGAACCGAACCGCGCGAGCACCTGACGACCATCTCACGATTCGCGGACGGGTTCGTTGCCCGCCCATTACCGCGGCTCTGTTCCGATTTCGGACAGGGCCGTTTTTTTGTTTGCGGGCAGCCGAGTGGCGGCTTCCCGCCGCTTGCGGGGGATAGGGTTACTGATAGATTAAGGGCGTCCGAACAAAGGTATCGATCCCGAGGTCTTCAGGTCATGGCGGAACACAACGCTTCGAGCGAATCAGGCGGCAAAACCGTCCGGCTGCGGGACGCCCTACGGAAGGCGCGTATCGAGGCTGCCGACCGGACCGGCGTGGTAGTTGACCTGCGCGATGCCGAAGTCGCCCGGCTCGAAATTCTCAACGAGGCGCTCGATTCGCTGTTCGCCGAAATTCCGGCAGGAGTCGATCTGTTCGATCGCGGTCTCAGCCAGGGCGACACGCCGAGGCTGTGGATCGATTCGGTCGCGCATATCGCTATGGGCCGCGACAAGCGCATCTATCGCTTCACGCAGGACACCCGCTTCGGCCGTATCGTGCTGGCCGAATCCCATGACGTGCCGGTGATGGTCGATGCTGTGACCGACTATATCGCGCGCCGCATGATCGAGCGCGAGCATGCAATGACAGTGACGCTGGCGCCTGCGGCTGCCGCCCCTGTCGCTCCGGCCCCGGTGAAACGCCATAGCGGGCTTTGGACGTTTGCGTTCGGCTTCGCCGCCGGACTTGCAGCTTTGTTCGGCTTCGCGCTGGTGATGGCGCTGCGGCAGATCTAGATCGCAAATTCTGTCCGCCGCCCTTCGAGGCCTTCGCTTCGCTACGGAACCTGAGGGTGACGGAAACAGGAAACGTCATCCTGAGGTGCGAGCACTTGCAAGCCTCGAAGGATGAGATCGAGCCGCTCTAGATCAATCGTTCATCCTTGATCTCGCCGAGCGTTCTGTCGGCAAAACCGCGCACGCGATGATCGCAGCGCCAGGCATCGCCGTCGCGCGTCACCGAAAACAGATTGTACGCCGCGGGATGGTTGTGCCCGTGCGCCATGGCGGACGCCGACGGCACGCCGATCGCCGGAATGCGTCCGCGTGGCCCGTCCAGCCACACCGTGGCGTGACGATGGTCGTGGCCGTGCAGGATCAGTTCAACGCCGTGACTGGCGATCAGGTCCAGCAGTGCGTTGGAGTCGTGCAGCCGCGCGGCCCATCGTCCGGGCGACGTCTTGGGCGGATGATGAATTAGCAGCACGCGAAACAGTTTCTCCGCAGCCAGTTGCGGCAGCAGCCGTTCGAGATCGTCGCGCTGTTTGCGTCCGAGGCGGCCGGTCGCCATGAAGGGCGCGGTGGGAATGGCGGTTGAGACGCCGATCAGCGCCAGCGGCCCCCTGCGCCGCAGATAGGGAAACACTGCGTCGCTGTCGGACGCGGCACCATCGCCGCGCAGATACTCCGCCCAAGCCTGCGGAAAATGATCCCGGATGCCGCGCACATAGGCGTCGTGATTGCCCGGCACCAGCGACACGTTCTCCGGAGCGCCGACGCTTTCCAGCCACACGCGCGCCTCGGTGAATTCCAGCGGCAGCGCGATGTTGACGAGGTCGCCGGTCACGGCGATGTGGTCGGGCCGCTGTGCGTGCATGTCGGCGACCAGTTCGCCGAGCACGTCGCGGCGATGAATCATGTGCCGCTTGCGCTCCCAGTTGAGATAACCGATCGCGCGCTTGCCTGCGAGTTCGCGCAGACGCGGGCGCGGCAGGGGGCCGAGGTGCGGATCGGACAGGTGGGCAAGCACAAAGGCTGTCATCGAAACGTGACCGTCGGTGGCTGGAATGTTATCACGCTTTCATCGCTTCTTTTGGTGGGGCGACTGCATAGCACAATGGCCGCACGGAATCTCGCACGATGAACACTCAGAGTCTCCGGATGAGGTTCGAGCCCGCGCTGCGGCGCGTTTTTCATGTCTATTGGCGCTTTGCCCGGGGCATGACGCTTGGTGTACGCGCGGTCGTCCTCGACAGCGAGAACCGCGTGTTTCTGGTCAAGCACAGCTACGTGTCCGGCTGGCACCTGCCCGGCGGCGGCGTCGAAACCGGCGAGACCTTCCTGGAGTCGCTCAGGCGCGAACTCATCGAGGAAGGCCGGATCGAGATGATCGGCGAGCCTCTTCTGCACGGCCTGTTTTTCAACCGCCGGATATCGCGGCGCGACCACGTTGCGGTCTATGTCGTGCGCCAGTATCGGCAGGACCGGATGCCCGACCCGAACCGCGAGATTGTCGCCTGCGGCTTCTTCGGCATTGCGGAGCTTCCGCCGGACACCACCCGGGGGACTCGACAACGAATTGCGGAAGTGCTGGAAAACAGGCCGCTCACGGAGGACTGGTTTTAAGATTGTTCTCGGAAAGGCCTGCAACCGGGCGCGATTGCCGCCTCATGCCGATGGACCATGCCCGCGCCAGATGCTAATTTGCGGTCCATCATGTCCGACCTTTCCCTGACCATACTGGCCGAAACGGCCAATGACGCGCAGGCCATCGAGCGCCTGCACGAACGCACCTTCGGACCGGGCCGCTACGCGCTCAGCGCCTATCGGCTGCGCGAGCATGTCGATCATCTGCTCGATCTGTCGTTCACCGCGCGGATCGGCACGCTGCTGGTCGGCTCGGTGCGGCAACTGCCGATCTGCATCGGCAATACGCCCGCATTGCTGCTCGGGCCGCTCACGGTGGAGCCGCCGTTCCGCGACCGGGGCGTCGGACGGGCGCTGCTCGACCGTGCGCTGAAGGATGCCAAGGCGAGGGGCCATGGTCTGGTGCTGCTGGTCGGAGATGAAGCGTATTACAGCCGCGCCGGCTTCAAGCGCATTCCTAAGGGACACGCGACCATGCCGGGGCCTGTCGATCCCGCGCGGCTGCTGGTTTGCGAACTGACCGATGACGCGTTTGCAGGTGTCAGCGGCGCGATCCGTCCGGACTGGACCTTCGCGCGGACGACCGACTAAGGAGACATCTTCTCTCCCTCTCCCCGCACGCGGGGAGAGGTCGGATTGCGAAGAGAGATCAATACTTCACGTTCGCGAACATGCGCACGCCGAGGCCGGGCTGCAACACCTGATCCTTGTTGTAAGCGACGGCATTGCGAATATCGTCATTGAGCAGGTTGTTGCCGACCAGACCGAAGGTGAACTCTCTCGGTCCGAGCCAGCTGTCCTTTGCGAGTTTCGTGGTGTAACTCACCTCCGCCCGCAGGTTGTTGTAGCCGGCTGTGGGCGTTTCGACTCCGCTGACGTCGTTCTGTGCGAAGGCATGCAACAGGTTGACGCGCGCGAGCCAATTGGCGTCCCGGTAGTAGATGCCGCCGCCGAGGCGCTGCGGCGGAATGCGCGGCACGTTGGTGCCGTCGGTGAAGGTGGCGCGGACGATGTCATATTGTCCCTCGACGCCGAATTGCCCGGCCCAGACCGGCAACACGTCGTATTGGAACTGGAATTCACCGCCGCGGAAGATCGCGTCGCGCTGGGAGTAGATCGCTTGGTTGAGTTCGAGGCCGCCGCCGAACTGGCAAGTGACGTCCTCGCAGGTATTGCCGGTCAGCCGCCGGTAGATGAAGCCATTGAAGCGTGTGTAGTAACCGGTCAGTTCGAAGCGGAACGGCCCGGTGGCGCGACGCAGCCCGGCTTCGACCGACTTCGCGGATTCGATTCCGAGATTCGGATTGCCGATATCGAACGTCGTCGTGGCGTCGTGGCCGCCGCGTGAAAACAGTTCGGCCGGCTTGGGCGCGCGTTCGGTGTACTGCCCGGTAATACTCGCCGCCAGATTCCACGGCAGGTTCTGAATCAGGCCGATGCTTCCGCTCTTTGGCGTGAAGTTGAGATTGCGCGCGGTGGGTGCGCCGATGGCGGTCGGATCGACATTGAGATCGAACAGGTCCGGCACGAATGCCGGCGTGGTGCCGCTGAGATCGACATGCTCGATACGTCCCGCGATCTGCGCCTTGGTTACGTCGCTGAATTTGAATTCGTTGAAGACATATCCGGCGACCTTGGTGTTCTTGTTCGGGTCCCACAATCCGTTCAGCGGACTGCCTGGATCGTCGGGACTCGGCGCCGTCAGTTCCTGGTGCGACGCCTGGACGCCGACGGCGGTGGTCAACGCCGCGAAGCGGACATCGAGCGGCGCGAACTGCACCTCGACGCGGCCTTCCTGCTCCTTGTTGGTGAAGGTCTGCCGCACGCCATCGGTGGAGAAATCCGCCGGATCGGTGCGGCCGAGTTCGTTGTGCTTGTAGTCGGTCACGCCGGCCCAGAACCGGATCACCTCGATGGCCGCGGAATCCGGATGATAGTCACCCTTCAGCGAAACCTTGGTCTGCTTCGCATCGATGCGGGTACCGACCTCTTCGCCTTCGGTGCCCGGGATTCGGTAGAGGCTGTTGGTCTGTGTCACCGCCGCGCCAATGAAGCCGCCCTCGAAGAAGTAGGAGCCGCCGACCGATCCGCCGATCGATTGCGTCGCCGTATTCCTCTGGATGCCGTGAGGTGTGCTGTAGTCCTCGGTCTTGCGGGCGTAGGCGTCGGCGTGGATGGCGACGTTGTTGCCCGCGGCATCGAGCAGCACACCGCCTTCGCGGCCGAGATCCACGCTCGACAGGGCGCTCCGTGTCTCGAAACTGGCGCAGGGATTGGAGGGCGAAAGCACCGGTGCCTTGACGTTGTAGCCATAGGTCTGGATCGACGGCACCGCGCTGCACGGCAACGTTTCCGGAATGCGGTTGTTGCTGGCGCTGACCACGCCGCCGATCGATTGCGATCCGTAGCGCAACGTTGCCGGTCCCCGAATGACCTCCACCTGACTGGTCGCCAGCGGATCGATCGGCACGAAATGGTCTTCGCCCAGATCTGACGCGCCATTGCTGCCGATGCCGTTCTCGACAATGCCGACGCGATTCACATCAAGGCCGCGGATGATCGGGCGGCTTGATGCGCCGGGCGCGAAGGATGAACCGGTGATCCCGGGCTTGTTGTTCAGCAGGTCGCCGAGGGTGGCAGCGCCGCTGCGGCGGATCTCCTCGTTCGGGACCACGGTAACGGTGGCGAACTGGTCCGTGACGATCGGCAGCGTACCCGGATAGGTGTCCGGATTCGGCGCGGGGGCGGCGGACGGCGCTGCGGCCGTGGTGCGACCGGGTTCGCCCCGATGCCGATGCGGCCGCTGGATCGGGCTCGGAGCCTGAACCACGATTTCCGGCAATGCGGTCTCGGCCGCTGCAGGCTGATCGGCCTGTTGCGAGCGTGCGGCGGCGCTGACGAGAAGCGCCATCGCGACGGCGGAGCCACCGGCAAGTGAAGCGCGAAGAAGTTTGTACGACATGATGCTTTGATCCTGACACCGCGCCGATTCCCTGGTGCGGGAGCGGGCGGTTCACCTCGAATGTCCCGTCATCGCCGCAGGCGGCAAAAACCGGGATCGGACAACAGTTCGAGTCAGGATTGCGGAGGGGCGCGGGACTGGAATGAGCCGCGCCGGCTGTCCGGTGCGACGGACTCAAGATCGAGGGCGGCTTGAAAGGTACCGAAGGTCAGCGGCAGCAGCAGGGACGGAGCGTCCGCCGCAACGGCATGGCTCGTCATCGCCGCGCTGGAGCAGATGGCGCAGAGATCGTGATGGGCGCCGTGAGTGTCGCCGCTGTCGGGTGTGGAAGCTTGCGGATGGCCGGCCGAGATGCTGGCACCGGCCAGATCGTTGTGGAAATGCCCGAACGACAGGCCGAGCTGCAACGCCAGCGCGAACAGCGCCAGCAGCGACAGCCTTTTTGCCTTCGATCGCAGCCAGTTCATTGCCGGGTACGCCCCACATCCATCCGGTCCCGCAACGAGGCTGGTTCCGGATGTTATAATGTAACATTGCCGGTCGGGGCGAGGGTGTCAACACGGGACCAACGGCTGGTGCCGAGTTGCTGCGCCGGTGTGGCCCGATCGACACGTCGGCCGGTTCAGCGAGCCTCGAAGGGCGACGGCGCATCACAGCCGTCATCCTGCGAGGCTCGCAAGCGCTCGCACCTCGGGAGGACGAAAGCCTGCGTATTGTTCCGGCTTGTGGCTCGCCGCGTCCCGTTCGCCGCGCCGATCGAGGCTATCAACGGCCTTCGCGCAGCCATGTGCTGGCGAACGCGCCGAGCAGCAGCAGCAGGCCGATCAGTCCTGCGAAGATCGGCAGCACACCGATGCCGCGCACCACGCTGGCGTCGCGCATCTTGACGCCGAGCCAGCCTTCGCCGCGGAACACCGTGGAGGCGCGGACCGGCAGCACGCGCGGCAGATCGATGCTGCCGCCATCCGCCACGCGGCGCACGTCGCCGCCGGTTGTCTGCAACAGCGGGCGCAATGCTTCCGTGGTTGATGTGACTTCCGCGAATTCCTTCGGATTGATCGGGCCGACATTGATCAGCGCCTTGAGGTCGCCGTCGGTGGCCTGCCATAGGCCGAGTTCATCGGCGCCCGTCGAGGCGCGCCATTCGCCGGGCTCGCTCGCCGTCAGCGTCACCTGGCGCGTCGTGCCTGAGGGCGATGTAATCGTGACGGGCTGCACCGTGTCGGCCATGGTCTGCCGTGTCACGACGAGATCGTGGCCTTCGACCTTGAGACGTAGCGCTTCCTCGTCGAGGTCGGGCTGCTTCATCAGCCAGTGCGACATGCGTCGCAACAGGTCGAGATGCGGGCCGCCGCCTTCATAGCCGCGCGCCCACAGCCAGATGTGATCGGAGAGCAGCAGCGCGACGCGTCCTTCGCCCTGCCGCGACAGCAGCAGCAGCGGCTTGCCGTCGGCGCCTTCCATGATCGGCGGATTGGTCGGATTGCGGGTGTCGACGAGGCGGAAAAAACGGCTCCAGTGCGGCGGCTCGCTGTTCGCGCCTTCCAGTCCCCGCGTTACCGGATGGCGCTTGCCGAGGTCGCTCAGCCGCGCCGTGAACGCCTTTTCGCTCACGCCGGTTGGCTCGGCTGGAAGGATCGCATCCAGCGGCGTCCGCCAGATGCTGGTCGGGCTGGCGTAGTCAGGTCCCGCAGAGACCAGCACCGCGCCGCCGGCGCGCACATAGCGCGTGATGTTGTCGAAGTAGGAAATCGGCAGCACGCCTTGCCGCGCGTAGCGGTCGAAGATGATGAGCTGGAACTCATGGATCTTCTGCTGGAACAGTTCGCGGGTAGGGAATGCGATCAGCGACAGTTCATTGATCGGCGTGCCGTCCTGCTTCTCAGGCGGGCGCAGAATGGTGAAATGCACCAGATCGACGCTGGCATCCGACTTCAACAGGTTACGCCAGGTGCGCTCGCCGGAATGCGGTTCGCCGGAGACCAGCAGCACGCGCAGCTTGTCACGCACGCCGTCGATGGAAACCACGGCGCGGTTGTTCACCGGCGTCAGTTCGCCGTCCAGCTTCGAGGCTTCGATCTCGATGATGTTCGGACCGGCATGGGGAATGTCGAGCGTCACGCTGACCTGTTCGCCGCTGCGCACCGCGCGTTCGCTGAGCACGTCGCCGTCGCGGCGCACGGTCACGCGGGCGCTCTCGTTGGTGACGCCCTGGTCGTCGAGACGATAGGTGATGGTCTGGTTCTGGCCGACAATGCCGAAGCGCGGAGCGGCAACGATGGCGATGCGGCGGTCGCGCTCGTTGCTGCGCCCGGTGATCAGCGCATGCACCGGCGCATTGAAGCCGATGGCTCCTGCGTTGGCGGGAATGTCGTGGACACGGCCGTCGGTAATCAGAAATGCACCTGCGACGCGGTCGGTCGGCACGTCGGACAGCGCCGACGTGACAGCAGAGAACAGTTTGGTGCCGTCGGTCTCACCGTCGGCCTGTCCGGCCTCGACCACCCGCACCTCAAGGCCCTTGATGTCCTTCAGGCGGGCCACCAGCGCATCGCGTGCCTCATTGGTCTCGCGCGTGCGTTCGCCGAAATTCTGGCTCGGGCTTTTGTCGATAACGACGGCGGCAACCGAGGAAAGCGGCTCACGCTCCTCGCGGGTGAAGGATGGATTGGCCAGCGCCAGCAGGATCAGCGCCAGCGCTGCGACACGTACCGCAGCGCCCCGCGCCCGCGCGAACAGCAGCACCGCCGCGATCACGATGATCGCGGCGAGGCCGAGCCACAGCACGAGGGTGGGAACAAGCGGTGCGAATGCGATGCCGTATTGCATGTTACTGCCCCAGCCGTTCGATCAGCGCAGGGGCATGCACCTGGTCGGCCTTGTAGTTGCCCGTCAGCGTGTACATCACGATGTTGACGCCGGCGCGGAACGCGAGTTCGCGCTGGCGCGGATCGCCGGGCGTCAGCGGCAGCATCGGCTGGCCGTCGGTGCGCATGGCCCAAGCGCCGGCAAGATCGTTCGAGGTGATGATGATCGGCGACACACCGTCGCCGCCGCGCGCGGGCCGGTCGGCTGCGTCTTCGTCGTCGACGCGCGGCAGTGTCTCGACCCAGGTCTGACCCGAGTTGAAGCGGCCGGGGAAGTCGCGGAGCAGATAAAACGTCTTGGTCAGAACGTGTTCGCGCGGCACCGGCTCGAGTTCGGGAATATCGAGCGACGACAGAATCTCGCGCAGCGTCAGCATCCCGGGCGTCTGCGATTCACCGCCGGGACCGGGGGGTGCTTCGACGGCGTCGCGGGTGTCGAACAGCACGGTGCCGCCCTGCTTCATATAGGCGTCGAGCTTGTTGATCGCGTCCTGCGACGGCTTCGCCGAACCGGAGATCACCGGCCAGTAGATCAGCGGGAAGAAAGCGAGCTCGTCGCGGGCGGGATCGACGCCCACGGGCTCGCCGGCTTCCAGCGCGGTGCGTTGCGCGAGAAATAGTGTCAGTCCCGACAGGCCGGCCTTGACGATGGAGTCCACGTCGGAGTTGCCGGTGAGCACATAGGCGAGACGCGTCTGCGAGACCGCCTTGATCGCGAAGTCGTCCGCCGCGGGATTGCTGACAGGCGGCGCCGCAGGTGCGCTTTTGGCTGGCGCTTTCGGAGCCTGCGCATACGACGGCGAAGGCTCGCCAGCGAGGGAAGCCAATGCGACGACAAGCGCGAGGGCTGCGGTCGCGGCGCGGCGTCTCAGCAGCGCCGCCAGTCCGCCGCCGAGAATGGCAACGATGATGGCGTCGATCAGGAACAGCGCCAGCGCGGTCGAGAGCAGGATGCCGCGCAGGTCGCGCGGCTCGGCATTGGTATAGGTCGCGCGCTGCGCCCTCAGTCCTGACGTGTCGAGCGGCGCAAGCCGGTCGGCGGCGGCGAGCGCATTCACCGCGAGCGGGCCGTCGGCAGGTCCATAAAGCCCGGGCGGATGATCGATGGTAGCGCGGTCGCGATAGTCCGCGCGCAGCGGCTTCGCGGTCGACGGTGGCGGCCCGAATGCGCCGAAACCGTCGAGGGTGCGGATCGGCGCAACAGTCTCCACACCGGCCTCGGCGGCGACACCTGCGCCCGCGTTGGCTGTATAGCCGGACATATCGACGACTCGCCGCAGCATTTCGACAAAGGTGCCAGACATCGGCAGGTCCGACCACCGCATATCCGCGCTGATGTGGAACAGCACCACCATGCCCTTGTCGCGGTGTTCGCCCGTGACCAGCGGCGTGCCGTCGGCCAGCGAGACCCAGCTTCGCGATGCGAGCGCGGGATCGGGTTCGGCCAGCACCTGACGGGTGACGGTGATGTCCTTCGGCACGGCGAGACCGGCGAACGGCCCGTCCGCTGCGAAAGAGGCCAGCGGTTGGGGCTTCTCCCAGGTCAGGCTGCCGCCGAGGCTGCGTCCGCCGCGGCGCAGTTTCACCGGCACCAGATCGTCGTCTCCGGCGGCAAGACGCGGCCCGGCGAAACGCACCAGCACGCCGCCCTGCGCAATCCATGTGTTGAGCCGGTCGCGAATCTCCGGCGACAGCGTGCCGACATCCGCGAGCACGATCATCGGCAGTTTCTGGTCGAGGAACTGTCCGATCGCGACCGCAGGCGCGCCACGCTCGCCGAGCCGCACGTCGGCGAACGGCGCCAGCGCGCGGGTGAGATAGAATGTCGAAGCCAGCAGCGGCTGCGCGGTGTCGCTGGTGGCACCGGAAACGATGCCGATGGCGCGACGGCGCCAGCGCTTGTCGAGCAGCTGCACCGCGCCGGCCGAGCGTTCGCCGCTCACTTCAAGGCGAGCGATGTCGTTGCGCAATTCCACCGGCAGCTCGAAGCTTGCATCCACCTCGCGGTCCTGCGCGCCGAAGGCAAACTTCGCTTCGCCGATGGGCGAGCCCTTCTGGTCGAGCGCGCGCACCAAGCCAACGTCCGCGCCGCCGCCATTGGCGCGCAGCACCTTCACCGTCATCTTTGCCGCGGCATTCTCGGCGGCGACCAGCGCGTGCGCCGGTGCGGTGCCGCCTTCGAAGATCGTCAGGGTGCGATCCTGAATGGTTCTGGTCAGTCCTTCGACAAATTCGCCGCCGCGGCCGGTATCGATGCCGTCGCTGAGCCACGCGATCTCGGCATCGCCGGTCTTGGCGAGGAAGCGCGCCAGCGCCGGCAGGGTTTCGACGCGCTCGACCGCATAGGGTTTCGGCGCCAACTGGCGCACCGCGACGCGCGCGGTGCCGGCCGGCACCAGCGTGAGGTCGCGGGTGTTTTCCGACAGCGGCACGATGGCGACGGCGCGGCGATCGGAGTCCGCGTTGGCGATCAGTTCGTCGGCAGTCCGAATGCGCGCTTCCCAGCTTGAGGCGGCGCTCCAGCCGTCATCGAGCAGCAGCACCAGTGGCGCGCTGGAGCGGGTGATGCCTTCGCTCGGATTCCAGATCGGACCGGCGGCGGCAAGGATCACCAGCGCCGCGGCCAGCAGGCGCAGCAGCGTCAGCCACCACGGCGTGCGCGAGGGTGTCTCTTCCTTCGGTGCGATCTCGAACAGCAGCCGGGTCGGCGGAAAATCGACGCGGCGCGGGCGTGGCGGCATCACGCGCAGCAGCCACCACAGCGCCGGAAGGCTCAGCAGACCCATCAGCAGCCACGGTTCGGCGAAGGAGAGCGGCAGTCCCATCATGAGCTGCGTCCTGCGGCGACGCGTCCCGCGCCGCCTTTCGACACCATCATGCCGCTGTGGAGATAGAGCAGCAGTTCGGCGGCCGAGCGATCCGTGGTGTGGGTCGAGAACAGCCAGCCGAGCTTGTTGGTTTCCTCGCGAATGGCGTCGCGATGCGCGGCGAGGCGCGCGGTGTAATCCTTCGCCCAGGTTTCGGCGCGGCCCGCGGTGATGACCTCACCGCCTTCGGGCTCGACGAATTCGATGCGGCCGGAATAGGGGAATGTCTCCTCGGCGGGATCGACGATCTGCAGCAGCGTGCCGTGCGCGCCCGACGAGGAGAGGCCGCCGAGCATGGTGCGGATCTCGCCGAGCGGCGACCAGAAATCCGACAGCACCACGATCTCCGACAACGGCGAAGGAACGAACGCCGGAGGCAGGCTCGACCGTGTCACCGTGTCATGCAGAACCGCCTGCGCCATCTTGTCGACGATGTTGCGGCTCGAACTCGGATTCAGCAGGCCGGGAACGCCGACGCGCTCGCCGCCGGCAACCAGCAGATCAGCCAAGGCAAATGTCACCACCAGCGCGCGTTCGAGCTTGCTGTCGCGCGCGGTTTTCGAGGCGAACGCCATCGATTTGGAACGGTCCGGCCACAGCCATATGGTGTGCGCGGCTTCCCATTCCTGCTCGCGGACATAGAGATGATCGTCGCGCGCCGAACGCCGCCAGTCGATATTCTGCGAGGCCTCGCCGGAGACGAAGCGGCGATACTGCCAGAAGTTCTCGCCGGTGCCGGCGCGGCGTCGACCGTGCAGGCCGTGAATGACGTTGGCCGCGATGCGCCGCGCTTCCAGCACGAGACGCGGCAGCGACGCGGCGAGCGAACGGCTTTCACCATCGGCGCGTCGGACTGCTTCGATCTCCTGGAGTGCGGGTTGCGGCCGTGCTGCCATCAGCCGATCCGTGACTTCAACTGCTTGATGATGTCGGGGATGGTGCGGCCTTCGGCGCGCGCCGCGAAGGTCAGCGCCATGCGGTGCTTCAATACAGGCTCCGCCAGATCCAGCACGTCATCGATCGACGGCGCGAGCCGTCCGTCGAGCAGCGCGCGGGCGCGAACGGCGAGCATCAATGATTGGCTGGCGCGCGGGCCGGGGCCCCATGCGATCGATTTGCCGATCTCTCCGCTGTCGTCACCCGGACGTGCGGAGCGCACCAGAGACAGGATGGCTTCGACCACGGAATCCCCGACCGGCAGGCGGCGCACCAGCCGCTGTGCGGTGAGCAGCGTCTCCGCCGTCATCGCGGCTTTGGCGATGGCTTCGTCTGCGCCGGTGGTTTCAAACAGGATGCGGCGCTCGGCGTCGCGATCCGGATATTCGACATCGATTTCCATCAGGAAGCGGTCGAGCTGGGCTTCCGGCAGCGGATAGGTACCTTCCTGCTCCAGCGGGTTCTGCGTGGCGAGCACATGGAAAGGCTTCGGCAGATCGTGCCGTGCGCCTGCGACCGTGATGTGCTGCTCCTGCATCGCCTGCAACAGAGCCGACTGGGTGCGCGGGCTGGCGCGGTTGATTTCGTCCGCCATCAGCAGTTGCGCGAATACGGGTCCGGCGATGAAGCGGAACGAGCGTTTGCCGGTGGCGCTTTCGTCGAGCACTTCCGCGCCCAGAATATCCGATGGCATCAGGTCCGGGGTGAACTGCACGCGCTTGGCGTCGAGGCCAAGTGTGGTTCCCAGCGTCTCGACCAGCTTGGTCTTGGCCAGACCGGGAACGCCGATCAGCAATGCATGTCCGCCGGACAGGATTGTCACCAGCGCATTCTCGATGACGCGTTCCTGTCCGAAGATGACGGTGGAGATCGCTTCCCGGGCGGCGCGAATGTTGCCTGCGATCTGCTCGGCCGAGCGCACGATCACGTCTTCAAGTTTCTCGACACCGTCTGCGCCAGCCATATCGATCGCTCCTTGTTGGGAAGACCCATGCTAAACCGACGCAAAGGCCATGTATTCTCTTATGTATTCCCGGATTCAAGCTGTCCCCACATTACCGGCTGGGGGGCTTGAAACTCATCACGATGTGGCGAGTAATCCCGCGGGTCAGAGTTGAGATTTCGCCGGTTATCTTCATCATTCCTTGTCATTTCCGGGCTTGCACCATCCGTGCCAAACAGCAGCAAACGTGCCAGACACAGGCGTCAACGGTCAGGGTAAACAATGGCGAACCAAGGGCAGAAGCAGGAACCGAATCCGGCCCAGCGTCTCGACAGCCTGACCCAGGCGGCGGGCGGCGCTGCGGCAAAAGGTCTGCCGCCGGTCCATCTGTGGAATCCGCCGTTCTGCGGCGATCTCGACATGCGGATCGCAAGCGACGGCACATGGTTCTATCTCGGTACGCCGATCGGCCGGCCGGCGCTGGTGAAGCTGTTTTCCACAATCCTGAAGCGCGAAGACGGCAAGTATTTTCTGGTGACGCCGGTGGAGAAGGTCGGCATCCGGGTCGACGACGTGCCGTTTCTTGCCGTCGAAATGGAGCAGGACGGCGAGGGAGCGGCCCGCAAGCTCCGCTTCCGCACCAATGTGGACGACTGGGTGCCATGCAACGGGGATCACCGGCTGCGGTTCGAGGCCGCTGCCGATGGCGGCCTGACGCCCTATCTTCACGTGCGGGCGGATTTGTGGGCAAAGGTCACGCGCGCGCTCTACTATGATCTGGTCGAGATGGGCGAAATTCGAGTCGTCGATGGCCGCGAGATGTTCGGGGTCATGTCCGGCGGCGTATTCTTTGCGATGGCGGATGCGGCGCAGGCCAGAGAAGCTGTTTGACGGAAGAGGTTTGGGTTGACGAATAGTATTTTAAAGAACGCGGAATCTGCCGGCATCGCGGCGCCGGTCGATATCAGTTCCGGCGAATTTTTCCGCCGGGCGCGCCAACGACTGAACTTCGATGTGCCGCAGGGATTGACCGACCCCAATGTGCTGGCGCCGACGGGCGATTTCGGCACCGATGCCATGCTGCAGATCATCGCAAAGGAGCGGCCGGTGCGTCCTGCGGCTGTGCTGATTCCGATCGTGGAGCGTGAAGTGCCAACGGTGCTGCTGACCAAGCGCGCCGAACATCTCAACGAGCACCCCGGGCAAATTTCGTTTCCGGGTGGCAAGATCGATCCGGCGGATGCAACGCCGATGGACGCGGCGCTGCGCGAAGCCGACGAGGAAATCGGCCTCAAGCGTCCCTTCATCGATCCGATCGGTTATCTCGATGTCTACGCCACGGGGTTTGGATTCCGGATCCTGCCGACGCTGGCGCGGGTGCGGCCGGGTTTCGATCTTGCGATCAGCCGCAATGAAGTCGATGACGCGTTCGAAGTGCCGCTGGCGTTCCTGATGGACCCGGTCAATCACAAGCTCGGCAGCAAGGAGTTTCGCGGCATGCAGCGCTCCTTCTACGAGATGCCGTTCGAGCAGCGTTACATCTGGGGCGCGACCGCCGGCATGCTGCGCGCGCTCTACGAGCGGATCTGTCTTTCATGATCCGTCCAGTCCTCACCGAGATCGGAATCTTCCTGATTCCCTTCGCGGTCTACGCTGTGTTTCTGCTGGCAAGCCGTTCCGGCGTCTGGGCCAGGTCGTCATGGCCGCTGCACATTATTGGCAAACTGGCGGTGGCCGCGTTTGTCCTCGTGATCGTCAGTCTCTTGCTGCTGGCGCAGTTTTCCGGCGCGCCTCCGGGCTCGACCTACACCCCCGCGCACATCGAGAATGGCAAGCTGATCCAGGGGAGCGAGAAATGAGCGCACCGCGTTCGCTGCGCGATGCCGCATGGCTGACATCAGGCCCGACGGCGCGCGTGCTCGGGCTGCTCAATACGGACGGCGAGGAAGCCCGCGTGGTTGGCGGCGCGGTGCGCAACGCGCTGTTTGGATTGCCGGTGGGCGAGATCGACATCGCCACCACGGCGCTGCCCGAAGACGTGATGCGCCGCGCCAAGCTCGCTCATATCAAGGCGGTCCCCACCGGCATCGATCACGGCACGGTGACGCTGGTAATCGAGGGGCAGCCTTTTGAAGTCACCACGCTGCGCGAGGATGTCGAGACCTTCGGGCGCAAGGCGACAGTTGCATTCGGGCGCGACTGGAAGCGCGACGCGCTGCGCCGCGATTTCACCATCAACGGATTGTCCGTGACGCCGGACGGCGTGGTTCATGACGATGTCGGCGGCCTCGCGGACATCGCGGCGCGGCGTGTACGCTTCATCGGCGAACCGGCGCAGCGCATCGCGGAGGATTACCTGCGTATCCTGCGGTTTTTCCGCATCCACGCAGCTTATGGCGAGGGCCCGCCGGATCGCGCCGGCTATATTGCCTGCATCGCCGGGCGCGAGGGCCTGGCCGGACTTTCCGCCGAACGTATCCGCATGGAAATGCTGAAACTCATGGTCGCGAAGGGCGCAGCGCCGGCATTGGTGGCGATGGACGATGCCGGACTGTTGCTGCGGCTGACGGCGGGAGTCGTCTATCACGGCGCCTTCGCCAACATGATTGCCGCGGAGCGTGAACTTGGGGTTGAGCCGAATGCGATCCTTCGCCTCGGCGCATTGGCGGTTGCGGTCACTGAGGATGCGAAGCGATTGTCGCAGCGCTGGCGGTTGTCGAATGCCGAGACCAAGCGGCTGGATTCGATGGGGCATCGCTGGTGGCGTGCGACCGGCATGGACGAGGCGACCGCGCAGCGCAGACTTTATCGGCTGGGTGCGGACCGGTATCGCGACCGGATGATGCTGGCATGGGCGCGCGCAGGGAGCGATTTTTCTTCGTCGCAATGGCGCGAGCTTGCGACGCTGCCGGATCGGTGGACGTCGCCGGTTTTCCCGCTCAAGGCAGCGGACTTCATCTCGCGCGGGATCGCGGAAGGTCCGGCGCTTGGCCATGTCCTGACGCTGGCCGAGGACGCCTGGCTGGCCATGCAGTTTCCGCTCGATGCAGCGGCGCTGAAAGCCATCGCCGATGACACCGTCGCGCGGTTCACGCGGGATCATCGGCTTTGATGTAGAGAAGACGTCAGGCGACCTCCGCCTTTTCCTTCTCGTGATGATCTTCGTCCTCGTCGTCATCGCTGTCGTCTTCGTGATGATCTTCTTCGTCCTCATCATCGGACAGATCGATGGGGGCGAGTTCGAGGACCGCCGAGGGAAGCGATTCGCGGAAAAGGTCGCCTTCTTCGCCGATCCAGACGCATGAGATCATGTCGTCGGTCACCTCGGCGACGGTCAGGGCCTGACCGCCAGATTTCAGAACAACGACGTCGCCTGCTTTCAGTCCCATGATCCGCTCCTTGAGGGTGTGAGGAGCTTTCAGCCTAGCTGCAGGTCATGACAGGGCGACAAAGAGCGGCCGACAAAACGAAAAAGCCCCGGACCATGTCCGGGGCTTCTATCTTTGAGAACTCAGGCTGTTTAGCGAACCGCGCCGAGGACGTAACCGAGCAGGTCGAACTTGTAGTTCACGCCGGCCTTGACGGTGTGAACGCCAGGGATGGAGGTCGTGGTCCAGACCTGCGCGCCGTTGCGGTTGCCGGTGGTGGTGATGTCCTTGTCGAAGCCGAGATAGAGGTATTCGGCTTTCACGCTCCACTTGTTGTCGAGAGCGTATTCCCAGCCGCCGCCGACCGCGTAACCGACAGCGTAGCGGCGATGAATGGTGTCGGTGTGGGTGCCAACCGCCCCGTCGGTCACGCCGACGTTGAACTGGGCAAGAGCCGCGCCGCCCTTGACGTAAATCAGCGAGCGATCGAAGGCGTATCCGAGACGTGCGCTCCAGAGGCTGTAGAGACCGTCGGTGCGAGCCGTTCCGAGAGTTGTCGGCGAACCGGCGAAGGCAGCCGAACCCTTGAGGCCGATGTAGCCGGTTTCACCTTCGTAGCCGATCACCCAGTTCGGGGAGACCTGCCAGTTGTAACCGTCGGTGTAGCCGCCGATGAAGCTGGAGTCGTATTTGTAGGTTGCTGCAGGTCCGCCGAAGGCCGGGATGCCAGCGCCGTCAAAAGGAACGCCGCTCACGGTGTCCTTGGCTGCGAAGGCACCGCCGACGTAACCGCCGATGTAACCGCCGGTCCAGGAGAACACCTGCACGGGAGGGGCCTTGCGATAGATCGGTGCGGTGCCGAGGTCGGCAGCGGACGCCGCGCCTGCCAGGCTGACGCCTGCGGCAGCGAGAAGAAGAACAGCAATCTTGCGCATGTGAGCCCCTTAAGAACTTTGATGGCGGCGCGATTCCGCCACACCTATGAGCCTAGAAATACTTTGCGTACGGCGTGGGCTCAAATGGTTTCCGGCCCGGAGGACGATTTGGGGCCGCGTTAGTTGGCGAGTGTGCTGTCTCGGTGACACGTCAAAGGCGCCCAAAAGTGCCTTTTTATTAATCTTTTTCCGCATTCCGGCGCAGGGAAGGGACTTATGGCCATTTCACCTCGGGAGGCATCGACGACAGGATGGAATCGACGTTGCCTCCTGTTTTCAGGCCGAAGATCGTCCCCCGGTCATAGAGCAGGTTGAATTCGACATAGCGGCCACGGCGGACGAGTTGCTCTTCCCGGTCTTTTCCGGTCCATGCCTCCGCGAAATTCCGCCGCACCAGTTCCGGATAGATCCCGGCGAAGGCCCGGCCGACGTCCTGGGTGAACGCCAGATCGGCGTCCCAGTCTCCCGAATCGTGCCAGTCGTAGAAGATGCCGCCGATGCCCCGCGGCTCCTTGCGGTGGGGCAGATAGAAGTACTCGTCGCACCACTTTTTGTACTTGTCGTAAGGCGCGATCGCCGCGTGGGCGTCGCAGGCGGCCTTCATGGCGGCGTGGAAGGCCACCGTGTCGGCGTCGTCCTGGGTACGCCTGCGGTCGAGCACCGGCGTGAGGTCCGCGCCGCCCCCGAACCATTCCTTGGTCGTCACCACGAAGCGGGTGTTCATGTGCACCGCGGGCACGCTGGGATTGCGTGGATGAATGATCAGCGAAATTCCCGACGCCCAGAAGCGCGGATCGTCAGCCGCGCCGGGAATCTGCGCACGGAATTCCGGGGCGAACTCGCCATGCACCGTGGAGCAATGGACCCCGGCTTTCTCGAACAGCCGTCCGCGCAGGATCGACATCACGCCGCCGCCACCGGGCTTGCCGGTATGATCGGTGCGCTCCCAAGGGGTGCGCACGAAACGCGTCGCCTCACCGGCATAGAGCGCCGCCGGGGCGTCCGCCTCAAGTTTTTCCAGCGCCAGACAAATATCGTCGCGCAGGTGTTCGAACCATGCGCGGGCGCGCTGCTTGCGCTGTTCGATCGTCGTGACGGGCTTTTCCAATCGAGGTCTCCGTCTGGCTCAGTCTATTTCTGCGGGCCGAAGTAAGTGCAGCTCTCGTTGCAACTGTCACGGTGAACGCTGACGCGGGTCACCTTGCCGGCATGCTGGACCTGCTCCCAGATGAAGCGCGTGAGGTTCTCAAGCGTCGGTATTCCGAGCGCCTCGATCTTGTTGAGGAATTTGTGGTCGAGCGTTTTCTGCACCTCGGCCATCCGCTGGTCGAGCAGACCCAGATCCATCACCATTCCGGTCGCCGGATCGGGCGTGCCGCGGATGGTGACCTCGGCGCGGAACGAGTGGCCGTGAATCTCGGCGCTGGCGTCGCCCAGCGTCGTGCCGGACAGCGAATGCGCGGCCTCGAAACGGAACGATTTGGTCAATTCCCACATAGGTCTGTCCGGTCTTGTTAAGCTATCTGATCCCGAGCGTCTTATGCGTCTGGACGCTGAGCCGCCACTGCGGATGGCGCAGGCAATAGGCGATCGCCGCCTGCGTGCTTTGCGCTATGTCAGGTCCGTCCAGCGGCTGCAACGAGAACCGCTCGAATTCCAGACCCGCGAAATCCTCCGGGCTGTTGTCCGCCTGCGGATAGACCAGCTTCAACTCGTGGCCCTTGCGGACCACAAGCTCCGATCCGGCTTTGGGACTGACGCAGATCCAGTCCAGGCCGGGCGGCGGCGCGATGGTGCCGTTGGTCTCGATCGCGATGGTGAAACCGTGGGCATGCAGGGCGTCGATCAGCGCGGTATCCACTTGCAGCAGCGGCTCACCGCCGGTCAGCACGGTATAGCGGTGGTTCTGCGGGCCCTGCCACTGGGCGGCAATGGCTGCGGCCAGCTCGTCGGCGTTCGCATAGCGGCCGCCGAGCGTGCCGTCGGTGCCGACGAAATCGGTGTCGCAGAACTGGCAGACCGCGGTGGCGCGGTCCTGCTCGCGGCCTGTCCACAGGTTGCAGCCGCTGAATCGGCAGAACACGGCGGTGCGCCCGGCATGAGCGCCTTCGCCTTGCAAAGTCAGGAAGATTTCCTTGACCGCGTAGCTCACCCTTTTGACCCTCGTGTCTGCCGCAGCGCCTCACCGAGCGCCATCGCCACCGTCATAGCCACATTCAGCGAACGCATTCCCGGCGCGATGGGGATAACCAGCCGCGCGTCGGCGGCGCTTACCACGTCGTCCGGCACACCGGCGGATTCACGGCCGAACAGCAGGAGGTCGTCGTCCCGGTAGCCATGATCGAGATAGGGCGTCGCCGCCTTTGTCGAAAAAAGCACCAGCCGGCCGCCGGATTGGGCACGCCACGCCTCGAATGCCGTCCAGGAATCATGCCGCACGATGGTGACCTGATCCAGATAATCCATGCCGGCGCGGCGGAAATGCCGGTCGGAAACAGGGAATCCCGCCGGCTCGATAATGTGGGCTTCTACGCCGAGACAGGCACAAAGCCGCAGAATCGTTCCGGTGTTTTGCGGAATATCGGGTTGGAAAAGGACGACGCGCATTCGGAAACGGTCCCTGGACCCGGTGGACAATTCGAGGAAATTCTTTGTGACGGGCGGTTTTAGTGCGTCGCACTAAATTGCCGATAGCGGGCTTGCGCTCTCCCGGCAAGGGTGCCAATAGATCGATTCTAGATCGTGTGTTCTGCCCGGTTGAGTAGGACAACTGGTCATTCTGCCACCGCGGGGGGCCGCGGGCACCGGCTTCTGTCCCGGCGTGTGCATTGCGTCGAAAGGGATGGTTTCGCCGGTTGCAGTTCGGAAAGGGTTTGCAATCGTGACGTCTTCCACCTCGGCCGAGCCGACACGCCGTGATTTTCTTTATGTAGCGACGGGAGCCGTCGGCGCCGTAGGCGCTGCGGCCGTTGCCTGGCCGCTGATCTCCCAGATGAATCCGGATGCCTCGACCATCGCGGCCGGCGCTCCGATCGAAGTCGATCTGGCTCCCATCGCCACCGGACAGGACATCAAGGTGTTCTGGCGCGGCAAGCCGATCTACATCATGAACCGCACCAAGAAGCAGATCGACGAGGCGCGCTCGGTGCCGGTGTCGAGCCTGCCCGATCCGCAGAGCGACCAGTCCCGCGTCAAGGAGGGCCATGACCAGTGGCTCGTCGTGATCGGCATCTGCACGCATCTCGGCTGCATTCCGATCGCGCATGAAGGCGCGTATGACGGCTTCTTCTGCCCCTGCCACGGCTCTGTCTACGACAGCTCCGGCCGCATCCGTCAGGGGCCCGCGCCGCTCAACCTCGCGGTGCCGCCCTACGCCTTCGTCTCCGACACCAAAATCAAGATCGGCTGATTTTCATCTGACCCGATTGCGTCGCTTCTTCTTTGTCAGGATCGCATCATGAGCGGACCATCCAACTACAACCCGCAAAATCCAGTGTTGAAATGGGTCGAGCGGCGTCTCCCGATCGGGGGGCTGATCCACTCGTCATTCGTGGCTTATCCGACGCCGCGCAACCTGAACTACTGGTGGACGTTCGGCGCGATCCTTTCGATGATGCTCGGCGTGCAGATCATCACCGGCATCATCCTGGCGATGCACTACACGCCGCATGTCGATCTGGCCTTCAAGTCGGTTGAACTGATCGTCCGCGATGTCAACTACGGCTGGCTGCTGCGCTACCTGCACTCCAACGGCGCGTCGATGTTCTTCATCGCCGTCTACATCCATATGTTCCGCGGCCTCTACTACGGGTCGTACAAGGAGCCGCGCGAGGTGCTGTGGATCCTCGGTGTCATCATCTACCTCTTGATGATGGCGACAGGCTTCATGGGCTACGTGCTGCCGTGGGGCCAGATGAGCTTCTGGGGCGCCACCGTCATCACCAACCTGTTCGGCGCCATTCCTTACGTCGGCGACAGCATCGTGACGCTGCTGTGGGGCGGCTATTCGGTCGGCAATCCGACGCTGAACCGTTTCTTCTCGCTGCACTACCTGCTGCCATTCGTGATCGCCGGCGTCGTCGTGCTGCACGTCTGGGCGCTGCATGTGTCCGGTCAGAACAATCCGGCCGGCGTCGAGCCGAAGACCGAGAAGGATACGGTGCCGTTCACGCCTTACGCGACCGTCAAGGACGCGTTCGGCATGTCCTGCTTCCTGCTGTTCTTCGCCTGGTTCATCTTCTACATCCCGAACTATCTCGGCGATCCCGACAACTACATTCCGGCCAATCCGGCCGTGACGCCCGCGCACATCGTGCCGGAATGGTATTACCTGCCGTTCTACGCGATCCTGCGTTCGATCCCGAACAAGCTGGCGGGCGTCATTGCGATGTTCGCGGCGATCATCGTGCTGGCGTTCCTGCCGTGGCTCGACTCGGCCCGGACCCGCTCGTCGAAGTATCGCCCGCTCGCCAAGCAGTTCTTCTGGATCTTCGTGGTGGTGTGCATCGGCCTCGGTTATCTCGGCGCTCAGCCGCCTGAAGGCATCTACGTGATCGCCGGCCGCGTGCTGACGGTTGCCTACTTCGCGTACTTCCTGATCGTGCTGCCGATCCTGAGCCGCATCGAGACCGCGCGTCCGCTGCCGAACTCGATCGCTGAAGACGTGCTGAGGAAAACCGGCTCGACCAAGACGCCGATGGTTTCGACCATGATCGCGCTTGCGGTCGGCGGCGCGCTGATGCTTGGCGCTGCCGGCAAGGCCAGTGCGGCCGATGACTCCCACGGGCTGACGCCGCCGTCGCTGAAGTGGTCGTTCGCCGGTCCTCTTGGCAAGTTCGACCAGGGGCAGTTGCAGCGTGGCCTCAAGGTCTACAAGGAAGTCTGCTCGTCCTGTCACGGACTGTCCTACGTGGCGTTCCGCAACCTGAGCGATCCGGGTGGACCGGGCTATTCGCCGGCGCAGGCCGCCGCTTTTGCCTCCGACTACAAGGTCAAGGATGGGCCGAATGATGCGGGCGATATGTTCGAGCGCCCCGGCCGTCCGGCCGACTATTTCCCGTCGCCATTCCCGAACGAGCAGGCCGCGCGTGCCGCCAACGGCGGCGCCTATCCGCCGGACCTGTCGCTGATCGCCAAGGCCCGCGGTTACGAGCGTGGTTTCCCGCAGTTCGTGTTCGACGCCTTCATCCAGTTCCAGGAGAAGGGACCGAACTACATCGACGCACTCATGCAGGGCTATGAGGAGAAGGCACCGGCCGGCTTCGCGCTGCCGGAGGGATCTTACTACAACAAGTATTTCCCCGGCCATTCGATCAAGATGCCGAAGCCGCTCAACGACGGTCAGGTGACGTTCGACGATGGCTCGCCGGCCACCGTGCAGCAGTATGCCAAGGACGTTTCCGCGTTCCTGATGTGGGCCGCCGAGCCGCACCTCGAGGCGCGCAAGCGGACCGGCCTGCAGGTCTTCATTTTCCTGATCGTGCTGTCGGGCCTGCTGTATTTCACCAAGAAGAAGGTCTGGGCCGACGCGCACTAAGCGTCCCCTTATTCGAACCGCGAAAGGCCCCCGCGCGGGGCCTTTTTGCTGCGCCAATGCTTCGATGCAGCATATTTCCGCAAGGCTGGCGTCCTGTGGTCCGCTCAACTAACGTTGGCGCTCCATGCTGAGGAGCAAATGACGGGCGCGCCGATTGACGACATTCTGCTGAATATCAATCCGACGGGACAACTGGTCCTCGGCGGCGTGCTTGCGCTGATTATCTACGGCGTCGCGCTCGATCTGCGGATCGACGATTTCATCGAAGTGTTTCGCAGGCCGATCGCGCCGCTGGCGGGACTGCTGGCGCAGCTCGCGGTGCTCCCGGCGGTGACGTGGGCGATCACCATGCTGCTCAAGCCTCAGCCCAGTATCGCGCTCGGCATGATGGTGGTGGCCGCGTGCCCGGGCGGCAACATCTCGAACCTCATCACCCACATGGCGCGCGGCAACACCGCGCTGTCCATCAGCATGACCGGCGTGTCGAGCCTGCTTGCCATCGTGACGACGCCGCTCAACATCCTGTTCTGGGCCGCGCTCAATCCCGACACCGCCGCGCTGCTGCGGCAGGTCAGCATCGAGCCGCTGTCGTTCCTCGGTTCGACCATGGCGATCCTGGGCATCCCGATGGCGCTGGGTCTTGCGACGGTGCATTACTGGCCGCGCCTCGGCCATCTGCTGCGCCGCCCGTTGCAGATATTGTCGTTCCTCTTTCTGATCGTGTTCATCGGCGGCGCAATTTTCAGCAATGCGCGCTACCTCACGACCTTCGTGCAATCGATCCTGCCGTTCGTCGTGCTTCACAACGCCATCGCCATCGGGCTCGGCTGGGGTACCGCGCGGCTGCTGCGCCTCAGCAACTACGACACCCGCGCGATGACCATCGAAGTCAGCATGCACAATTCGGGGCTTGGCCTGGCGCTGATCCTCAACCAGTTCGATGGCATTGGCGGCGCGGCGCTGGTCGCGGCAGGGTGGGGCGTCTGGCATCTGGTGTCGGGCTGGGCGCTGGCGGCGTGGTGGAAGCGCCGCGACCCGCATCCGCAGGACGCGGCTCGGGCGCAACAGACGGACGTGGCCGCATGAGCGAGGCGCACGGACATTACGCGCGGAACGGCGGTGTGCTGGTCACCGGCGCGGCGGGGTTCATCGGCCGCTCGCTGATCGCCGAACTCGCGCGCGGCAATGTCAATTCCGAGATCATTGCGCTCGATCTGCGCGAGGTCCCCGAACAGGAGCGGCTGGCAAACGTCATCTATCTTGCCGGCGACATTCGCGATCCCGCGTTGAAGGATATTTTCCAACAGCACCGGCCGCAAACCATCGTGCATCTCGCATCGGTGGTCGCTGTCGGCGGCGATCCGCAGCTTGACTGGGAAATCGACGTGCTCGGCACCAAGAACGTGCTGCAATGCTGCGTCGAGACCGCTGTCGAACATCTGATCGTGACGTCGAGCGGCGCGGCTTACGGCTACTACGCCGACAACCCGGTGCCGTTGCACGAGGATGATCCGCTGCGCGGCAACGCGGATTTTCCCTACGCGCGCAACAAGCGCGAGGTTGAGGAAATGCTGACCGAATGGCACGACCTCCATCCGCATCTGGAGCAGACCGTGTTCCGTCCCTGCACGGTGCTCGGACCCACGACCAGCAATCAGATCACGGCGATGTTCGAGCGGCCGGTGGTGGTCGGCCTCAGTGGCACCTCGACGCCGTTCTCGCTGATCGCAGACAGCGACGTGGTCGCGGCGCTGGTGCAGGCCGTTCGTGATCCGAGGCCGGGGACCTATAATCTTTCGGGCGACGGCGTGCTGAGCCTGCGCGAAATCGCGGCGCTCAATCAAAAATTCTATGTTGCGATTCCGGCGGGTCCGCTGAAATTTCTGCTGTGGCTGCTGAAATTCCTCCGCGTCACCAAGCTCGGCCCCGCGGCGGTCAAGTTCGTGCAGTACCGGCCGGTGCTGGCCAATGACAAGCTGAAATCCGAGTTCGGATTCGCGCCGCGCTACAACGCACGCGAGGTGTTCGAGCGCTATCGTGACGGGCGTCCGGAGAACGCGACATGACGACGCTCGTCATCGGCGCTGGCCCGGCGGGGCTTGCCGCCGTCAAAAGCCTGAAGGAAGCCGGCCTGCCGGTGCGCTGCGTGGAGAAAAACGCCGACGTCGGAGGGCAATGGCTCTATGGCTCACCCGCCAGCGCGGTGTATGCCTCGACCCATCTGATTTCCTCGAAGCGCACCACGGCCTATGCGGATTTCCCGATGCCGGAGGACTGGCCGGCCTATCCCGGCCATGCGCAGGTCTCGGAATATTTCAAATCGTTTGCGAAGCATTTCGATCTCTATCCCTCGATCAGCTTCAATACCGATGTTCACAAGATCGAGCAGCGTGACGGCAGCTGGCGCGCAACATTCAGCGACGGCACGAGCGACGATTACGAGAGCGTCATTTTCGCCAATGGCCATCTCAGCGATCCCCTGACGCCGAAGATTGCGGGCGAGTTCAGCGGCAAGCTGATGCACGCGAAAGATTACAAAACCGCCGACATTTTCGAAGGCAAGCGCGTTCTGGTGGTCGGCATGGGCAACACCGGCTGCGACATCGTGGTCGATGCGATTCACCGCGCCAGCAAGGTGCTGTGGAGCGTGCGCGGCGGCAATCATTTCGTACCGAAGTTCCTCGCCGGCAAGCCGGCCGACGAGGGCAACCACAAGCCCAGGCGTTTTATCATCCCGAAGCGGCTGCGCTCGATGCTGCATGAACCGATCCTGCGGTTTCTGGTCGGGCCGCCCGAGCGCTTCGGCCTGCCGAAGCCGCAGCATCGGCTTTACGACAGGACGCCCATCGTCAATTCGCTGGTGCTGCAGCATCTGGGGCAGGGCGATGTGACCCTGCGCAAGCCGATCCGGGAATTTCGCGGGGATACCGTTGTCTTCGCCGACGGACAGGAAGACGAGGTCGATCTTGTTCTGCTCGCGACCGGCTACGAGATCACGTTTCCGTTTCTCGAAGATCTCTCCGAACTGAACTGGCTGCCGGAGCGCCATGCGCCGCGGCTCTATCTCAATATCTTCCCGTCGCGTCCGAATGGCCTCTATGTCGCGGGTTTGCTTGAAGGGGCAGGCGTCGGCTGGCCGGGCCGCGCGCTGCAGGCCGATCTGATTGCGGCCTATATCAGGGCGCAAAAGGAAAGCGCCGATACCACGGCGGATTTTCGCGACAAGATCGCCGCCTTTCATGCTCGGCCTCCGGGCAAGGATCGCGGCGACCACGGTATTTTCGTCGACTTCCTGCAATACAAACGTGATCTTCAGAAAGCCATCGCGAGCTTGAGCGTTCCTTCGCCCGCGGTATAACCAGCCTGGAATTATCGGAGGACTTCATGGGTACGACCATCACTTTCAAGCGTCCCGACGGCAAGGAAGCCAAGGGCTATCTCGCCAATGCCGCGCGCGGCAATGCGCCGGGCGTCGTCGTCATCCAGGAGTGGTGGGGTCTGTCGGCAAACATCAGGGCGCTGACCGATCGCTTTGCGCTCGCCGGATTCGATGCTCTGGCACCCGATCTCTACAACGGCGTGGTCGTGCCCTATCACGACACCGACGAAGCCAACAAGCAGATGGGGTCGCTCGATTTCATGGACGCCACCACCCAGACGGTGCGCGGCGCTGCGCAGTATCTCGCGCGCAACGGCGCAAAGGTCGGCCTCACCGGCTTCTGCCTCGGCGGCGCGGTGACGATCATCGGCTCGACGCGCATTTCAGAACTGGCCGCGGCCGTTGCCTTCTACGGCATTCCGCCGGAACAGGCGGCGAAGCCCGCCGACGTCAAGATTCCGTTGCAGGGCCATTTCGCAAACCGCGACGACTGGTGCACACCGCAGGTGGTGGACGCTTTCGAGAAGGGTCTGAAGGCCGCCGGCAAGACCGCGGAGTTTTTCCGCTATGATGCCGATCACGCCTTCGTCAACGAGGAGCGGGCGGCGGTGCATGACCGCGAAGCCGCGGAACTCGCCTGGGGCCGGGCCACGGACTTCTTCAAGAAGCATTTGGGGTGACGTTCACCATCTCCGATTTGCGTCAGCAACCGGCGTTTTTCGACGCGGTTGCCGACCGCATCTGGCGGGGATGGTGGAAGGAGCGGGGCTTTCCGGCCGACTATATCGTCGGCCGCCTGCGCGAGAACATGTCTCCGTCGCCGATTCCGTTCGCGCTGGTGGCGCATCGCGGCGACACGTTCATGGGCACGTCGTCGGTGATCGCTGCCGACCTTGAGGATCGTCCTCAATACGCGCCCTGGGTTGCTGCGGTCTGGGTCGATCCGAAATACCGGATGCAGCAGGTTGGCTCTGCGCTGGTCGGGCGCGCGGCAGAGGGCGCCTTCGCGCTTAATTTCCGGAGGGTCTACCTCTGTGCCCCGAAGGAAAGACGCCGGTTCTACACTCGCCAAGGCTGGACCCCGGTCGAGGAGAATGTCGGGGAGCGGAAAGTTACCGTGTTCGTGCGCGTTCCGGACGGCTCGCGGTAAATCCGGATGTCGTCCCGCGAGGGGATGGGCTGCGACCGCGAAGGTGGATTTCGGGTTCGCGCCAAGACGCGCGCCCCGGAATGACGAGGAGTCGAAACATTTTGTGATGGGGATACCAATCCCCGCGCTTCAAACCTCTCTTAAGTTCGAAGCGTCCTGTTCGTGAGGGGCGCTTCTCGAGGGCGCTTTTGAAGCGGAACAGGATGCGGCGCCTGCGCGATGTGGATTCGCACCCACACGTCCGGGAGGCCGGGGGTCACCGTCCGGGCCAACTACGTGGCTCTGCCTTCAATGGCTGGACGAGGACAGGATGAAGGCGGGCGAAAGCCTGCCGGATCGGAGGCGCGATACGCGCTCGTCCTGTCCCGGAAGCACGGTCCCCCGGACACAAATCGCCGCGAATGGAGCGCCGTGAGGCGACGCGCTTCCTTTTCGCAGAGGAAGCGAAACAAGACATTTGCGCCTTGCGGCGCTCCATGCCCCTCGTTGTTGAGGGGCGAGACTGAAAGCAAAACTCGCGCGCGGCGCGGGAATAATGGCGCGTGGCTGTATGACAATCGAATCTGGAATTCGGGAATGGCGCGGGGACGACATGGAGAGAGATGGCGCCCGGCTATGACGAATTGTGAATGGGGCGGCCTGGATCCTGCATTGCTCCCCTTGACATCGCCTCGCGCCAATGATGTTTTGCCCGCCATGAACACCGCATCCTGCCCAGCCCGTCTTTGGTGGCGCACCTTCTAAAGGTGGCCGGTGCGATTCCCGTGAATTTCAATCGTCGAGGCCGTCATCGCAGAGCGACGGCCTTTTTCGTTTGTCCTGTGTGGCGTTCCTCCAGCAAGTCTCGTAAGAGGACCAGATGAACAGGACAGTTTTCTCGCTTCCCGCGCAGAGTGAATACCGGGCCGCCCGCGGCCTGGACGTGACGCGTTCCGTCGAGCATTTTACCGGCGGAGCGGCGCTCGACCGGCTGATCGAGCAACTCGACACCCGCCGCGGCGTGGTTCTGTCGTCGGGCACCACGGTACCGGGCCGCTATGAGAGCTTCGATCTCGGCTTTGCCGATCCGCCGCTGCGGCTGGAATCCACCGGAACGGATTTCTTCATCGAGGCGCTGAACGCGCGCGGCAAGGTGCTGGTCGCGTTTCTGAGCCAGACCCTGAAGGAGCCTTGCGCGGTCATCACCGAGAAGAGCGCGACACGCCTTGCAGGCCATATCGTGCGCGGCGACGCTCCGGTGGACGAGGACCAGCGCACGCGGCGCGCATCCGTCGTGTCGCTGGTGCGCGATATCATCGCGGCGTTCAGTTCGCCGAATGATGGGCTGCTCGGCCTGTTCGGCGCCTTCGCCTACGATCTCGTGTTCCAGTTCGAAGACCTGAAGCAGAAGCGCACGCGCGAGAAGGATCAGCGCGACATCGTTCTCTACATTCCCGACCGCATTCTGGCCTATGACCGCGCCACGGGACGTGGCGTGATCCTGAGCTACGATTTTGCGTGGGACGGGCAATCGACCAAAGGCCTCGATCGCGAAACGCCGCAGAGCGTTTACGCCAAGACCAAGCGCGAGGGCTTTGCCGATCACGCGCCCGGCGTCTATCAGGAAACCGTCGAAACCGCGCGCAAGGCATTCGCGCGCGGCGACCTTTTCGAGGCGGTGCCGGGACAGTTGTTCGCCGAACCGTGCGAGCGCACCCCGGCCGAAGTGTTCCAGCGGCTGTGCAGGATCAACCCTTCTCCTTATGGCGCGCTGATCAATCTCGGCGAGGGCGAATTCCTGGTGGCGGCGTCGCCGGAAATGTTCGTGCGTTCCGACGGACGGCGGATCGAGACCTGTCCGATCTCGGGCACCATCGCGCGCGGCGTGGACGCCATCAGCGACGCCAAGCAGATTCAGGAGCTGCTCAATTCGCAGAAGGACGAATTCGAGCTCAACATGTGCACCGACGTCGATCGCAACGACAAGGCGCGGGTCTGTGTGCCGGGGTCGATCAAGGTGCTGGCGCGGCGGCAGATCGAGACCTATTCCAAGCTGTTTCACACCGTCGATCATGTCGAAGGCATGCTGCGTCCGGGGTTTGATGCACTGGACGGTTTCCTCACCCACGCCTGGGCTGTCACCGTCACCGGCGCGCCGAAGCTGTGGGCGATGCAGTTCGTGGAAGATCACGAACGGTCGTCGCGTCGCTGGTATGCCGGCGCTCTCGGCTTCATCGGCTTCGACGGCAGCATCAACACCGGCCTCACCATCCGCACCATCCGCATGAAGGACGGCCTCGCCGAAGTGCGCGTCGGCGCGACGCTGTTGTTCGATAGCGATCCCGTCGCCGAGGAGAAGGAATGCCAGACCAAGGCGGCGGCGCTGTTTCAGGCGCTGCGCGGCGATCCGCCGAAGCCGCTGTCAGCCTTCCAGCCCGATGCGTCAGGATCCGGCAAGCGGGTGCTGCTGATCGATCACGAGGATTCGTTCGTGCACATGCTGGCGGATTATTTCCGTCAGGTCGGCGCCACCGTCACCGTCACCCGGCACAATCACGCGCTCGCACTGCTGAAGACGGAAAAATACGATCTGCTGGTGCTGTCTCCGGGTCCGGGCCGGCCGCAGGATTTCGGCGTTTCGAAATTCATCGGCGCGGCGCTTGAGAAGAAGCTGCCGGTGTTCGGTGTCTGTCTCGGCGTGCAGGCGATCGGCGAATATTTCGGCGGCAAGCTCGGACAACTGCCGTTGCCGGCGCACGGGCGGCCTTCGCGTGTTCAGGTGCGCGGCGGCACGCTGATGGGTAACCTGCCGAACGAAGTCACCATCGGCCGCTATCACTCGCTCTATGTCGAGCGCGACGGCATGCCGGACGTGCTGCAGGTCACCGCGACGACGGAGGATGGAATCGCGATGGCCATCGAGCACAAGACGCTGCCGGTCGGCGGCGTGCAGTTTCATCCAGAGTCGCTGATGTCGCTGGAAGGCAACGTCGGACTGCGGATCGTGGAGAATGCATTTCGCCTTGGCCAGAAGGCCAATGCCTGAGCAGCCATTTTCTTGAGATTTTGAAAGACGCCATATGACTCTTGCAGACGATTTGAAGGCCACGGTCCGCGCCATTCCGGACTATCCGAAACCCGGCATCATCTTCCGCGACATCACAACGCTGCTGGGGAATGCATGGGCCTTTCGCCGCGCGGTCGATGAACTGGTGCAGCCGTGGGCCGGCTCCAAGATCGACAAGGTCGCAGGCATGGAAGCGCGCGGGTTCATCCTCGGCGGCGCGGTCGCGCATCAGGTCTCCGCGGGCTTCGTGCCAATCCGCAAGAAGGGCAAGCTGCCGCACACCACGGTGCGGATCGCTTACTCGCTGGAATACGGCCTTGATGAAATGGAAATGCATGCCGATGCCATCCAGCCCGGCGAGCGCGTCATCCTGATCGACGATCTGATCGCGACCGGCGGCACGGCCGAGGGCGCGGTCAAGCTGCTGCGCCAGATCGGCGCCAATGTTGTCGCGGCATGTTTCATCATCGATCTCCCGGATCTCGGCGGCGCGGCCAAGCTGCGCGCGATGGACGTGCCGGTGCGCACGCTGATGACGTTCGACGGGCACTGACAACAACGAGGGCGGCAAATGGATCTGGAGCTTAAGGGCAAGATCGCCGTCGTCACCGGCGGAACGCGGGGCATCGGCAAGGCCATTGCCCGCTCGCTCGCGGGCGAAGGCATGGACGTCGCCATCGTCGGGCGTGATCTGGAAGCGGCAAAGGCGACGGCGTCGGAAATTGCCGGCGAAACCGGCCGGACCGTGCGCGCCTATTCGGCGGACACCGGCAAGGATGACGCGGTGCGCGCCGCGGTCGCCGCGATCCGCAACGACTTCGGCCGGATTGATGTGCTGGTGAACAGCGCGGCGCAGCCAAGTGGACAGGCCAAGCCGCCATCCTTGAGCGAAATCACCGACGAGATTTTCTGGAGCGACGTTAACGTCAAGGTGATGGGATACTTGCGCATGGCGCGTGAGGTGGCCCCCTTGATGACGGCGCAGGGCTGGGGCCGCATTATCAACATTAGCGGACTCGGCGCGCGGCAGACCGGCACCACGGTCGGCAGCATCCGCAATGTCGGCGTGGCGGCGCTGACCAAGAACCTTGCGGATGAACTGGGGCCGAAGGGCATCAATGTGACCTGTGTTCATCCCGGTCTCACGCGAACGGAGAAAACGCCGGGCGTGATCGAGTGGCGCGCCGGCATCCAGAAAAAGACGAAGGAGGAGGTCGAGAAGGCGATGAACGATCTCAATACGATCCGCCGCCTCGTTACCGCCGAGGAAATCGGCTATATCGTCGCGTTTCTCGCCTCGCCGAAGTCGATCGCCATCAACGGCGACGTCATCGCTGCCGGCGGCGGCATCCCCGGCAGCATCTACTACTGATCCCTCACAACTTGTGCAGGATCAGATTCAATTCCAGCTCGCGAAAGCGGGTGTAATTGTTGCGCACCCACTGATGCAGTTCCGATGACTGGTCGTGGTTGGCGCGCAGATAGTGCGAGAACGAGAAGTTCAGCCGGCCGATGATCGACTTGAGGAACGCGGGCAGTGCTGCGATCCTGAACGGCCGAGCGCCTGCGAAAGCCTGAGGCAGCGCGCCCCAAAGGACATGTTCGTTTTCGACCGGCACCAGCGCGGCATTGGGAAATGTCGCGCGCAGCATCTGCCAGGCAACGGTCGAAGCACGGTCGCGGTCGGGGATGAAGAGGATGATGGGGTCGATGCCGCGGCGTTCGGCTTCCTTGATGAAGCCGATTTCCGCGATAACCTTGAAAAACTCGTCGAAGGCGTGAAATCCGAGATCGATGACTTTGGGCACACCGTCATTGACGATCAGCCGGTCCATCAGCGCCATCTGGCCGAACGTGTCGCTGATGAGGGCGGTTTCTGTGACACCGGGAAGGTAGTCGAGGAGCGAGGGCTCGCGCAGGTTGATGTCGAAGGCCGATACTGCGCCGTTCTTCAACAGCAGAAACTCCGTCAGCACCCGGGCGATCAGCGTCTTGCCGACCGCAGGTCGGGGAGAGCAGACGATATAAACGGGCGTGCGGCGCATCCGCGATGTCCGGCGGTCAAATCTCGCCTGTATGTGTCCGCGGCTTGTCCTTCGAGCCCACGATTTCCGTCAGCTTGATGCGGTCAAATTCGCCCCAGACGTTGCCGAGCCAGTGGCGGACATAGCCGCGCAGCACGAACGAATAGTTTGCGGGCTCGTCTTTCACGCCCTTATTGGCGACGAATTTCAGGAACGGCACCGAGGCGACTTCGACTTGCTCGTAGGCCATTTCGTTCAGTTTCGGGATCGTCAGTTCGGTCGCGTTCTTGATGCGGTGGAAATAGGAGTTGTAGGTTGCCTGATCCCATTCGAAGAAGCTGGTGTTGTTGATGAAGTTTTTCACCAGAAAGTACTTCGCTCCGTCCATGAAATTCGCCGTCTCGGCGATTTCATCGAGCGATGCGATGGACGGTCCGAGGATGTGGAACACGGCGAATGTGATCTGGCCGGATTTGGCGGCATCGAGGAAGCCGATGTCACGCAACGCGGCCAGCGTCGGCGATAGAAGTCCTGCGCGGACGTCGATCACGGTGACGCTGGTGCCCGAGGTGTTCAGCGTATCGAAGATTTTCATCTGATCGGATGTGGAGGTCACATCGACGATCTCGGTGATGTCCGGATGAAACCGTTTCAGGGTCCCGCGCGGCGCTTCGGTAT
Source organism: Bradyrhizobium sp. G127 (assembly GCF_021502575.1). NCBI lineage: Bacteria > Pseudomonadati > Pseudomonadota > Alphaproteobacteria > Hyphomicrobiales > Nitrobacteraceae > Bradyrhizobium > Bradyrhizobium sp. G127. The sequence continues at coordinate 593,575 of NZ_JAKFGN010000003.1, forward strand.
CGAAAGCGCGGGTCGGGATGTTATTTGCGCTGAAATAGTCGAGAACGGTGCGGGAAACCGTGGTCTTGCCGACCCCGCCCTTGTCCGCGCCCACTACGATCACTGCCGGTTTCGCCATAAGACCCCTTTTACGCACCAAACACGCCCGCCTGACGACGGCAGCTTAGCCTGCTTTCTGGCGGAACATGGCAGAAACGAGAGATAATTCAATTCTTGACGGGACGGTTATACTTAATAACCACCGGCTTCTTGGGCTGAGGGGTTATCGGCGGCCCCAGGGGCCAAGGATGGAGCCGCTGGGCGACGGAGTTGGCGCGGGGGAACTATCCCACGGGCCCCTGCGGGGAGCCTCGGGCGGCGCCTGGGGCCGCGTCCCGTCATATTGTGGTTCACCATGACCGCTCTCATCGATGGTTTCCCCGCCGGGCAACGGCAATGGGCCGGGATCGCGGCCGCCGGCATATTGCACCAGCGCTTTGACGCGAGAATCGACCGAAGGATGGGTGGCGAACAGGTCGGCAAAGCCTTCGCGCGGATTGTCGATGCACATTTCCATGACGGCTGAGGTTGCGCCCGGCAGTTCGCCGCGGCCCTCGATCTTGCGCAGCGCCATGATCATGGCATCGGGGTCCTTGGTCAGTTCGACCGAGCCTGCATCCGCCAGCAGTTCGCGCGAGCGCGACAGCGCAAAGCGCACCACCAGCGACAGCCCCCATGCCAGGCCGATCAGTGCTATGGCCAGCAGGATAATTCCGAACGCGCCGCCGCCTTTCCTGTCGCTGTCCGACGAGGATCGTCCGCCGCTGAATCTCCAGTTTGAATTGAAGACCATCCGGAAAACCAGTTCGGCGACGAAGCCGATCACGCCGGCGATGATCACGGCGACCACCATCAGCTGCACGTCGCCGTTGCGGATATGGGTCAGCTCATGGCCGAGAACCGCTTCCATCTCCCGGTCGTTGAGCGCATTCAGCAAGCCGCTGGTGACCGAGATCGAATACTGGCGGCGGTTGAGGCCGGAGGCGAAGGCATTGAGCGCACTGTCATCGACGATCTTGAGTTTCGGCATCGGGATGCCGCGGGAGATGCAGAGATTTTCGAGCAGGTTGTAGAGCCGTGGCTGCTCCTGCCGCGTCACCTCATGGCCGCCGGTGACGGCATCGATGATCGACTGGTTGAAGAAATAGGCGATCACGATCCAGAGCGCGGACCCAATGGTGGCGTAGGGAAAGGCCCGGATCAGGTCGCGGGTCGCGAGAACGATGTAATCGTCGAACGGCCGTTGGCTGTTCATGACCGCTTCCGCGATCAGCGCGCCGGCGAACACCATGACATAGACGAGCAGGAACAGGCCGCCGAGCAGCAGCATCGAACGAAACTTGTTCGATGCGATATGCGTGTAAAGACCGTACGCGGCCATGATGCGCTGCTCGCCGTTGCCGGAATTTCAGGCGGTCAGAACTTGACCGACGGCGCCTGTTCGAGTTGTCCGCGCTGCTCGCCGAGATCGAAGAAATCCTTCTTCGTAAAGCCGAGCGCACCCGCGAACAAAGCCGCCGGCAATTGCTGGATGCCGGTGTTGTATTCCTGAACAGCGTTGTTGAAGAAGCGGCGGCTGGCGGCGATCTTGTTTTCGATGTCCGACAGTTCGGACTGCAACTGCTGGAAATTCGCGTTGGCCTTGAGGTCTGGATAGGCCTCCGACAGTGCGATCAGCCGGCCGAGCGCGGCGCTGAGCTGGCCTTCGGCCGCAGATACCTGCGCGGGTCCCTGCGCGGAGATCGCCGTGTTGCGCGCTTTCACCACGTCTTCCAGCGTGCCCTTCTCGTGCGTGGCGTAGCCTTTGACCGTCTCGACGAGGTTCGGGATCAGATCGTGGCGCTGCTTGAGCTGCACGTCGATGTCGGCGAAGGCCTGCGAGACGCGCTGTGCCAGCGCCACAAGCCGGTTGTAGGCGCCGAACGCGAACAGGGCGATGACGACGATGACACCGAGTAAAATCCAGCCGGACGACATGAGGGAAAGCTCCTTGAGGACAACGAATGACCGAACCTAGCCGAAAATGCCGGCGCGCGGCAGGGCCACATGGCGGCTTCGTCACGATTAGATTGTCCGCAAGGCGAATGGGTTCAATGATTTGACGAAATTCATGAAAAATCCCGCCCCGATGCGGGGGCGGGATTTATGAACGAGCGCGTTTGATGGCAGATTTCTCCGCTCAGGGCTTGGCGATGTGCCAGGCGCCGTTCAGGAAGCCGTCGCCTGTGGTGTCGCCGGGCTTGGTGTCCTTGGCGAAGGTGTAGACCGGCTTGCCCTTGAGCGCCCACATCTTGCTGCCGTCATCGCGGGTGACGATGGTCCAGTCGCCCGCGGGCTTGGCATCGCCGGCTGCCATCAGCGGCGGCCAGTTGGTGGCGCAGGGACCGTTGCAGGCCGACTTGCCGTCGCTGTCCTTGTCGAATGTGTAGAGCGTCATGCCTTTGGCATCGACGTAAGCCTTGCCCTTCGGCGTATCGGCGACCTTCGCGGCCTGGGCGAACGCGGCGCTTGAAGCGAGCATGAGAGTCAAAGCCGCCATCGCGGCGAATGTTTTGGACATCGCTGTTGTACTCCTGATGAATTCTGCGTCGGACGCAAACGCGTCATCAGGACAAACTCCGGCGCGGGAGAATTATTCCGGGACTATGCGTTCGCCATTGAAAACCGCATCGCCCCAGTTCCATTTCTTTGCGCGCTTATATGCGGCCTTGTCCCGGTGCGGCACGCTCTCCGTCTGGACACCCTTGGCGGTGCAGAGTTTAGCGGTCACGGCAATCTTGGTGGTCTGCGGCTGGGCCAGTACGCGAACAGCGCGTTGCGAGGCTGGTTTGCGCGACAGGATGATGTAACTGAATTTTTCATCCTCATAGGGAAGTTCGGCGTCCTTGAGGTGTTTATGCGCGCGGGACCGTTGCAGGCGCTGGGAAAAATGACACCAGTCCGGCGCGATCAGCGGACATGCTGCATCGTGGGGGCAGGGCGCGATCACATGCGCGCCAACTGCAAGCAGTCGCGTGCGCAGGTCGATGATCCGCGCATATCCGGCCGGCGTACCCGGATCGACGACGAGCAATGTATCGCGCGTCCTGGCCCACATCGCGTCAGCGAATGCCGCGCGTTCGCTCTCGCTTAGTTCATTGATGACGTAACTTGCGACCACGAGATCCGCTTCCGGCGCGGTGGCGAGCAGTTTGCGTGCGTCGCCGGACTGATAGTGGATCGGGGTGAGGCGCGGGTTCGACTGGGCGAGCGCGAGGGCGAGATCGCGCAGCGCCGTGTTGGCATCGAGAAGGTTGAAACTGCCGAGCGATGCAAAAGTCTCCGCCGCCGCCCATGTCGCCGTCCCCGGTCCCGCGCCGATATCGAGCAGGCTCTGCGGCGCAAAACCCGGGTTGATTTCCGTGAGCGCATTCAGGCTCGCCGCGATGGCGGCATAGGTCGCGGGCATCCGCGCCAGCGCATAGGTCAGCGCGTCATCGCCGGTCCTGATGCGGCCCGAGCCGCCGCCGCTGCGATAGGTCTGCGAGATCGCAGCCGCCCGCTGCGCGGCATCGTTGCGCGACAGGCCTTCGGCCTTGCGTGCGAGCGCGGCCTGTAGCTCGGCGGGGAGGTTAGGAATCATGGCTTGGGTGTGGCCTCTCGACCCGGCTTCCCATCATCCTGAGGTGCGAGCGCTTGCGAGCCTCGAAGGGTGACGGCGTGACGTGCTGCCCATCCTTCGAGGCTCGCCATCAATGTGGCTCGCAGCTCTGGATGACGCCTCCCAAACGGGGAGGGGGTAAGGAAACATCACGCCACGTTCTGGTCGAGCACCTTCATCGCGCCGTCGAGATCGACGGAGACAAGCTGCGACACGCCGCGTTCCGCCATGGTGACGCCGAACAGCCGGTTCATGCGCGCCATGGTGATCGGATTGTGGGTGATGATGATGAAGCGCGTCTCGGTGGTGGCCGTCATTTCATGCAGCAGGTTGCAGAACCGTTCGACATTGTGGTCGTCGAGCGGTGCGTCGACTTCGTCCAGCACGCAGATCGGCGACGGGTTGGTCAGGAACACCGCGAAGATCAGCGCCAGCGCGGTCAGCGCCTGCTCGCCGCCGGACAGCAGCGAGAGCGTCTGCGGCTTCTTGCCGGGGGGCTTGGCGATGATTTCAAGGCCGGCTTCGAGCGGATCGTCGCTTTCGATCAGGTGAAGTTCGGCCTGACCGCCACCGAACAGCTCGGTGAACAGCCGCTTGAAGTGCGCGTTCACTGTCTCGAACGAGGTCAGCAGACGTTCGCGGGCTTCCTTGTTGAGGCTCTGGATGCCGGTGCGCAGCTTCTTGATGGCTTCCACCAGATCGTCGCGCTCGGTGGTGAGGTTGAGGTGCTGGGCTTCGACCTCGCGCAGTTCTTCCTCGGCGCGCAGATTGACCGCGCCGAGACGTTCGCGATCACGCCGCAGCTTTTCCAGATCGGTTTCGATGTCCGTGACCGCCGGAAGTTCGGTTTCCGGCGTGATCTCCGCGAGCGCGGCGACCCCATGCGGTTCGACCTCGAGCATGTCGCGGATTTCGCGTTCGATGTCGTCCAGACGCCGTCTGGTGCCTTCCATGCGCTCCTCGGAGCGGGCACAGGCTTCACGAGACGCAGACAGCGCATCGAGCGAGGCGCGCGCCGCGCGGTCGGTTTCCGCCATGGCAGCCTCGGCGGCGGCCAGCGCATCGGCTGCCGTGCGCCGCTCGGCCTCCGAAAACTCGATCTCGCTGATTAGCGCGCTGCGCTTCTCGGCAAAGACCTCCGGAGCATTTTCAAGCTCGGCGCGTTCGGTCTTCACTTCGACGATACGGGTTTCGACGGTGGCGACCTGCGATGCCGCGTTCTGCTTGCGGCTCTGCCATTCGTTGCGTTCGGCGACGATCGCCTGCACGCGGCGGTCGGCGAGCTCAGCTTCGCGAGCCAGCGCCTGCGCTTCGGCGCGGACCTGCGCGGCGAGACGGCGATGACCGTCCATGTCGGCGCGCACGGCGGCGAGACGTTCCTCGTTCTCCGCGCTGCCCGGCAGTTCGTTCAAGGCCGCGACGGCACTTTCATGCGCGCTCTGGGCTTCGGTGCGGTCGGCGGCAAGACGAGTGCCGCGTTCGTCAAGCGCGGACCGGTGTGAGGCGTGGCGATTGATTTCGCGTTCTGCGGCGGCATGGCGTTCACGCGCCGCGTTGGCTTCACGCTGGGCGTTACGCGCGGCTTCGCGCGCTGCGCTTTCCGCGGCTGATGCCGCCTTCAACTCGGTTTCGGCCGTCTCCAGCGCCTGGCGCTTGGCGACGGCATCGGCGCGCGCCTGTTCCAGTTCGGCTTCAATGTCGACGAGACGCGCGCGCTCGGCCAGCCGCCGTGCGGCGCCGGTCGGCGCATGAGCTGCGGCGACGAAGCCGTCCCAGCGCCAGAGATCGCCTTCGCGCGACACCAGCCGCTGGCCGGTCTTCAACTGCGAGGCGAACTGCGCGCCGCGTTCACGGCTGACAACGCCGATCTGCGCCAGACGCCGCGCCAGTTCCGGCGGTGCGGTGACATGCGCCGCCAGCGCTTCGATTCCTTGCGGTAGTGCCGGGTCGCCTTCGATGACGCCGAGATTCGACCAGCGCATCGGCGCCGTCGGATCGACCGGCGCATCGAGATCGTCGCCAAGTGCTGCGCCCAGCGCCTTCTCGAAACCCTTGGCGACATTGACGCCGTCAATGATCGGCGGCCAGAGGTTCTTGGTCTCGCCGTTCACGAGCTTGGAAATGGTCTTGGCTTCGGTCTCCAGCCGCTGCACGCGCTTGTCGGCATCGGCGAGAGGCGAGCGAGAGGCTTCCAGCCTGGCGCGGGCGGCGAGATGCGCCTCCTCGCTGGCCTGAGTGTTCATCTCGGATTCGAGCAGCATGCCCTGCGCGGTTTCCATGCTCTCAACGAGTTCGCTGAGATCGCCAAGGCCGCTGGTCTCCGCCGTAAGTTTTGCGACTTCGCCCTGGACATTGGCGATGTCCTGATCGAGCCGTGCGAGGCGGTCGCGATGGGTGCGGACATTGGCTTCGAACTGGTTGCGCTTGGCGGTGAGATCGGCCAGCGCCGTGGTCAGTTCGGAGAAGGTGCGCTCGGCGGCGGCGAGCGTCGCTTCCGCTTCGGCCACGCGTTCGTCCGCGCCGCTGCGCTTCTCGACGCGCGACTTGATCTCTTCTTTTAGCTCGGCGTCTTCGGATTCCAGCCGCGCCAGCGCGACGTTGGCGTCCGACAGTTGCCGCTGCTCGCGCTCGATGTCGGCGGCGAACTGGGTGAGGCGGCGGTCGAGTTCGGTGACGCGATCCCTGGCGCGGGCTTCCTCGCGGTCGAGCATTTCGCGGGCGTTGGTCAGCCGCTGCAATCCGGCGGCGGCGCGGGCTTCGGCCTCGCGCAGGCCCGGCAGTTCGGAGGCGCGGATCGCCTGAATGCGCGCCGCTTCCGCCTGCTGCTGAACACGTTCGGCCTGCTCGCGGACGTTCAGGTCGTGGGTCTGGCCGGCCTCGGCGACGTCGGCATGGGCCTGCAGCCAGCGCAGGTGAAACAGCAGTGCTTCTGCCTTGCGCACTTTGGCCGCGACTTCGCGATAGCGGATTGCCTGCCGCGCTTGTTTCTTTAGGCCGTCGATCTGCCCGGCCAACTGGCCGATCACGTCCTCGACGCGGGTGAGGTTGGTTTCGGCAGCCTTGAGGCGCAATTCAGCTTCGTGACGGCGCGCGTGAAGTCCTGCGACGCCGGCGGCATCTTCCAGCACGCGGCGGCGCTGGTCGGGACGCGCCTGAATAATTTCGCCGATCTTGCCCTGGTGGACGAGGGCAGGCGACCGTGCGCCGGTGGCGGCATCCGCGAACAGAATCTGGACGTCGCGTGCGCGCACATCCTTGCCGTTGATGCGATAGACCGAGCCCGCTTCGCGCTCGATCCGGCGCGAGATTTCCAGAACCTCCTGATCGTTCACGGCGGCGGGAGCCGAACGATCGGAATTGTCGATGGTCATCGCCACTTCGGCGTGGTTGCGCGCGGGGCGGTTGCCAGAGCCCGCGAAGATCACCGCGTCCATATCGGCGGCGCGCAGCGACTTGTGCGAGGTTTCGCCCATCGCCCAGCGCAGCGCTTCGACCAGATTGGATTTACCGCAGCCGTTCGGACCGACAACGCCGGTCAGGCCCGGCTCGATCAGGAAATCGGTCGGCTCGACGAACGATTTGAATCCGTGAAGGCGAAGACGCGTGAGTTTCATGCAATCGGTGCTCTGTTGGCCGGGCCGAAATTATCAAGCCGGGGCAAGGTCATAGCGGCCCTGTGCCAGTATAGCTGAGTCGCGGGATGCGCCTCAGACTGTTCGCACAATGGCGAGGCACGCCCACGAGGGCAACCGGCCTGCTGGGCTTTTCCCAAGGGATTTAGACGAGATTTCCGAGGAATCTCAGTGTGTTTCAGCCAAAAGTTCCCGGATTCGGAGGTGAGCTGATAGTCTCAGCTCTTGAGCAGCGGCTTGATGAGCTTCTCGAAGGCGTCGAACGAGGTCTCGCCCTTCACCGGCGTTCCGTTGACGAAGAAGAACGGCGTCGAGTTGACCTTGAGGGTTTTATAGGCGTGCTCGCGCACGTCCAGGATGCCCTTCTGGATCGCCGGATCGCCCTGCACGCAATCCTTGATCATCTGCTCGCTGAACCCGGCCTGCTTGCCGACCCGGTTGATGGTGCCGAGCGCATCGGAAGCAAGATCGTTCTGCTGCTTGAACAGGATGTCGATGATGGCGAAGAACTTCGGCGCATCGTCCTTGGCGACGCAGCGCGCAAGCGCGGAGGCGGCCAGCGCCACCTGATCGAGCGGAAACTCGCGGAAGATGAAGCGCACCTTGCCGGTATCGATGTATGTCTTCTTGAGTTCCGGGAAGACGTCCTTGGTGAACGCCGCACAATGCGGGCAGGTCATCGAAGCGTATTCGATAATGGTGACGGACGCATCCTTGGAGCCCAGCGCCATATCGCCGAGCGCGCCGGCCTGGTTGATTTCTTCGAGGGTCTGGGCGTTCGCGTCGCCAATGAGTTGCCACGGCGAGACGCCGGCAACTGCGGCAAGGCCGGCAAGGGAGAGGGCGGCATTAAAGGCGCGGCGCGTGATGTTCAACGGTCTGCTCCGGAATACGTGCGAGATGGCGTCGGTCACGCCTGTCGAGGGGTTTCGCTAGCTTGAAACGACAATTGTGGCAATGCCGGGCCGCAAGCTCTGCCTTGCGGGACCGTCAATTTCGCTTGATCGACGCACCCAGCCGCGCCAATGCGGCACGCAGATCGCTGTCTTCCACGGTGGTCAGATCGGCTTCGATCCTGGCAACCTCCGCAGCGTCCAGCTTTTTTCGGGGTTTGGGCGTCGGCCTTCGCGACAGCGGCGCCTGGCGCAGCGCAATCCGGCCGACCGCCTTCCAGCCCAGGAAGCGGTTGACCCGCTCCAGAATGACGTCCGACGTATGCTGGATTTCCAGCGCCATCGGTCCCTCGACCCGCAGCACCAGGGTCGCCGGTTCGATCGGCTGGTTTTCGACCGGGCGCGGCCACTGGATCTTGAGCGGTTCCGAATGGGCCGCCACATTGGCCCCGACGATCTCGGCCCATCGCGTCACCAGTTCGCGCGAGGCAAAGCCCTGCTTCGCGAACACGTCGTTGATCGCACTGCCGAGCAATGCGGATAACGGCTTCGCGGAGATGGGCCCGGGCTTGTTCATGGGTGGTTGTCGTCGGTACATAGTGTCCCATGACCCTATCAGGCGCCGCGGCGCGGCGAAAGAAATCTCCCGATCATGTCGAAGCCGATCGCGCCTCTGCGCTGCTCGATTGGTACGATCGCTACCGCCGCCGGTTGCCGTGGCGCGCGCTGCCGGGCCATGTCAGCGACCCGTATCGCGTCTGGCTGTCGGAAATCATGCTGCAGCAGACCACAGTGAAGGCGGTCGGCCCGTATTTCGAGAAGTTCACCGCGCGATGGCCGACGGTTACGGCGCTCGGCTCGGCCTCGCTCGACGACGTCTTGAGAATGTGGGCGGGGCTCGGCTACTATTCGCGGGCGCGCAACCTTCACGCCTGTGCCGTTGCGGTGCTGCGCGACCATGGGGGCGCATTTCCCGACAGCGAAGACGGCCTGCGCGCGCTGCCGGGCATTGGTCCTTATACCGCAGCGGCAATCGCCGCCATTGCGTTCAGCCGGCAGACCATGCCGGTGGACGGCAATATCGAGCGCGTGGTGTCGCGGTTGTTCGCGGTGGAAGAGCGGCTGCCGAAATCAAAGCCGCTAATCCGGCAACTGGCCACGACATTGCTCGGTTTATCGCGTGCGGGCGACAGCGCACAGGCGCTTATGGATCTCGGCGCGACGATCTGCACGCCGAAGAAGCCGGCCTGCGGGCTGTGTCCGCTCAACGACAATTGCGCAGCGCGCACCCGGGGCGATCAGGAGACGTTTCCTCGCAAGGCACCGAAAAAGACGGGGGCGCTGCGGCGCGGCGCTGCCTTTGTCGTTACGCGCGGCGGCGATTTGCTGGTTCGCACCCGCACCGAGAAAGGCCTGCTCGGGGGCATGACGGAGGTGCCGACTTCCGAATGGCTCGCGGGCCATGACGACAAGGCTGCACTGAAACAATCGCCCGCGCTGAAGGTGTCGCGCTGGCATCGCAAGGCGGGAGTCGTGACGCATGTATTCACGCATTTCCCGCTCGAGCTTGTGGTCTATACCGCGATTGTTGCCGCTCGGACGCGTGCGCCCGACGGCATGCGCTGGGTGCCGATTGCCACGTTGAAAGACGAAGCGTTGCCCAACGTCATGCGCAAGGTGATCGCGCACGGGCTGGGCGACTAACCCGCGCTCGACAGCATCGCGTTTTCCGGCCGAGGCACGATCGGCGGCTTGGCGTTCAGGGCCTCCACCTGGAAACCGGCGACGCGCTTGTAGTTATTGGCGACGTCCTGCAGTTCCTGATGCGAGAGAACGTCGGTGACGACGTTGAAACCGTTCGGCGCACGCTCCTCGACCAACTGCATCACCTGCTCGGGACCGTTGCGGCGGTTGAGCTTCACAAGTTCAGTTGTCGCCGGGCGGCGTTCGGCCTCATAGGCGGCAAGCGCTGCGGGCGTTTCGCCGTGGGCGAGAATTTCCCGCGTCAGCACCCGCGCGTCGAGGATCGCCTGCGATGCGCCGTTGGACCCGATCGGGTACATCGGATGGGCGGCATCGCCGAGCAGCGTCACGTTGCCGAAGGTCCAGCGGTCGAGCGGGTCGCGATCCACCAGTGGATACTCGTAGGCATGATCGCAATTGCGGATCAGCCTGGGCACGTCCAGCCAGTCGAAGCGCCAGTCCTCGAACCATGGCAGGAATTCGTCGAGTTTCGCCGCCCGATTATAATCCTCGCGCCGCCACTGGTGGTTCGGCGGAAAGTAGCGTTCGGCGATCCAGTTGATGCGGAATTTTCCGTTCGGCAGCTGAGCCGAGATCGGATAGCAGACGAACTTCAGGCTTTCGTGGCCCGCCATGATCATGGTGCGGCCAGAAAGAAACGCGTCGCTCTCGGAGATGCCACGCCAGAGAATGCGCCCGTTCCAGATTGGCGCGCCTTCGTGGGGATAGAGCTTGTTGCGTACCGCGGAATGAATGCCGTCGGCGGCGATCAGCAGGGTGCCGTCGTAGGTGCCAGCGTCGTCACCGGTTGCCTTGTCGACAAAGCGCGCGGACACGCCGTCCGGTGTATCGGTGTAGTTGGCAAGGTGATGGCTGTTCAGCAGGCTGTCACGGCCGAGACGCTCGATCACCGCGTCGAGCAGAATCTGTTGCAGCACGCCGCGATGGATCGAGACCTGCGGCCACTTGTATCCGGCATCGAGCCCCCGCGGCTCGGTCCAGATCGGTTTCCCACGCTTTGAGAAGTAGGACAGTTCCCGGGTGCGGACGCCGGCGGCGTCCAGTTTGCCGAGCAGGCCGAGCTCGGTCAGTTCGCGCACCGCATGGGGCAGCACGTTGATGCCGACGCCAAGCGGTTTCAGTTCCGGCACGCTCTCGAAGATGCGGCAGGGAATACCGACCTGATGGAGACTGAGCGCGAGCGTCAGCCCGCCGATGCCGCCGCCTGCGATGAGAATGGTCATGGTGCACGCTCCCGACTTTGGGAGGTGTCATGACACAGGACCGGGAAAGTGGGCAATTGCGAAAGGCAAAAAACGGCGGCTTACCCCGCCGCCATCTCGCTGCGGATCTCGGCGCGAAGTTCATCGATCAGGCGGAGACCCTTCTTGGTCTCCACATGCCAGAACGACCAGCCGTTGCAGGCTTCGGCGCCCTGCGCCAAGGCGCCCATGCGGTGGATCGAGCCGACCTTGTCGCCGAGCATGATTGCGCCGTCGGCGCGGACCAGTGCGGCGTGCCTCTTCTTGGAATCGACCAGCTTGGTGCCGGGCACGATCATGCCACGCTCGACCAGTTCTGAAAACGCGACGCGCGGTGCGCCGCGCGCGGTCATGAACGGAGCCAATGTCGCTTCCGGCAGCGGCTCGATGGCCGCGATGCGTGCTTCGGCGGCTTGGGCGTAGGTCTTGTCACGCTCGAAGCCGATGTAGCGGCGGCCGAGGCGTTTGGCGACAGCGCCGGTGGTGCCGGTGCCGTTGAACGGATCGATCACGAGGTCGCCAGGCTTCGAGGACGACAGCAGCACGCGCGCGAGCAGGCCTTCCGGCTTCTGCGTCGGATGAACCTTCTTGCCGTCGCCGCCCTTGAGGCGCTCGTCGCCGGTGCAGAGCGGGATCAGCCAGTCGGAGCGCGCCTGCACGTCCTCGTTGGCGGCTTTCAGCGCTTCGTAATTGAAGGTGTAACCCTTGGCGTTCTCGTCGCGCGCGGCCCAGATCATGGTTTCGTGCGCATTGGTGAAGCGGCGGCCGCGGAAGTTCGGCATCGGATTGGACTTGCGCCAGACAATATCATTGAGAACCCAGAAGCCGAGGTCCTGCATGATCGCGCCGACGCGGAAAATGTTGTGATAGGAGCCGATCACCCACAGCGTTGCCGACGGCTTCATGATGCGGCGGCAGGCCAGGAGCCATGCGCGCGTGAAATCGTCGTAAGCGGCGAAGGATGAGAACTTGTCCCAGTCGTTGTTGACGGCATCGACATGAGATTCGTCAGGGCGCTTCAAATCGCCCTTCAGTTGCAGATTGTACGGCGGATCCGCGAATACCAGATCGACGGAACCGGCCGGCAATTTCGACATCTCGGCGACGCAATCGCCAATGACGATCTGCGAACTGGATGGCACTTCAAATTGAGTGCGGGGCGCCCTTGCAGACGCCCCGCGACGCGACACAACCATGACTCAAAACCTGACTCAGGCGACGCAGTCGGCGACGCGGGACTAACAAATCCGACTGTCACCACCATGAATGCCCAAGGTAAAAATCGGCTTAATCGAAATCATGTTTGTCATTAATCCGAAATTGATTCCGGATTCGTGTCGCGTTGCGAATTGCTGCGCACGCGTTGCTGCAATCAACTCGGTCTGATGGCTGGATTTGCTGGCGCTGCGCGTTTTTCGCGGAGAAATTCAGCCGGCATTCATGTCGCGGAGTTGAAACACATCGAAATGCCGGATGAGACAATGCTACGCCGCACTAGGCAATTTTTGCCGGGCGCTGTATGAATCGTTAACAGGATACTTTGCGGCTCCATCGCGTTGTGGTCATGGCGCGCCCGCCCGGTTGAGGAGACTTCCGATGCGTTATGACGATTTCCGCCGCAGCGACAATATCGATGATCGCCGCGATGACGGCGGCGGCTTCGGCGGGGGTGGCGGCGGATTCGGATTCCCGATGGGCGGCGGTGGCGGCCTCGGCATTGGAACCGTGATCGTGCTCGGCCTGATCGGCTGGGCGGTCGGCATCGATCCCCGCATTCTGATCGGCGGCGCGGAGATTCTGACCGGCGGCCAGCAGCAGGCCCCGACCTATCAGACCGACCGCCGATCCGCTCCCTCCAAGGGCGCGCCCACCGACGAGATGGGCAGCATGATCGCAGGCGTGCTTGGGGAGATCGACGACCGATGGAGCGAAATCTTTTCGGCAAGCGGCCAGACCTATCGCGGGCCGCGCATCGTGCTGTTCAAAAATGCCACCAATGGCGGACGCTGCGGCATGGCGCAGTCGGCGATGGGTCCGTTCTATTGTCCGCCCGACAGGCAGATTTTCCTCGACACCGGATTCTTCCGCGAGGTTGAGACCCGGTTCCGGGGTTGCTCCGGCAACGCATGCAAGTTCACGGCCGCCTACATCATCGCGCACGAAGCCGGCCACCACATCCAGAACCTGCTGGGGATCCTGGATAAGGCGCGCCAGATGCAGGAACAGGCCGGGAGCAAGGCGCAAGCGAACGCCATCCAGGTGCGCGTTGAATTGCAGGCCGATTGCCTCTCCGGCGTCTGGGTCAATCGTGAGGAGAAGAAGCGTCCCGGATTCCTCGAAGCAGGGGACATCGATGCGGCGTTGCAGACAGCGTCGGCAATTGGCGATGACACATTGCAGCGGCAGACGCAGGGCCGCGTCGTGCCGGATTCCTTCACTCACGGCTCTGCCGCGCAGCGCAAGCGATGGTTCATGACCGGCTATCAGCAGGGCTCCGTACAGGCCTGCAACACGTTCGCGCCGGGTGTTAGTCTCTGATAAGCCGGATCCGTTATCCTGAGGCGCGAGCCGCTTGGCGAGCCTCGAAGGATGACGATGCAAAACGTCGTCGCCCTTCGAGGCTCGGCGCAAGAATCGCCCCGCACCTCAGGGTGACGGCTAAGGATCGAACTCCATGGTTGCCGTCGACGAGACAAGGAAATTCGTTCCGCTCAACATCGCGGTGTTGACGGTGTCCGATTCGCGCGCACTGGCCGACGACAAGTCGGGCATGACGCTGGCGGATCGCCTCACGGCTGCGGGTCATCGCCTTGCCGCGCGTGACATCGTGACCGATGACGTCGAGGCGATCCGCGCCAAGGTTAAAGCATGGATCGCCGATCCCGGCGTCGATGTCGTCATTACCACTGGCGGCACCGGCTTCACGGGACGCGACGTGACGCCGGAAGCCATCGAGCCGCTGTTCGAGAAACGAATGGACGGTTTCTCGATTGCGTTTCACATGATGAGCTACGCCAAGATCGGCACGTCGACCATCCAGAGCCGCGCGACGGCTGGCGTCGCCGGCGCGACTTACGTCTTCTGTCTGCCGGGGTCGCCCGGTGCGTGCAAGGATGGCTGGGACGGTATCCTTGCGCATCAGCTCGACTACCGCACCAAGCCCTGCAACTTTGTCGAGATCATGCCGCGGCTGGACGAGCACCTGAAGCGCGGCAAGGCAAAAAGCTGACCGGGCGATCATATCGAGGCGTGGAATGTCAGCGTCTTCGAAATAACTTCCGGATGATTTTCGCAAGACCCTCATGCAGCATGCGGCACATTTCGCCGCGTGCTTCGAGACGAAGCCGCCGCGCGTTGATCCTGTGAAACCTGATGATATCCGGCGTAACGCAATGTTCGGGTTCGCGCCGCCGGGGCATCACAAGTCGAGCTCCCACGTTTCGCCGATCAGGTCCTGTCCGAAGCTGCGATGCGGTTCGATGGCGGTGCGCACGAAACCCGCGCTTTCATAGATTCCGCGGGCGGCCAGCAGCATGCTCTGCGTCCACAGCGTGATCCTGCGATAGCCGCAACTCCGCGCGAACGCGATGCATTCATCGACCAGCCGCTTGCCGAGGCCAAGACCGCGTCCCGCCGGATCGACGATGAGCAGCCGCAGCTTCGCCACTTCGTCCGATTGCCTGACCAGAAACACCGAGCCGACCTGTCTGCCGTCGATCTCGGCGATCCAGCAGCGTTCGCTCGCCGGGTCGAATTGTTTCAGGAATTGCGCGGCGATCTCGGCGACCATGCCTTCGAATGAAATGTCCCAGCCAAATTCTTCTGAGTAGAGCCTGCCGTGCTGTTGCACCACCCAACCCATGTCGCCCGGCCTGTGCGTGCGCAGTTTCAGATCCGGCCGAGGCGCTTCGTCATCGAGCAAACATTCGATAACAGTCATCGCCTGCAGGAGGCGCTCTCCCCCGTCGCCGGGCAATTTGTCAATCATCTTCCCGACCTCCTGATGGGAGGTGCGGTCAAGGCGATCGAAGGCCTGTTTGCCTTTGGCGGTAAGTGCCAGCTTGACCTGCCTGCGGTCGGACGGCTCCGGCTTGCGGGTCACCAGCCCCTTTTTCGTGAAGGATTGGATAATGCGGCTCAGGTAGCCGGGGTCGAGGCCGAGTTCGGCTCCGATGTCCTTGGCAAGAACGCCGTCGCGATGCGCGAGTTCGAACAGCACTCGGGCTTCCGTCAGCGTGAAGGGGCTTTCGAGCAGGTGCTGCTCAAGCACGCCGATCTTTCGCGTGTAGAAACGGTTGAATCGCCGGATGGCGGCGATTTTTGCTTCCTGTTCTGCTTTGGTATGCGCGTCCATCACGGACAATGCCTCGTCTTGCACCGACGGGCATTTTCGAGATATTGTTGACGGAGTCAACTATTATCAGGCGGCCACGAAAATCTTGGTCCGCAGCACGGCGCGGCCCGTGCGGCCGAGTTTTGAGATCAGCTTGGCCTCGGCGCGGCGCGCGGCGGGGGCGTAGCCGCCGACCCGCTCATAGTGATCGCGGGAAATCAGCAGGCCTTGATCGGCGGAAGGGCCGGAGATGAAGCGGGTCAGCAGCCGCACGCCGTCCCGGACCGTCGCTTCTTCATAAGGCGAACGCGCATAGCGGAAGATGCCAGCGCGCTGACGTCCGCTCAGCGACACCCGCTGCATGAACTGGGCGGCTTCGTCGATCCAGCCGGCTTCCAGCACCGCCCCGGGGAGCAGGAACATCAGCCATGGCGACCGGCTTTGTTCCGCGCCTGCCGCAAGCGCCGCCGCCCGCGAGCCGTCGAATTTCAGGAAATCGCAGCCCGCGATGTCGGCCACCCGCTCGATCGTTTCGGAACCGGGCCGGTCGACCAGGACCACCTTCTGGACGATTCCCGCAGCCGCCCCGGGAACGAGGGCAGCGAGGGTGGCAACGACAGGTTGCTCGACGCCTTCGGTGGGAATGACAACGCTGATCATGGGTCGGTGCTGGAACGCTATCCGTCAAATGCTTGATGCGGCATTCGTTATCATCTTGTCACACTCAGAACAGCCCGTCAGGTGCAGCTTTTTGCGGCATTCGCAATATGCAGGCACTGATCAGAAAATCCTTGAGGACAGCAGATTGAAGTTCTTGTTTTGTTCTCATTCGCTGTTATGTTGGGAGTATGAGCCGCGCATCCCATGCCCTCAAACACCCGCCGGTGACGGCGCCCTCCGAACCGGCGGGTGTTCCTTCTCCTTTTCCCGAAATTGAAGTCGCTATCGACCGCGAGCGGCGCAGGGGCCGAGGCGCACAATCCAACGCCAGCGGGCGGTTTGAGGCGGAAGCTCGCGTCACCTTCGATGACGGGTGGCAAAGCCTTGAAGAACTGCCGCCGTTCAAGACCACTGTCAGCGTCGACACCGCGCGAAAGGTTATCACCCGCAACGATTCGCCGGACATCGGGTTCGACCGCTCTATCAATCCCTATCGGGGCTGCGAGCACGGCTGCGTCTATTGTTTCGCGCGGCCGACCCACGCCTATCTCGGACTGTCACCCGGACTGGATTTCGAATCCAGGCTGTATGCCAAGCCCGACGCTCCGGAATTGCTGGAGAAGGAACTGGCCGCGCCGGGCTACGAGCCGCGCATGATCGCGATCGGCACCAACACCGATCCTTATCAACCGATCGAGCGCGAGCGCAAAATCATGCGCGGTATTCTCGAGGTTCTGGAGCGCACCGCACATCCCGTCGGCATCGTCACCAAGTCGGCGCTGGTGACGCGCGACATCGACATTCTCGCGCGGATGGCAAAGCGCAATCTCGCCAAGGTGGCGATTTCGGTGACGTCGCTCGATCCGAAACTCGCGCGAACCATGGAACCCCGCGCCTCGACTCCGCAGAAGCGGCTTGAGGCGTTGCGGCAACTATCGGAAGCGGGCATTCCGACCACTGTCATGGTGGCGCCGGTGATTCCTGCGCTGAACGATTCAGAGATCGAGCGTATTCTTGACGCGGCCGCGCATGCCGGCGTCAAGGAAGCGAGCTACGTATTGTTGCGGCTGCCGCTCGAAGTCCGCGATCTGTTCCGCGAATGGTTGATGGCGAATTATCCGGACCGGTACCGGCACGTCTTCACGCTGATCCGAGACATGCGCGACGGCCGCGATTACGACTCGCAATGGGGCACGCGCATGAAGGGCACCGGGCCGATGGCCTGGATGATCGGCCGGCGTTTCGAGATCGCCTGCGAGAAACTCGGTCTCAACAAGCGTCGTTCCAAATTGACCACCGCTCACTTCGCGCGGCCCAAGCGCGGCAACGAACAGTTGGATCTGTTTTAAGAGCTGACGCGATTGGTGGTGAAGAGTGCTCCTCACCTCTCTCCGCAGGCGGGGAGAGGTAGCAGGGCAGCATTCCGCACAAGATGTGATGCCCCGCGTCTCTGAATAACGGGCATTGATGACATTTCCGGCTTGCGGGGCCGCGCCCGCAGCCGCAGCATCCCGGCATGATTCGGGACAAATCCACACCGGTTCCAAAGACAGCGAAAAGCGCGCCGCGCAAGGGCGTGATCACGGTGGCGTCACCCACCTTTCGCCGGGAACGTGCATTGCTGAAGCGCGGCGTCTGGCCGGTCGCGGGGTGTGACGAGGCTGGGCGCGGTCCGCTGGCGGGGCCTGTGGTCGCGGCGGCCGTGATCCTCGACCCGAAGCGGATTCCCAAAGGCCTCGACGATTCCAAGCGTCTGACGCGCGAGCGCCGGGAGGAATTGTTCGAGGAAATTTGCGCAACCGCGCTGGTCTCGGTCGCTCTCGCGCCGCCCTCGCGGATCGAGCGCGACAATATCCTGCGCGCATCGCTGTGGGCGCTGGCCCGGGCGGTGCATTCGCTGCCCGAACCGCCGAAGCATGTCTTCGTCGATGGCCGCGACCGGCTGGATACGCCCTGCGACTGCGAGGCGGTGATCGGCGGCGACGGCCTCGTGGTGTCGATTGCCGCGGCGTCGATCGTTGCAAAAGTTTCGCGCGATCGGCTGATGTGCCGGCTGGCGCAGGACCATCCCGGCTATGGCTTCGATCAGCACATGGGCTACGGTGTCCCGGCTCATCTCGACGCGCTCGACCGGCTCGGGCCGACCATTCATCATCGCCGTTTTTTCGCGCCGGTCGCCGCCGCGCGCCGCAAGCACGGATTCGAGGACGCCATAGTCCCCGCAGCGATCGAAACAGCGACGATATCTGAGGATGTTGTCCTGACCGCGTAAGCGGTTCGGTTGCCTCGCTGCGCGGCGCGCTTTATCACTGAACGTCCCTCCAAGGCCGGTTCATGCGTTTCATGCGTTTCACTTCCCTGATCGTCGAACTGGTCCGTGCCCGGCCCCGCCTGATTTTCTGGCTCGTGGTGCTGGCGCAGGCAGGGTTGTGGCTGTTTCTGCCGTGGCTGCTATACGGAAGTCCGCCGGGCGATGTTGCGACGGTGCTCGCGTTCGGCAGGGAGTACCAGGTAGGGACCGATCTCGGCCCTCCGGCCGCATTCTGGCTGGCTGACGTCGCGCTCCGGCTGTCCGGCAATCACATCTTCGGCGTCTATCTGCTGTCGCAGCTTTGCTTCATCGTAACGTTTTGGGCGCTGTTCAAGTTGAGCAGCGCCATTGTCGGCGCGCAACAGGCGGTCCTCGTCATATTGCTGACGTCGACCATCACGGCCTTCTCCTTTCCCGGCGCTGAATTCGGCCCGCTGATTCTGGCGCGGCCGCTTTGGGCGCTGGTGCTGCTGCATACGTGGCAGATCATCGGGCAGGGACGGCGCAGCGCCTGGTTCCTGCTGCCGGTCGAGACCGCTTTGCTGCTGTTGACCACCGCGGCGGCAATCCCGTTGCTGATGTTGCTGGGCGGTTTCGTGCTGGCGACGCGAAAGGGCCGGCGCGCGTTGGCATCGGCTGACCCTTTATATGCAGCCATCGTCCTGATCGTGCTGGTGCTGCCATATGTCATCTGGCTGGTGCGCGCGGACGCGGTGGCGCTGCCCTCGTTGCCTGCGGTGACGGATTTTCAGAACAGGCTGTTCGGATGGGGTGGGCTGCTGACAGGCCTGCTGTTCGCGCTGTCAGGCGTTGCACTGCTGCTGATCTTCAATTCGCGTTACCTTGATCGAACGCCGGATGACGCGCCGATCATCTATCGTCCGCCGGTCGATCCCTTCGCGCGGCTGTTCGTCTACGTTTTTGCGCTGGTCCCTCCGTTCGCGCTCAGCCTGATCGCGGCGCTGTTCGGCAAGGAGCAGGTCATCGGCGGCGACGGCATCGCGCTGCTGCTGGCGGGTCTGGCGGTCATCGTCGCATCGGGCGACTTGATCGCGCTGCGCCGGCAACAGTTCCTGCGGTCGGTCTGGCTTCTCATCATGGCGGCGCCGGTCGCCGTTGTGCTTGGTCTGACGTTCGTTCAGCCGTGGATCGGCGGCGGCGAGGTCAGGACCTCGCTGCCTGCGCGGGAGATCGGGCTCTTCTTCGGCGAGAATTTCGAGCGGCGCACCGGCCGTCCGCTTGCGGCGGTGGCGGGCGATCCGCAATTCACGACCCTGATCGGTTTCGCCGCGCCGTCGCGTCCGCATGTGATGCTCGATGCGACGCCACAGCGGACACCGTGGATCACGCCCGCGCTGTTCAGCGAAAACGGCGGTGTGGTGGTCTGGCGCGCGGCGGACACGGCGGGCACGCCGCCGGCTGATATCGCGCAACGATTTCCCGGCCTCGTGCCGGAAGTGCCGCGGGCATTCGAATATACGGTTCGCGGCCGTCAGAGCCTGCTGCGGATCGGCTGGGCCATTGTCCGTCCGCAGCGTGCGACGCAAGGGCTGCGATAACTGGGGAATGCGATGAACGAGCGGCCGGACATATCTTCGAGGACATTTCTCGACCGCCGCTTTGGCCTCACACAGAACGGCACCACCGTCCGCACCGAATTCATCGCGGGCGTCACCACATTTCTCACGATGGTCTACATCGTGTTCGTCAATCCAACGATTCTCGCCAACGCCGGCATGGACAGGGGCGCGGTGTTCGTCGCGACATGCCTTGCGGCTGCCGTCTCGACCTTGGCGATGGCGTTTCTGGCGAACTATCCGATTGCGCTCGCGCCGGGCATGGGTCTGAACGCGTTCTTCGCCTTCACCGTGGTGCTCGGCTACAAATACACGTGGCAGCAGGCGCTCGCGGCGGTGTTCTGCTCCGGCGTGATCTTCTTTGCGCTGTCGATCTTCCGGCTGCGGGAATATGTCATCGACGCCATTCCGCGAAACCTGAAATTCGCGATCTCCGCAGGCGTCGGTCTGTTCCTCGCGATCATCGCGCTGGAACAGGCCAAGATCGTGGTGGCCAGCCCGGCGACGCTGGTGACCGCAGGTCCGCTCGGCGTTGCGCATCCGGCGCCGGTGCTGTGCCTGCTCGGTTTCGCGCTGATCGTGGCGATGAACGCGCGCAACGTCAGGGGCGGCACGCTTATCGGAATTCTCGCGGTATCGCTGCTCGGGCTGCCGCTGGGACTGACTACCTTCAATGGTGTGGTGTCGCTGCCGCCCTCGCTCGCGCCGACCCTGTTCCAGCTCGATTTTTCCCGCGCAACCGAGCTAACCTTCATCATCGTGGTGTTCAGTTTTCTTTTCATCGACGTGTTCGACAATGCCGGAACGCTGATCGGCGTGACCCACCGCGCCGGGCTCACCGACAAGGACGGCAACCTGCCGCGTATGAAGCAGGCGCTGATGGCCGACAGCTTTGCCGCGATGTTCGGCGCGCTGATCGGCACCTCGACCACCACCAGCTATATCGAAAGTGCATCCGGCGTTGCCGCGGGGGGACGTACTGGATTGACGGCGGTGTTCGTTGCGCTGTTCTTTCTGCTGGCGCTGTTCTTCGCGCCGCTCGCGGGCATGGTGCCGGCCTATGCGTCGGCCGCGGCGCTGCTCTATGTCGCTTGCGTGATGGCGCGGGGTCTCGCCGACATGGCGTGGGACGACGTGACGGAATATGCCCCCGCGGTTGTCACCGCGATTGCGATGCCGCTGACCTATTCGATCGCAACCGGCATCGGCCTCGGCTTCATCACCTATGCGGTGATAAAAATTCTGGCGGGCAGGTTTTCGGACGCAAAGCCCGCGGTGATGCTGCTGGCTGTAGTGTTCGCGGCGAAGTTCGCGGTTGGTTAATTCTCGCTCTTCGCCAGTTCTTTCTGAATTGAGCGCAGGTCCTGCCAAGTCAACCGCTTGTAGATCGGCTGCCGCAACAGATAGGCCGGATGGAACGTGGCCATCGCCTTGATCTTCCGCGTGCCGGTGTCGTAGTCGAACCACCGGCCGCGCGTCTTCATGATGCCGTCCTTGAGATCGAGCACCGCCTGCGACGACGGCTTGCCGAGACACACCAGCACGTCGGGATTGACCAGTTCGATCTGCCTGCGGATGAAGGGCAGGCAGATTTGCGTTTCCTGTGGCGAAGGATCGCGGTTGCCGGGGGGCCGCCACGGGATGATGTTGGCAATATATACCCTGCTGCGGTCGAGGCCGATCGATGCCATCATCAAATCGAGCAGCTTGCCGGAGCGACCGACGAACGGCAGCCCTTCGAGATCCTCATCGCGTCCGGGCGCCTCGCCCACGAACATGATCTTCGCCTCGGGGTTACCGTCCGCGAACACCAGCCGCGTCGCGGTCGATTTCAGCGCGCAGCCGTCGAAGCGTTCCAGCAATGCGCGTAACTCCGCCAGCGATGCTGCTTTCGGCGCGAGTTCGCGCGCAGACTGGATCGCCGCATCGGGTGCGGGCACCGGATCGGCAAGCACAGGGGCGGGAGCCGGGTTCGCAGTGCGAAACAACGCTGGCTTGGCTGCTGGTTTTTCCTCGGCCGCAACGTCTTCCGACAGCCGGTTGACGGGGGTTTCCGACAAGGCGCAATCCACTCCGGCCTCGAGATAAAAGGCCAGAAGGTCGCGGGCGCTGGGCATGGGTTCGGGCGTTGTCACGGCTGCCAATCTAGGACGGATCGCGGTGCAGCGAAACGGGGTTGTTCTTGCGCCAAAAATCGGGAAGAACGATGCTTAGAAACGTTCTGAACCAGCAATTTTGAGAAGATGTCATGAGCACTGAACCGCTTCCGCCGCGCGATTCCATGGAATTCGACGTCGTGATCGTCGGAGCAGGGCCATCGGGCCTCAGTGCCGCGATCCGGCTGAAGCAGATCAATCCAGACCTGACCATCGTCGTGGTCGAGAAGGGCTCTGAAGTCGGCGCGCATATTCTGTCCGGCGCGGTGATCGATCCGGTATCGCTCGACAAGCTCATTCCGGACTGGCGCGAAGACGCCGACTGCCCGCTCAAGACCCAGGTGAAGGACGACCAGTTCTTCTGGATGACCTCGAGCGCGGCAATCCGGCTGCCGAACTTCGTGATGCCGCCGCTGATGGACAACCATCACTGCTTCATCGGTTCGCTTGGCGACGTCTGCCGCTGGCTTGGTCCGAAGGCCGAGGCGCTTGGCGTCGAAATCTATCCGGGCTTCGCCGCGGTCGAAGTTCTCTATGGCGAGAACGGTGAGGTGCGCGGTATCGCCACCGGCGACATGGGCGTGGCGCGTGACGGTTCGCACAAGCCGTCTTATACCCGCGGCATGGAGCTGCTCGGCAAGTACACCCTGTTCGCCGAAGGCGCGCGCGGCTCGCTCACCAAGCAATTGATCGCGAAGTTCGCGCTCGACAAGGACAGCGAGCCGTCGAAGTTCGGCATCGGCCTCAAGGAGGTCTGGCAGATCGATCCGGCGAAACACAAGAAGGGGCTGATCCAGCATTCCTTCGGCTGGCCGCTGAACCTGAACACCGGCGGCGGATCGTTCCTCTATCACTATAACGAGAACCTGGTCGCCGTCGGCTTCGTGGTGCATCTGAACTACGACGATCCCTATCTGTCGCCGTTCGAGGAATTCCAGCGCTTCAAGACCCATCCGAAAATTCGCGAGACGTTCGAGGGCGCCAAGCGCATCGCTTACGGCGCACGCGCCATCACCGAAGGCGGCTACCAGTCGGTGCCGCGGCTGACCTTCAAGGGCGGCGCGCTGATCGGTTGCGCGGCGGGCTTCGTCAACGTGCCGCGCATCAAGGGCGTGCATAACGCGATGGGCACCGGCATGCAGGCGGCCGAGCATGTCGCGGCGGCTCTGGCTGCGGGCCGTGCCAATGACGAGATCGTTGAATACGAAAACACTTGGCGCGATTCTGCCGTCGGCAAGGATCTGCACCGGGTCCGCAACGTCAAGCCGCTGTGGTCGAAGTTCGGCACCGTCATCGGCGTCGGCCTCGGCGGTCTCGACATGTGGACCAACACGCTATTCGGTTTCTCGCTGTTCGGAACGCTGTCGCATGCCAAGCCCGACCGCAAGACGCTCGATCCTGCGAAGGTCCATCAGCCGATTCCGGGGCCGAAGCCGGACGGCAAATTGACCTTCGACCGGCTGTCGTCGGTCTTCCTGTCCAACACCAACCACGAGGAAGATCAGCCGATCCACCTCAAGGTCGCGGATATGAACCTGCAGAAGACCTCGGAGCACGATGTCTATGCCGGTCCGTCGAATCGTTATTGCCCGGCCGGCGTTTACGAGTGGGTCGAGGAATCGTCGGGTCCGCGTTTCCAGATCAACGCCCAGAACTGCGTTCACTGCAAAACCTGCGACGTGAAGGACCCCAACGGTAACATCACCTGGGTTCCTCCCGAGGGCGGCGGCGGGCCGAATTATCAGTCGATGTAAGCACGTTTACGCGAGAACGGCGGATCGCCACGATTGCGCCACACTGGCTATGCTCCTCCGGGAGGCAGCCCGAATCCTTGCGGATGCGGGCTAAAAGAGCCATTGTCCATATGTTGCTGGCCGCCTGACCGGTCGCGCACCTACCCCAATCAGACGGAGCCGGCGAGCGTGATGCTTTCAGTTCGTTTCAATCGCGTGGCCGTTGCCACACTCGCATTCGCCTCCGTGCTGGCATGCGTCGGTCCGCTAGCAGCACAGACCCGCGCCAGTGCGAATGAAGAAGCCAAGCAGGCGCCATTCCCGAGCGGGCGCGATCTGATCGGCCTCACCGTTTCCGGCAGCTATCTCGCGGCCCGCCACGCCAGCGTGGATCGCGATGCCACTGCGGCTGCGGCGTTCTATCGCGCGGCGCTGCGCTCCGATCCCAAGAACAATGAACTGCTTGATCGCGCCTTCATCGCGTCGCTCGCCGACGGTGACATCGACGAGGCGGTCAAGCTCGCCGACCGCATCCTGACCATCGACAAGAACAATCGCGTGGCGCGGCTGGTCGCGGGCGTGCGCTCGCTGAAGCAGAAGCAGTACGCTGTCGCCCAGCAGAACATCAATCAGTCGATCCGCGGGCCGATCACCGATCTGGTGGCAACGCTGTTGTCCGGATGGGCAAATTATGGCGCCGGCAACACGCAGGCGGCGATCTCCGGTATCGACAAGCTGGCGGGGCCGGAATGGTATCCGATCTTCAAGGATCTCCATGCCGGCATGATCCTCGAACTTGCCAACAAGCAGAAGGATGCCGGCGTCCGGTTCGAGCGCGCCTATAAGCTCGATGATTCAGCGCTGCGGGTGTCGGACGCCTATGCGCGCTGGTTGTCGCGCAACAAGGATTCTGCGGCGGCTCTGGCTGTGTATGAGGGATTCGACAAGAAGCTCGCGCGCCATCCGCTGGTGCTGGAAGGTATCCGCGAGACCAAGGCCGGCAAGAAGCTGTCGCCGTTGGCGGAGAATCCGCAGCAGGGCGCCGCCGAAGCGCTCTACGGCATCGGTGCATCGCTGACACGCCGCGGCGGCGAGGATCTCGCGCTGGTCTATCTTCAGCTCGCGCTCTACCTCAATCCCAACCATTCCCTCGCGTTGCTCTCGCTCGCTGATCTTTATGAATCGGTGAAGAAGCCGGCGATGGCCATCAAGATTTACGAGCGTGTCCCGGCGAACTCGCCGCTGAAGCGCAATGCTCAGATCCAGCTTGCGACCGATCTCGACGCGGTTGATCGCGGCGACGACGGCATCAAGATCCTCAAGGGCGTCGTTGCCGAAGACCCGAAGGATATCGAAGCCATCATGGCGCTCGGCAACATCGAGCGTTCGCGCAAGAAGTTCGCGGATTGCGCCGCGACCTACACCCAGGGCATCGACGCCCAGAGCAGCACCGACAAGCCGAACTGGGTGTTCTATTATTTCCGCGGCATTTGCAACGAGCGCTCGAAGCAGTGGGCCAGGGCCGAGGCCGACCTGAAGAAGGCGCTCGATCTGCAGCCCGAGCAGCCGCATGTGCTCAACTATCTGGGCTACTCGTGGATCGATCAGGGCATCAATCTCGACGACGGCATGAAGATGATCCGCCGCGCCGTCGAGCAGCGGCCGGACGACGGCTACATCGTGGATTCGCTGGGCTGGGCCTATTATCGCATCGCCGATTACGACAACGCCGTGAAGCATCTCGAGCGTGCGATCGATCTCAAGCCGGAAGATCCCACGATCAACGATCATCTTGGCGACGCCTACTGGCGCGTCGGCCGGACGCTGGAAGCGAAATTCCAGTGGGCGCATGCGCGCGATCTCAAGCCCGAGCCGGACGAACTGCCGAAGATCGAGGCCAAGCTGCGCGACGGCCTGCCTGAGGATACGTCCAATGCTGCGGCGGCCGAGAAGAAGAAGGAAGACGGCAAGGGCGGCTGATGCCGCGCCGGTCGCCACGCTTCTCTGCCGGCAGAATCGTCATTACCGGGCTTGACCCGGCAATCCATCTTCCTGAATAAGCTTCCAGCTTCCTGATGGATGCGCGGATCAAGTCCGCGCATGACACCCTGTGGCCGGAGCGGCGAACGTAATGACACTGCTGACCGAAACCGCCCGCGCGAAGGTCAATCTCACCCTGCGCGTGCTCGGCCGCCGTGCCGACGGCTATCATGACATCGAAAGCCTCGTGGTGTTTGCCGACTGTGCCGACACCCTGACGCTGACACCTGGTCCCGGCCTCAGCCTCTCGACCGGCGGCCCCGGTGCGCAGGACTGCGGCGAGATGTCCGACAATCTCGTGATGCGCGCGGCACGGCAGCTCGGTGAACGCATTCCGGGCCTCACGCTCGGACATTTCACGCTGGACAAGCATCTGCCGGTCGCAGCCGGCATTGGCGGTGGCTCGGCGGATGCTGCGGCAGCGCTGCGTCTGCTGGCGCGGGCCAATGGTCTCGCCAGCGACGATGCTCGCATCGCCGATGTGGCGCGCGAAACAGGAGCGGACATTCCCGTCTGTCTCGCCTCGAAGGCGTGCACGATGACCGGCGTCGGGGAGAACCTGTCGATGCTGGATGTCCCGTCGATGCCCTGCGTGATGATCAATCCGCGTGTCGGGGTCGCCACCAAGGATGTGTTCGCAGCGCTCGGTCTCGGCAAGGGCGAACTCCTTGCGGGCGTCGGTGACGTGATCCTGTCGGCGGGATGGCCTGCGGATGGCGCGTCGTTTGACGAATGGATCGAAGCCATCGGACGCGGCACCAACGATCTCGAGAAGCCCGCGCTGAAGGTCGAGCCGGTTGTCGGCGATGTGCTGTCGGCGCTGCGCGCGACCGATGGTGTGCGGCTCGCGCGGATGTCGGGCTCGGGCGCGACATGCTTTGCGATCTTCGAGACCATCGGCGATGCCGGGCAGGCCGCAAAGACGATTACGCAGGCTCATCCGGGCTGGTGGGTTCACGCCGGCGTGCTGAGCTAGACTCCCGCCTCCGCCAGCTATCGCGCGGGCGTATTCGGCCTGCCGTAGCGATGCTGCAGCCACAGCAGCACAAAACCGAAAACCGGGATCAGGATATCGGTCCAGAAAATGACGCCCGCGTTGCCGGGCGCGAAATTGTGCGCCGTGATCATTTGATGGATGTGGCCGGCTGCGGCGCCGAGCGTGAAGATGCCCGGACCAAGGATCGCCGCAAGCCGCAGATCGAAACTGCGAAAGGCGGCCAGCAGTCCGACAACGGCGAAGCCGAGGCTCGCCATGCCCACCTCAAGCTGGAAGGGACTGTCGGCCCAGCCGATGAATCGCGCGGCCATTTCGCCGAAGAAAACATGCATCACGAAGTTGTAGAGATTGTCGATGCCGACGCAGAAGAAGACATGCCATGCCAGCAGCTTCTCGACGACCCACGCCGGCGTGTGTGGTTCGCGCAACCGCATCAGCGCTACGGCTGAGAAGATCAGGCCGATGACCAGAAATGTCAGGGTGAAGTTGGAAAGGGCGAAGGTGATAACGGTTCTGATCACGTTCGCTACCTTGGCTCTAATGGGACCGCGCCAGACAGAACGCGACGATCTGTTCGAGTGCGGTCTTCATCGGCGACGATGGAAACAGCGCCAGCGCATCGACCGCCATCGCGCCGTAATGCTGGGCGCGGCTCATGGTGTCTTCCAGCGTGCGGTGCTTGGTCATCAGGCCGATCGCATGATCGAGATCGCCGTCGCCGATCTCGCCCTTTTCCAGCGTGCGGATCCAGAAGGCGCGTTCGGCGTCATTGCCGCGGCGAAACGCCAGCACCACGGGCAGCGTGATCTTGCCTTCGCGGAAATCGTCGCCGACGTTCTTGCCGAGCTTGGCGGCCTTGCCGCCATAGTCGAGAACGTCGTCGATGAGCTGGAAGGCGATGCCGAGATTCATGCCGAACGAACGGGAGGCGGTCTGCTCCGCCTTCGGCCGGTGGGCGATCACCGGGCCGACTTCGCAGGCCGCCGCGAAAAGCTCAGCGGTCTTGCCGCGGATCACCGCGAGATATTCGTCTTCGGTGGTCGCGGTGTTCTTGGCTGCCGCAAGCTGCATCACTTCGCCTTCTGCGATGGTGGCGGCGGCGGAGGAGAGGATATCAAGCGCGCGCAGCGAGCCGACCTCGACCATCATGCGGAACGCCTGCCCCAGCAGGAAGTCGCCGACGAGCACGCTGGCCTCGTTGCCCCACAGCATCCGCGCCGAGAGCTTGCCGCGCCGCAATTCGCTTTCGTCCACCACATCGTCATGCAGCAGCGTCGCGGTGTGCATGAATTCAACCGCCGCCGCGAGCTTGATATGGCCCTCGCCGGCGTAGCCGGTGAGGTTGGCCATCGCCAGCGTCAGCATCGGGCGCAGCCGCTTGCCGCCCGACGAGATCAGGTGGTTGGCGACTTCCGGGATCATCGTGACTTCCGAGCCGGTCCGCGACAAAATGGTGGCGTTGACGCGTTCCATATCGGACGCGACAAGCTCGACCAGCCGATCTATCGATGGCGTCGAATGGCTCTCAAAGGGTACAATAACCGCCACGTCCGGTCTCCGGATGGATTTGAGGGCACAATAGAAACTGCCGTGCTTTGCGGCAAGTGCGACGAACGGGCCGCCCCGGCCGTTCGACATTGTGGCGGAGGTTGCAGCTTTGCGTGAACTGGTGCGGACCAACGATGCAGTGCTGGTGTCTGCGGTCGGCGCGCTGCTGGACGGCGCCAATATCCATCATCTGGTGCTCGACAGTAACATGAGCATCATGGACGGATCGCTGGGCGTGCTTCCCCGCCGAATTCTGGTCCACGAGGACGACAACCTGGCGGCGCGCCGGCTGCTGACCGATGCTGGCCTGGCGCATGAACTGCGGGACGATGATTGACGGGACAATGACTGATCCCGCCCAGAGCGATCTTTCCGATATCACCGAGGACATGTTTCTCGGCGGACAGTTGCGGCTGCGCCAGCCGAGGCGCGGTCACCGCGCGGGGCACGACGCGATCCTGCTGGCCGCAGCGACGCCGGTCAAAGCGGGTCAGCGTATCGTGGAATTCGGCGCAGGCATCGGCGCCGCGGGGTTAAGCGTCGCGCGCCGCGTTGCGGGCATCGATCTGGTCCTTGTCGAAATCGATCCGGCGCTTGCCGCGCTGGCGCGCGCCAATGCCGATGCCAATGGGCTTAAGGCGCAGGTTGTTTCACTGGATGTCACGGCGAGTGCCGATGTTTTCGCGGCCTCGGACCTGAGCCCCGACAGCGCCGATGTCGTGCTGATGAACCCTCCGTTCAATGATGCCGGCCGGCACCGGTCCTCGCCGGACCCCGCGCGGCAAAGGGCGCATGTCGCTGGGGCCGATACGCTGGACACGTGGACACATGCAGCGCGGCGCGTGCTGAAATCCGGCGGCGTGCTGACGCTGATCTGGCGGGCGGATGGATTGGCCCAAGTGCTGGCTGTGCTGGACCGCGGCTTCGGCAGCATCCGGATTTTGCCGGTGCATCCTCACCGTGAGGCGCCCGCGATCCGTGTACTGGTTCGCGCCGTCAAAGGCGGGCGGGCGCCGCTGGTGTTGCATCCCGGCCTTGCCCTTCAGGACGAGAGTGAAGAGGCCAGCGCGGAGGCTCAGGCGATCCTCGGCGGGAAAGTCACGCTGCTATAACGTGAGCGACCGCCGGATGCCTAAAAAATAAGCGGACTGCTTACTGAGATACCGGCTTTGGACCAGTCTTCGGCGCCTGCGTAAAATGGATCGTGGTCAGGAGAGCGCCAATCAGCAGGATCAGGAGGTAGATCTTCATTTCTACACCTTTGAGGCTGCGCTATTGCAACCTTTACGATTGCTGCAATGCAAAGTGCGTTCCAGTTTCTCGTTACGCCATTCGACTAAAACCCGAGGATTGGAATAAAACGCATCCAATCAGATATTTAGACGGAATTCGGGCACAAAGGACGTGTTTGATGCTTGTCGAATGGCTCTCACTCCAGATGCCAGTTTCCGAATAATAAACCGTGAACATAAAGGACGTTCCATGGCCGAGAATGACGGCACAGGTCACTTTGGCGAGAGCTTGATGAGTTGGCTTCCGGCGCGATGGCGCGGTGGAGCGGTCGTGCCGGTGGTGCGCCTCTCCGGCGTGATCGGCGCGGTGACGCCGCTGCGGCCCGGCATGTCGCTGGCCGGCGTGTCCAAGACGCTGGAGCGGGCCTTCGCGACCAAGGGTGCGAAGGCGGTCGCGCTGGTGATCAACTCGCCTGGCGGCTCACCGGTGCAGTCACGGCAGATCTATCAGCGCGTCCGCCAGCTCGCCGCCGAGAAGAAACTGCGCGTGCTGGTGTTCGTCGAGGATGTTGCCGCGTCCGGCGGCTACATGATCGCATGCGCGGGCGACGAGATTTTCTGCGATCCATCGTCCATTGTCGGCTCGATCGGCGTGGTCGGCGGCACGTTTGGATTTGTCGACCTGATCAAGAAGGTCGGCATCGAGCGCAGGCTCTACACGTCGGGCGAGAACAAGGCGACGCTCGATCCGTTTCTGCCTGAAAATCCCGATGACGTCGCGCGGCTGAAGGCGATTCAGCGCGAGATCCACGACACCTTCATTCAGCTTGTGAAGGACAGCCGCGGCGCGCGGCTTAAGGGCGAGGGCGACTATCTGTTTACCGGCGAATACTGGGCGGGCGAACGCGCGGTTAAACTGGGTCTTGCCGACGCCATCGGCGATCTGCGCACGGTGCTGCGCGCGCGCTATGGCGACAAGGTGCAGACGCCGGTCATCGCGCCGCCGACCGGACTGCTCGCGGGCCTTGCGGGCCGCAAGCAGGGCGCGGGCACTGCGCTGCCGGGTTTCGCCGGATTTTCGGAAGACTTGATTTCAACGCTGGAAGAGCGCGCAATCTGGGCGCGCTACGGATTGTAGAACGGGAGATCGCGATGCCGCTTGTTTTGATTGCTGCGGGAATTCTGGGAGGCGCCGCGCTGGTGCGTTTCGCGATTCGCGAAGGCAAGCGCATCAATCGCGAACTCGACGACGCACGCAAGGCCGGGCCTGTCGAGCAGGACAGCCTTCCGAAGCTGCGACGTGATCCCGCGACCGGGACCTACCGGCCGGGATAAATCGCTTGAATGATGGGGAGATCCGCGCGCTCAGCCGTGACCGCGCACGTCGTTGATCGTCATGATGCAAAGCGCGGCCATGATGAGCGCCGCGACCAGAACCTGAAACACCAGCATTGTCGCCCCTGTCGAACTGCACCGCCGGTTAATCCGGCCGTTGGTTGCAATCCGGCTTTGCTATCGGCCAGTTGCTAATAAACTCCGGGCGCGGGGCGCTCACGTGGTGCGGCGGTTAAATCGGCGTTCCGGGGACTGCTAAAATTCAGCCGAATCCGGCAGGAATTGCAGGCCAGACATGGCCATCGCCTTGATTCCGTTAGCCTGCGCCGATACGGTCCGCGCGCAAATCGCCCCCTTCCAAACCGTTAAAGATTTCCGATGGATTCTCTGCCTCCGCACATGCGTCCCGAGCGCTCGTTTCAGGGCCTGATCCTGACCTTGCAGCGCTACTGGGCCGACTATGGCTGCGTCGTCCTGCAACCCTACGACATGGAAGTGGGCGCGGGCACGTTCCATCCGGCGACCACGCTGCGCGCGCTCGGCCCGAAGCGCTGGAACGCGGCCTATGTGCAGCCGTCGCGCCGCCCGAAAGACGGCCGCTACGGCGAGAACCCGAACCGCTTGCAGCACTACTATCAGTTCCAGGTGATCCTGAAGCCGTCGCCGCCGGACATTCAGGATTTGTATCTGAAGTCGCTCGAAGCCATCGGCGTCGATCTGCATTTGCATGACGTGCGTTTCGTCGAGGACGACTGGGAAAGCCCGACGCTCGGCGCATGGGGCCTCGGCTGGGAGTGCTGGTGCGACGGCATGGAAGTCTCGCAGTTCACCTACTTCCAGCAGGTTGCGGGCGTCGAATGCGCGCCGGTGGCGGGCGAACTCACCTACGGCCTCGAGCGGCTTGCGATGTATGTGCAGGGCGTCGATCGTGTCTACGATCTCAACTTCAACGGCCGCGACGGCGCGGAGAAGGTGACCTACGGCGACGTGTTCCTGCAGGCCGAGCAGGAATACTCCCGGCACAATTTCGAGCACTCGGACACTGAAATGTTGTTCGCGCAGTTCAAGATGGCCGAGCAGGCCTGCCAGAAATATCTTGAGGCGGGCTGGCAGGAAAACAAAAAAGAGCCCGGCAAGCGCGAAGTGCATCTGATGGCGCTGCCGGCCTACGACCAGTGCATCAAGGCCAGCCACGTGTTCAACCTGCTCGACGCGCGCGGCGTGATCTCGGTCACCGAGCGGCAGAGCTACATCCTGCGCGTGCGCGAGCTTGCGAAAGCGTGTGGCGAAGCGTGGGTTCATACCGAAGCGGGACGGGCAGGGTGAGCGGAGCGGCGCTCATGCTCCCCTCCCCCTTGCGGGGAGGGGTCGGGGGTGGGGGTCCACAGGTCTTGGCCTGTGTGCTTCAATCGCCGGCAATGAATAATCGTCAGCAGTCCTTCGCGCGCCGGATGCGTGCACAGCCGACCGACGCCGAGCGCACGTTGTGGCGACGGCTTCGGCATGATGTCGCGCTAAGCGGTTCGCATTTCCGACGTCAGGCGCTGATCGGCCCATTCATTGTGGACTTTGTCAGTCGCCGCGCGAGACTCGTTATCGAACTCGATGGCGGGCAGCATTCAGAAAATACTGCGGATACGAATCGGACGCAGCAGATTGAAAACAGAGGATACCGAGTCTTGCGTTTCTGGAATCATGAGGTGCTGGACAACATCGACGGCGTACTTGCCGTTATTCAGAATGCAGTGACCCCCACCCCCGACCCCTCCCCGCAAGGGGGAGGGGAGTTGCGCGTCTCAAATGCAGGTCGGCCTCAGGGGGAGGGTGAATAATGCCCGATCTTCTCCTCGAACTATTTTCCGAAGAAATTCCCGCGCGGATGCAGGCGAAGGCGGCGGACGACCTGCGCCGCATGGTGACCGACAAGCTGGTTGCCGAGGGCCTTGTCTATGAAGGCGCGAAGGCATTCGTCACGCCGCGCCGCCTCGCGCTCACCGTGCACGGCATCCCCGTGCGCCAGCCCGACCTCAAGCAGGAGCGCAAGGGGCCGAAGATGGGCGCGCCCGATGCGGCCGTGCAGGGCTTCCTCAAGGCCGCCGGACTGAAATCGCTCGATGAAGCGAAGATCCAGCGCGACCCGAAGGGCGATTTCTACATTGCGCTGATCGAGAAGCCGGGCCGCCCCGCCATCGATGTGATCGCTGAAATCATTCCGCTCATCATCCGCACCTTCCCGTGGCCGAAGCAGATGCGCTGGGGCGAACGCTCTGCAAAGAACGGCGCGCTGACCTGGGTGCGGCCGCTGCATTCGATCATCGCCACCTTCGGCATCGAGACCGAAGAACCGGAAGTCGTGAAGTTCGAGGTCGCCGGGATCGAAGCCGGGCAGACCACGCGCGGCCATCGCTTCATGGCGCCCGCCGAATTCAGCGTGCGCCGCTTCGATGACTACGTGTCGAAGCTGCAAGAAGCTAAAGTTGTGCTTGATCCCGACCGCCGCAAGGACGTCATCCTGACCGAGGCGAAGAACCTTGCCTTCGCGCAAGGCTATGAACTGGTCGAGGATCAGGTGCTGCTCGATGAAGTCGCGGGCCTGGTCGAGTGGCCGGTGGTGCTGATGGGATCGTTCGACGAGGAGTTTTTGTCGATTCCCGGCGAGGTGATCCGCGCCACCATCCGCAACAACCAGAAATGCTTCGTGGTGCGCGACCCGAAGACCGGCAAGCTCGCCAACAAGTTCATCCTGACCGCGAACATCGAAGCGAGCGACGGCGGCAAGGCCATCGTTGCCGGCAACGAGCGCGTCATTCGCGCGCGCCTGGCGGACGCGAAGTTCTTTTACGAGAGTGATCTCAAGAACTGGAAGGGCAAGTCGGCGGACGATCTGCTGAAGAAATTCGACCAGATCGTGTTTCACGAAAAGCTCGGCACCCAGGCCGAGCGCATCGCGCGCATCACGCGGCTCGCGGTCGAACTCGCGCCGCTGGTGAAGGCTGACCCTGTGAAGGTGGAAGCTGCCGCGAAACTCGCCAAGGCCGACTTGCTGACAGAAGTGGTCGGCGAATTCCCCGAGCTGCAAGGTTTGATGGGCAAATACTACGCGCTGGCGCAGGGCGCAGATGCCTCCGTCGCTGCGGCATCGGAGGATCACTACAAGCCGCAAGGCCCGGCGGATCGCGTGCCGACTGATCCGGTCAGCATCGCCGTCGCGCTCGCCGACAAGATCGACACGCTGGCGGGCTTCTGGGCCATCGATGAGAAGCCGACGGGAAGCAAGGACCCGTATGCGCTGCGAAGGGCGGCGCTGGGCGTCATTCGGCTTGTTTTGGAAAGCGGACTGCGCGTAGCGCTTCGTCAAATTCTGCACCGCGCATATTATAATCTGCTCCTTACTGCGGGTGAGAAGCGGTTGGTACTTTACACGAATACCAAGCCAGCAATTTTTGGGTTCTATGCCTTGGAACGCCAAGCGATGCGCGAACCGGACAAGAAGAATCTGAGCGAATGGGATGAAAGCACTGAATTTTTCGTGGCTGCTGACAACGGTTCAAATATGCCACCGGAAACTTTCGGCATTCTGGGGCATGGCGGCGAAAGTAAGGTTCGTAAGCTGTTTGATCTCAAGAGTTTTGGCTGGTTAAAGGGTGACCTTTTATCCTTCTTCGCCGATCGTCTTAAAGTCCAACTTCGCGAGCAAGGTGCACGCCACGACCTCGTCGACGCCGTGTTCGCGCTTGAAGGGCAGGACGATCTGTTGATGGTCGTCCGTCGCGTCGAGGCGTTGGGCAAATTCCTCGATAGCGACGACGGCAAGAACCTGCTTGCTGGCACCAAGCGCGCGGCGAACATTCTGCGCATCGAGGAAAAGAAAGACAGCAAGACCTTTGATGGCGCGCCGGACGCCTCGCTCTACAAGCTTGACGAGGAGAAGGCGCTCGCCAGTGCCATCGCGCAGGTGAAGACCGAGGCCGGTACTGCCGTGGCCAAGGAAGACTTCGCCGCCGCCATGAGCGCGATGGCCAAACTGCGCCCGGCCGTCGATGCCTTCTTCGACAAGGTGAAGGTCAACGACGACGACAAGGCCGTCCGCGAAAATCGCCTGAAGCTGCTCAACGAAATCCGCGAAGCCACGCGCGCGGTGGCGGATTTTTCCAAGATTCAGGATTAGGCGCGGAAGCGCCCACACTTACTGCGTCGTCCCCGCGCAGGCGGGGACCCATAACCACCGGCCCTTCGTTTTAGCGGAATGGTCGGGCTACCTCTTCACGACACTTCGACAGGGAGTATGGGTCCCTGCCTTCGCCGGGACCACCCGGTGGATGTTGCAGGCCGGAGCTGTTGCCCTTCGCGGCCTTCGCGGAGTTTATCATCGGTCACGCCTGCGCAGACCCGGTGGCTCCGGCACTTCACGATGACGGCAGCCCCCTGTTTACCTCTCGTTAACCATCATCTGTAAGGTTCCGGTAACTTCCGTTAACAGCCGTTAGCGAATGCCAGGCCGAACATGACGTCGATCAGCGGTTACAATCCCTACGCCCAATATGGCTCCGCCTATGCACGCGCCGCGGCCACGCAGCCGTCGCTGGCCGAGGCGCTGAATGCAGCGGAATCTGGCAGCAATCCCTACGATCCCAACGCGGCGACGAACCTGACGCTGTCCGATGCCGCCAAGGCGCAACTGGCCGCCGCAGCGAGCACGCCGGATTTCACCACGGTCACCAACGATGCGCGCGCCGCGCTCGACAAGCTCTATGCGGCGGCCAAGGTCACCGGCCCGCTCGGCAGCGACGGCAAAACCACCGTCGATCTGTCATCGCTCGACCGCCGCTCGCTGTTCGCGGTCGCCACCAACAACGGCGGCAAGTTCACGCCCGACGAGCAGAAGGTTGCTTCCAGCGAGTTGACCAATCGCTTCAATGTTGCGCTTGCGCCGGCGGCTGCCGCGACGTCGATGACCAAAAACTACACCGTGGTCTACAAGGCGGCGCTGGATTATCTCGACGGCGCCAGCAGCGAGGAAAAGGCCACCGCGACATGGGCCGCGCAGCGCGCGGCGGTGCTGAAAGGTTACGACGCCGCGAAGCAGACGCCCGACGCCGCTCCAAGCATTTCCGGCGATCCGGTCGCGGCTTATTTTGCGCAATATCCGGCCGGCACCGGGCCGACTACATCGACGGAAAGTTTCGCCGACGTCGCCACCGGCGCCCGCGCCACGCTGGACGCGCAGGCGGCGGATGCAGCCGCGAAAGGCACGGAAATGGTCTACGATCCGGCGCGCAAGTTCGGACAACTGGTGTATCTCTCATCCATCGACAACCGCTCGCTGTCCGCGATTGCGCTCAACCAGGATCAGAAGTTCTCCAATCAGGAAATCTACGCGGCGAAAAAGGAACTGGATTCGCGCAACCGCGCCAGCATTCTCGCCGCGCTGAAACAGAGCCAGCAGAGCGGCGATCCCTCGCAACTCAGTCTCGGCATTCTGCAGAGCTATTCCGGAATGAGCGACGAGGAGCGTCAGGCCTCGGGATGGACAACGGCGTTCCGCGACAACGCGGTGCAGAGTTACAAGACCACCAGCAATATCCTGTCGATCCTACAAGGATCGTGAGCACGATCTCAATAAAAGCCCCGCCCGGTTGTCCGGGCGGGGCTGTTTCGTTTGCGCTGAAAGCGGCGGGGGATGACCGTCCGGCGCAAACGAAACCGTCAGACGGCGTTAGTCGATCACCTGCATCACGCGGCGGGTGCGTGGCTCCACCAGCAGCGGCTGATCGTTTACCACCGTGTAGCGATAGCTGGTCGCGCCGAACTGCTGCGGCACGTCGTAATAGGTGACGCCCGCTTCCGGCAGCACGGTGCCGACTCTCACCGGCGTTTCCACGGCATATGACGGCACGCGCTCCTGCACGATGTATTGCCGGAAGCGCGGGCGCTCATCCTCTGCGATGATGCCGACGCCCGGTCCCACCAGGCCGGTCGTCACGCCTTCCTCGACAATAATGCGCTGCTGGGCGTGAGCCGCGAACGGCATTGCCGAGGCGGTGGCCAGCAGCGCCGCGGCGAGAAGGGGATTACGCATGGCTTTCTCCTTATAAGGGCCGACCGCCGGCGAGTGTTCTCGTGCGCGATCATGCCGGAAATCGGCGACGGCCGATCAACCAGCCCTGTCAATCCTGACCGTCCGGCATCGTTCCTGCACGGAATGTGATTTCACCGGGGCATTTTCGTGAAGGCATCGCCGGATTCATCCGCGGCACAAGATGTGCCGTCATGGAACCAGCAGGCCATGCAAATCATTGGCTGTTGCGGCTCCCGACTGAGGATAGTTTTGTCCTCGAGTGGCATTTTCGCTGTGCGTTCCTGCTTTCATCCCACCAGTTTCGGAGACATCACATGGTTCTCAGCGCCCACCTCCAGCCGATCGTCGCATTGATCGCCGGCGTGCTCATTCTGATCATGCCGCGGCTGCTGAATTTCATCGTGGCGATCTATCTGATCCTGATCGGCATCATCGGGCTGGGGATCATTAAGTAACAGAAGATTTCCAATTGTTACATATTTGCTGCCTGACCGGCGAATTCGCGATTATATGTAACAATCCGTAACGGTTCGTGACTGAAAACCCGGTTCTCAGCCGAACGCCGCTTGCCTGCCGCAGCGCAACCGTGATGTAACGCTGCTGCCGTTTTTCACTCTTGCAGTGTCTGGAAGCCATGGCCAAAGCCTCATCGAAGAAATCCGCCGCCAAGTCCGCTCCGAAATCCGCAAAATCCAGCAAGGCTTCGAAGACGAAGCCGGTCGCAGCGAAAGCTGTGGCGAAGCCAGCCGCCAAAACGGCGGCGAAGACTGTGAAGCTGCCGGCGAAGATATCTGCGCCTGCAGTGAAGGCCGGCAAATGGGTCTACACGTTTGGTGACGGACGCGCCGAAGGCAAGGCGGGCATGCGCGATCTGCTCGGCGGCAAGGGCGCGAACCTCGCCGAGATGGCCAACCTCGGCCTGCCGGTGCCTCCCGGCTTCACGATCCCGACCTCGGTGTGCACGTACTTCTACGCCAACGACAAGACCTATCCGAAAGATCTGAAAGCGCAGGTCGAAAAGGCGCTCGACACTGTCGGCAAGATCGCGGGCAAGACATTCGGCGACGCGAAGAACCCGCTGCTGGTGTCTGTGCGCTCCGGCGGCCGCGCCTCGATGCCGGGCATGATGGACACCGTGCTCAACCTCGGCCTTAACGACAAGACCGTTGAGGCGCTGTCACAGCTCTCCGGCGACCGCCGTTTCGCCTATGACAGCTATCGCCGCTTCATCACCATGTATTCCGATGTCGTGCTCGGCTTCGAGCACCATCACTTCGAGGACATTCTCGACACCTACAAGGACAGCAAGGGCTATTCTCTCGACACCGAACTGACCGCCGACGACTGGGTCGATCTGGTCGGCCGCTACAAGGATGCGGTGGCCCGCGAAACCGGGCATGATTTCCCGCAGGACCCCCACGCGCAGCTGTGGGGCGCGGTCGGCGCGGTGTTCTCGTCGTGGATGAACGCGCGTGCGGTGACCTATCGCCGCCTGCATGACATTCCCGAATCATGGGGCACCGCCGTCAATATCCAGTCCATGGTGTTCGGCAACATGGGCGACACCTCGGCGACCGGCGTTGCCTTCACGCGCAATCCGTCCACCGGCGAAAAGCGGCTGTATGGCGAATTCCTCATCAACGCGCAGGGCGAGGACGTGGTGGCGGGCATCCGCACGCCGCAGGACATCACCGAATATGCGCGCAAGGAATCCGGCTCTGACAAGGCCTCAATGGAAGTCGCGATGCCGGATGCGTTCAAGGAACTGACGCGCATCTATACGCAGCTCGAGAAGCACTACCGCGACATGCAGGACATGGAATTCACGGTCGAGCAGGGCAAGCTGTGGATGCTGCAGACCCGCAACGGCAAGCGCACGGCGAAAGCCGCGCTGCGCATCGCCGTCGACCTTGCCAATGAAGGACTTATTACCAAGAAGGATGCGATCACCCGCATCGATCCGGCCTCGCTGGATCAGTTGCTGCATCCGACCATCGATCCGGTGGCCAAGCGCGATGTCATCGCGACGGGTCTTCCGGCATCGCCCGGCGCCGCGGCCGGCGAAATCGTGTTCTCATCCGACGAGGCGGCCAAACTTCAGGCCGATGGCCGCAAGGTCATTCTGGTTCGCATTGAGACGTCGCCGGAGGACATTCACGGCATGCACGCCGCAGAGGGCATCCTCACCACGCGCGGCGGCATGACGTCCCACGCGGCGGTGGTCGCGCGCGGCATGGGCAAGCCCTGTGTCTCCGGCGTCGGCACCATCCGCGTCGATTACGGACGCGGTATGATGAGCATCGGCAACCGCAGCTTCAAGGCGGGCGACGTCATCACCATCGATGGTTCGCTGGGCCAGGTGCTGGCCGGGCGCATGCCGATGATCGAGCCTGAACTATCCGGCGATTTCACCACGCTGATGGGCTGGGCCGATCAGGTCCGCAAGCTGAAGGTTCGCACCAACGCCGACACCCCGGCGGACGCGCGCACCGCGCTGAAGTTCGGCACCGAGGGCATTGGGCTTTGCCGCACCGAGCACATGTTCTTCGAGGAGACCCGCATCCGCACGGTGCGCGAGATGATCCTCGCCGAGGACGAGGGCGCGCGCCGCGCGGCGCTTGCAAAACTGCTCCCGATGCAGCGCGCCGACTTTGTCGATCTGTTCGAGATCATGAAGGGCCTGCCGGTCACCATCCGCTTGCTCGATCCCCCGCTGCACGAGTTCCTGCCGCATTCGCAGAGCGAGATCGAGGAGGTCGCGCGCGCCATGAACACCGATCCTCGCAGGATCGCGGATCGCGCGCGGGAACTGTCCGAGTTCAACCCGATGCTCGGCTTCCGGGGCTGCCGTCTCGCGATCGCCTATCCGGAAATCGCCGAGATGCAGGCGCGCGCCATTTTCGAGGCCGCCGTCGAAGCGGGCA
Organism: Bradyrhizobium sp. G127; assembly: GCF_021502575.1. NCBI lineage: Bacteria > Pseudomonadati > Pseudomonadota > Alphaproteobacteria > Hyphomicrobiales > Nitrobacteraceae > Bradyrhizobium > Bradyrhizobium sp. G127. Next base: position 633,709 of record NZ_JAKFGN010000003.1, read on the forward strand.
AGCGCACCGGCAAGCCGGTCGGGCTTGAAGTGATGGTGCCGCTGATCGCCACCAAGGCGGAGTTCGATCTGGTCAAGGCGCGCATCGACGCCACCGCGAATGCTGTGACGAAGGAAACCGGCGTCAAGCTGGTCTATCAGACCGGCACCATGATCGAGTTGCCGCGCGCCTGCCTGATGGCGGGCGAGATCGCCAAGACCGCCGAATTCTTCTCGTTCGGCACCAACGATCTGACCCAGACCACCTATGGCATCAGCCGCGACGACGCCGCAAGCTTCCTCGGCACCTATGTGGCGCGCGGCATCCTCGAAATCGATCCGTTCATCTCGGTCGATCGCGACGGCGTCGGTGAACTGGTGAAGATCGGCGTGCAGCGCGGCCGCAAGACGCGCGCCAATATCAAGATGGGCATCTGCGGCGAGCATGGCGGCGATCCGGCATCGGTCGCGTTCTGTCACGACGTCGGCCTCGACTACGTGTCGTGCTCGCCCTATCGCGTGCCGATCGCGCGCCTCGCTGCGGCCCAGGCCGCGCTCGGCAAGGCCATCGCCAGCCAGGCGTGAGCCGCAGTCAAACGCTACTGAATCTGTCTTGTGCCCGGGCTTGTCCCGGGCATTTGCGTTTCGAGCTTCCGGCCGCGTCGTCGCAGTTGTCAGAAGACGGGATCGCTTCACCGGGTTCGCAATGACGATGGACGGTCGGTCCGCATACGGGAACCGCGTCAATTCGCGCATTCATTATTTTCGTTGACGCGATCTTTACCACCTTGCGCCACGCCCCGTTTACCAACGCTTGCGATGTGATCGCGGGATTTCAAGTGCGTACTTGCGTGTGGCGCGCGCACCGCGGCGATTAACCCCCCGGCAACTTTAATTCGATACCAACGAAATCGATCGGATTGTACTGAATGTGCGGTTCGATCGCGTGTGTACAAGCGTATAGTTGCGTGAGCGTATCGATGTCTGTGTTGCGTAACGGGTCGAAGGGCGCGCGGTTCGCGCCCTTCGGCTTTGTTCTCTGTCTTCTGACAGTGAGCCCGACCGAAATCGGCTATCAGGATCTCGCATCGTTGCTGGCACGCCAGCCCGGCGTCGCGGAACGCTGGCAGGAATACATCTTCGCATCCTCGCGCCGCATGTTGCAGGTGGCGTCGTTCAATCTGCCGCGCCCGATGGGCACGCGCACGCCGGAATCCGCATCCTATCGTCTGGCAAGCCTCGACGGCCAGGGTATTCAGGGCCTCGACGTGACCGGTTCGATCAGCGGCAATCCGCTGGGGCAGGTGTTGCGGCCGTTGCAAAAATCGGACTTCCCCAAGGCGGTGCGGTCCTCGAAGGGCGACCGTCTGCCGATACGCGCGCCGGAGATGGCTGCGCCGCCGGTTGCGCCACCCCAGACAACGCAGGACCAGCCGAATTCAAACGTTTCGGTGCGCGGTGCGAAGACGGCGGATGTCGCTCCTGCTGCCGGCGCGGCCGCGCCGCTTGATGCCGAACTCGAAGCCGCGCTGAATGCGCCGCGCCTGCCGCAATACGATGCGACGGCGTCACTTCAGAACCTTCCCGCCGGCCATCCGCTCAACGCCACGCCTGCGGCGCCGGGCAACGACACCAGCGCAGCCGAGCCCAATCGCGACGGCTTCTCGTTCCAGACCTCCACACTGTTCTTCGGCAATGCGTCGCTCGGCGTATCGAGCGGAGCGCTGGAGCGCTGGCAGCCGGGCGAAGAGCCGATTGTCATCCTGCCCGGGATCGATCCTGACATGAAGACGCCTGCGGCATTGTCGACCGCTCCCGCGGAGCCTTCTGTTGGCGGCGAAAGCGTCGCAAACAAGGGCGAGGTCACCGGCGGGAACCAGCGGCCGCGCACGCCCGCCGAGCGTCTCGGCCTCGACGAGAAGTCGCGCGCCAAGACCGAACGATGTCTGACCGATGCGATCTATTTCGAGGCGCGGGGCGAAGCGGTGCGCGGGCAGATCGCCGTGGCGCAGGTTGTCCTTAACCGCGCCTTCTCCGGCTACTATCCGACCACCGTTTGCGGTGTCGTCTATCAGAACAAGCACCGCCACCTGTCCTGTCAGTTCACCTTCGCCTGCGACGGCATCCGCGATGTGGTGAAGGAGCCGGATATGTGGGAGCGCGCCAAGAAGATCGCGAAGGCGTCGCTCGACGGCCGCCTCTGGCTGCCGGAAGTGGGCAAATCGACTCACTATCACGCCTACTGGGTACGTCCGTCATGGGTCAACGAGATGAAGAAGATGTACAAATACGGCGTACACACCTTCTATCGTCCGCGGGCGTGGGGCGACGGCAAGGACGCGCCGACCTGGGGTACGGCGGCACAGACCGCGGCGATCTCGGCGGAACTCGCTGAAGCCGCCAAGAGCTCGGCGGAAATGTCGGGCGGGAAGTAGTCACTCGATTGAAGCGAGCGGCTTCAAATCGCGCGTTGCGTCATTGCCGGCATAGCCGTTCGAAGAACGGCGTCGCTTCCGCTCGACCACGACCCGGCAATCCACCACTCGAAATGCATTGTTTTAAGATGGATGCGCAGGTCAAGTCCCCGCGTGACATTCCGGGTGTCGCCGATCACGCATCGATATCCAGCGCCACGTCGAAGTTCGGCGCGGAATGCGTCAGCGCGCCGCTCGACACATAATCGACGCCGGTCGTCGCGATCTCCGCAATCGATGACAGCGTGACGCCGCCGGACACTTCCAGTACCACGCGGCCGTCTGCGATTCTGACCGCCTCGCGCAGCGTCGGAATATCCATGTTGTCGAGCATCACCACATCGGCAAGACCTGTCGCCAGCACTTCGCGCAACTGATCGAGCGTATCGACTTCGATCTCGATTTTCACCAGATGACCGACATGGGCCCGCGCGCGCTCCAGCACCGGCTTCACGCCGCCGGCAACCGCAATGTGGTTGTCCTTGATCAGGATTGCGTCGTCGAGGCCGAAGCGATGGTTGAAGCCGCCGCCGCAGCGCACCGCGTATTTCTCCAGCGCGCGCAGTCCGGGCGTGGTTTTGCGCGTGTCGCAGATCCGCATTCTGGTCACGCCTGCGTGGCGAATGTAGTCCGATGTCAGGGTCGCGATGCCGGACATGCGCCCGACAAAGTTCAGAGCGGTCCGTTCACCCGCCAGCACGGCTCGGGCAGGGCCGGAGATGGCCAGCACATGCACGCCCCTGGCCACGGCATTGCCGTCGCGCGCATGGGCCTGAATGTTGATATCGGGGGACAGCCGCTGGAATACCGCCACCGCCAGCGGCAATCCCGCGATCAGTCCGGCCTGCCGCGCGACAAGAATCGCGCGAGCATGAACTGCCGGAGCAATGGTCGCAGCCGATGTGACGTCGCCGGCGCGGCCGAGATCCTCGGCCAGCGCGCGCGTCACCGCATCCTCGATGGCCAGAGGCGACAGAAACGCGTCCGGATGCATGAGAGCCGCGGGATTGAGAACGTCGCTGATGCTCATGGTCAGGCTCCTGCCGAAGTACGTTTGAGAGGCGGAGTGTCCGTCACCGATGCGGCGATACCGCGCGCCTCATTGAGCGTGGTCATGGTGCGGTTGCGCTGCGCCAGGTCTTCCGCCGGGTAGTCGGAACGAAAATGCGCGCCGCGGCTCTCGCGCCGCGACCATGCGGACGCTGCCACGATCAGTGCCGTGGTCGCCATGTTGCGCAGCGCGATGTTGTTGCTGTTCCGCTCGATGGCGGCGAACGCCTGCACCGCATCCATCAATTGATTGCCGTTGCGGACCACGCCGACATGGGAACTCATCATTGCGCGCAGGCTGGATTCGGCTCGCGGCGGCATGGCGCTGTTGCGCAAACCTGGGTTCGTCGACAGACGGACCGGGGTGGCGAACGTGTTGCCGCCGATGTCTTCCGCGATGCGCGCGGCATAGACCACGGCTTCAAGCAGTGAATTGGAGGCGAGGCGATTGGCGCCATGCGCGCCGGTGCTGGACACTTCGCCGCCGGCCCACAGACCTTTCAGCGAGGTGCGGCCGTGATGGTCCACGGCGATACCGCCCATGTGGTAATGCGCGGCGGGCGCGATCGGAATCGGCTGCGTCGCCGGATCGATGCCTGCGGCAATGCAGCTTGCGTAGACGGTCGGAAATTTCGCCGCGAATTTTGCGCCAAGCGCCTTTGTCGCATCGAGATACGCGCCGCGCCTGGCGGCGATTTCCGCGAACACGCCGCGCGCGACGATATCGCGCGGCGCGAGTTCGGCCAATGGATCGAGCGTCAGCATGAAGCGCTCGCCGTTGCCGTTGATGAGCGTCGCTCCTTCGCCGCGCAGCGCTTCGGTTGCAAGTGGCGCGGGATCGCGGCCGACATTGAGCGCGGTCGGATGAAACTGCACGAATTCGGGATCGGCGATGATCGCGCCGGCGCGCGCGGCGATGGCGAGGCCTTGTCCGCTGGCTTCCGCCGGGTTCGTGGTCACGGCATAAAGATGCCCGATGCCGCCGGTCGCCAGCACGATGGCGCGCGACGGAATCACAATGGGAGCCGCCGTCACATCGTCCGACTTGCGGAGCTGCAAACCGAACACGGTATCGCCATCGGTCAGCAACGCCTCGGCAGTATAGCCTTCGATGACGCGGATCGATGGCGTGTTGCGTACCGCCGCGATCAGGGCAGCGATAATGGCCTTGCCGGCCATGTCGCCCTGCACATGGACGATGCGCCGTGCCGAATGCGCGGCCTCGCGGCCGACGGCCAGTTTGCCTTCGAGGTCGCGGTCGAACGGCACGCCATATTGAAGCAGGTCGTGAATGCGCGCGGGGGCTTCACGGGCAAGCCCGAGCGCGATGTCTTTATCGACAATCCCGCCGCCGACCGCGATCGTATCGGCTGCGTGGGCCTCGGCGCTGTCGCCCTCGGCGACCGCGGCTGCGATGCCTCCCTGCGCCCATGCGCTGGATGCGCCTTCGCCGAGGGGCGCTGCGGAAATCACGGTGACGGGGCGGGGGCTAAGTTTCAGCGCGCAGAACAAACCCGCCAGTCCGCCGCCGACGATGACGACGTCGGTTGTGGCGTCAATTGGCGGAGAGGCAAGGTTGAATGTACTCATGGTCGGCGCCTTGGTGTGTGTCTGTCATGCTTTGAGGCTCGGCGAAGGTGCCTCGCACATCAGGATGACGCCTGATATTCTTTTACCGTCACCCTGAGGTGCGAGCGTAGCGAGCCTCGAAGGGCGACGGCCCTTTTAATTCTTCAGATTGATCATCCGCTCCACCGAACGCCGCGCATTGCCGATGATCGCGGGATCGATTGTGACCTCCTCGCGCATGTAAACGAGGCTGTCGAGAATCTTCGGCAGCGTGATGCGCTTCATGTGCGGACACAGATTGCACGGCTTGACGAACTCGACGTTCGGCAGTTCGGCCTGCACGTTGTCGGCCATCGAGCATTCGGTGACCATGACGATGCGCTTCGGCTGGTGCTTGCGCACCCAGTCGATCATATGCGCGGTCGAGCCGGTGAAGTCGGCTTCCGCGAGCACGTCAGGCGGACATTCCGGATGCGCGATGATCTGCACTGACGGGTCGGCTTCGCGATAGGTGCGCAACTCGTCGCCGGTGAATCGCTCGTGCACCTCGCACGCGCCTTTCCATGCGATGATCTTCACGCTGGTTTTCGAAGCGACATATTTTGCCAGATATTGATCAGGCAGGAAGATCACGGTGTCGGCGTTGAGACTCTCCACCACCTGCACAGCGTTCGACGAGGTGCAGCAGATGTCGACCTCGGACTTCACGTCGGCCGACGTGTTGACATAGGCGACCACGGGCACACCCGGAAACTTTTCGCGCAGCAGGCGCACGTCCGCGCCGGTGATCGAGGAGGCCAGCGAACAGCCTGCGCGCGAATCCGGGATCAGTACGGTCTTGTCGGGATTCAGGATCTTCGAAGTCTCGGCCATGAAGTGCACGCCACACTGGATGATGACCTGTTGCTTCACCTTGGTGGCTTCGCGCGCAAGCTGCAGCGAGTCGCCACCAATGTCGGCGACGCAATGGAAAATCTCCGGCGTCTGATAGTTGTGCGCCAGGATCACCGCATCGCGCTGTGCCTTGAGATCGTTGATCGCCTTCACGTAGGGCGCCATGAACGGCCACTCGATTTCGGGAATGACGTTCTGCACCCTGGCGTAGAGATGCGCGGTGGCGCGCTCGACCTCCGGCGTCCATTCCAGCGACGGCATCGGCAAGGCGCGGCTGCGCTCGGCACGGGCTGCGCGCGCGGGGCTGCCGGTCGGGTGGTGGATTGGGCGTCCGAAATCGTCGGGACCGTAAATATCGAGGATCGGCATCGCAGCCTCCCTTGGCTGATTATATATACTCAATTTGAGCATATATAGGTTCTGAGAAATCCGGCCCATGAGCATTTTCAAGCGAAGTGGGCCTTCCGGTTCGCGTGAAGAAAAGGCTCCGATTAAAAATCGGGAGCGAATTCTGCGCAAAACCGGTGCCCACTTTTGCGGAATTCGCTCCGTGGCCGGCGTTCCAAACTCGGTTTCCTGCAAGGATGGCTGCCTGTTGTTGGCTGCGTCCTCACCTACTTATTCTCATAACGAGCAAAACAAATATAGCAGGTCGTTCTCGTCTCCGCCAGAGGATCCGCCGAACATTTCCGCATGGTGGAAATGCATCGGCCAATGCAGCGACGGCCGCAGGCAATCTCCCCTTGGCAAACGAGGCCGGAGCCGCCAATCAGAGGTCCGGATTCAACCGCACAGCAAGACGGAGATCGGGTTTGGCAACGTTCAAGGCAATCAGGATCGACAAGGCCGAGAAGGGCACCACGGCGGCGCTGACGCAGTTCGACGAAGCCGAACTGATGGACGGCGACGTCACGGTCGCAGTCGAATGGTCCACCGTGAACTACAAGGACGGCCTCGCAATCACCGGCAAGTCGCCGGTGGTGCGCCGCTTTCCGATGATCGCCGGCGTGGATTTCGCGGGCACCGTTCTGGAGTCGTCGCATTCCGGCTGGAAAGCCGGTGACAAGGTGATCTCCACCGGCTGGGGTCTCGGCGAAACCCATCTCGGCGCCTATGCCGAGAAGGCGCGGGTCAAGGGCGACTGGCTGGTGGGCCTGCCCGACGGCATGACCGCGCGTGAGGCGATGGCGATCGGCACGGCGGGCTTCACCGCGATGCTGTCGGTGCTAGCGCTGGAGAAGCATGGCCTGACACCGAAAGACGGCCCGGTGGTCGTCACCGGCGCGGCCGGCGGCGTCGGCTCGGTGGCCGTGGCGCTGCTTTCGAAACTTGGTTTCCACGTGATCGCTTCGACCGGCCGCGCTGCCGAACACGATTATCTGCGCGGCCTTGGTGTGGCCGAAATCATCGACCGCAACGAATTGTCCGGTCCGGCCAAAATGCTGGGCAAGGAGCGCTGGGCGGGCGGTATCGACAGCGTCGGGTCAACCACGTTGGCGAATCTGCTGTCGATGACGAAGTACGGCGGCGCCATCGCCGCCTGCGGTCTTGCCGCCGGCATGGACCTGCCGTCGTCGGTCGCGCCTTTCATTTTGCGCGGAGTGTGCCTTTTGGGCATCGATTCCGTGATGTGCCCGATCGGGCCGCGAAAGGCCGCCTGGCAACGGCTGGCGAAGGATCTCGACCACGCGAAACTTGCTGAAATGACTACAGAAATCGGCCTCGCCGACGTGCTCGATGTTGCTCCGAAAATTCTTGCCGGACAGCTCCGCGGCCGGACGGTGGTGAGAATTTCCTGAGGACGTTCAGACTTTGCAAACCATGGTGCTCCAATGTTGCCATGGTTGGTATGGTAATCACCGGGTTAAGGGATAAACCGCCGGGCTTTGGCTTGGCCGGTTGTCCGGACCCGCAAGTCTAGTCAGTTGGAGTAGCTCGCATGCTCATGCGTCTCGTTTTTGGAGCCATCCTTGCAAGCTCGGTTGCGGCTCCTGTGTTGGCCGAAACCATGAACGCCGATGAGGCGCGCAAGTTCGTCGCCAACAAGATGTTCGCCTTCAATTGCTTCGACGGCACCAAGGGCGTCGGCAAGATCACCGATGACGGCGCGGCGGCCGGTGCGGTGCAGTTCAGCGGCGCACCCCAGGCTCGCAACATGCGGCTGCCGTCCAACACGCTTCAGGTCCGCGGCCAGCAGATTTGCGCCTCGATCAAGGGCATTCCGTTCGAACCTTGCTTCAACCTGAACAAGACCGACAATGCCAGCTTCCGTGGGTCGGTATCCGGCCTCGGCTTCGCCTATTGCGACTTCCGCCGTCACGGCAACGCGCGCGTGTTCCTGGCGCGCGCGATCTCGCGTCCGCGGTCGCTTCGCGCGCCCGGCGTGACCCAGTCGGCCGATGCGTCCGCGCGTGCTGAGGTACGCCCCGCGTCCCACAGCGAACCGGCGTCGCTTGAGCTGCGCCGTTCCGCCAGCGAGTAGTCTTTCCTCGTACTCCGATCACGCCGCCGGGCTGTTGATAGCCGGCGGCGTTTTCGTTTGCCGGAACAGGATGCGCTGATACAGCCATCCGATGGCGACCAGCACCAGTCCCAGACCGATGAACGAGAACGCCCGGTAGGCTCCGGTCAGGTTCGACATGTCGATCAGGAACACCTTGAGAATGGTGACCGCGATCATCACCGCCGACGCAAGGCGCGCGCGCTGCGACGGCAGCAGCAGGCCGATGCCGAGCAGAACCACGCCGAACACCAGCCATGCCACCGAGTAGGTGTACTGCTCGGCGTCGAAGGTGCGGAAGCTGTTCAGGAACGGCCCGTGGTAGAGGCGGCGGATTTCCAGCGTGATCCAGGCCAGCGCCAGCACGAGAGCCGCGGCCGCGATGGTGTTGGCATAGGCCGCAACGCGACGGCCGGCCACGGCATATGACAGGAGCAGCGCGAGAATGGCCGGGATCGCGTAGCCGAGGATCAGCGGGTTGAAGAATGGTCCCGCGATCTCGATGCTCCGCATCAGCGGATTGGCAATCCCGAACAATCCAAGGACAATTGCCAGCCCGGCGAACCACGTTAGCAGCAGCGCGCCGATGTTGTGGATGACGCTGCCCGTCCGCACCCGCAGCCGTTCCAGTCCGATCGCCATCGCCAGCGCGACGCAGACCTGCAGACCGATCTCGATCAGGCTCGATGATCTGCTGTAGATATCGCCGCTGTTGATGTAGTGGCGGATCTCGGTGAAGGCGAGCAGCACCGTGAACAGGATCGCCGCGGCCTCCACGCTGCGCAGCGGGGCATCGTCCCCGCGACGGCGCAGGAAGATGCTGCCGAGCCAGAACGACGCCGCCGGAATGCCGTAGCCGAGCAGCAGCCAGTTGAAGATCGGCGTGGTGCCGACGTCATTGCCGGCGATGCGCGGCTCATAGCCGACGCGCAGCACCACGATGCCGGCGAGGACCGCGGCCAGCGCGCGCAGGAACGGGATCGGCCGCTTCATGGAAATCCACGCGGTGCCGAGCGACATCAGCGCCAGCGCGATGGTGAGCCAGCCCTTTTCCAGTGCGAAAGTGAAGGCCAGCGCCAGCGCCGCCAGCGTGCCGGTGGCAAACAGCGCGGTGGCGATCATCTGGCCGGGCCGCGCCTCGCGTTTGGTCAGAATCTCGGTGGCTGCCGCGAACGCTCCGGCCAGTGCAATCGCAATGATGGCAAACGGGATCGAGCGGTCGAGATGCGCGATGCGCGCATAGAGCGCGACCAGCAATGCGAGTGGCGTGAACACGCCGGCCGCCGCCCAGATCACCGGAATGATTGCGCTGACGGAGCGTCCCTGCGCGAGGAAGCCGGCCGCGCCGAACGCCGCGGCGAAACCTGCCGCGGTTGTGAGATGCATGCTGATCGAGCCGTCGTCGGCGCGCGGACCGATGCCGGGCATTGGACCGCCGGGCGCCACCGCAAGGTCCGGATTGGCGCGAATGGCCCATTCCGCGAAGACCGCGAACACCAGCACGGCTGCGGCGCCGACGGTGCCGGTCGCGCTGTCCGCGCGCCAGGCGATGGCGAAAGTGGCCGCCACCAGCAGTGTGAACACGATCATGGCGGGGTCGGCATGGTTGTTGATGAGAACGAGCACGGCTGCGCCGAACAGGAACACGCCCAGCGAAATCGAAGACACCGGTTCGACTCGGCCCTGTTCAGCCGGCGGACCGAACATGAATCCGGCGACCACCAGCAACGCCGACAGCGCGAAGCTCGCAATGATATCGAATGCCTGAGGGCCGAGCGTATGGGGGCGGGCAATATCGAACAGCATCCAGAACGCGCCGAACACGATGGTGGTGACGGCGAGCCAGCGCCACAGCCGGATGCGTGCGAGGCCGAAAGCGGCTGCGGTGACGATGGCGATATAGATATAGAGCGCCCAGTAGTCGGGCTTGTCCGAGGACACCAGCACGGGGGTCACGAATGCGCCGACCACGCCGAGGCCCGCAAGCGCCGGACCGTGCAGCAGCGCCGCGGCAAGCGTGCCCAGCGCAACAGCGCCGAGCAGGACGAACGCGACCGGCGGCGACAGGAATCCGTAAAGCGCGTAGGCGGCATACACCGTCGCGAAGGCAACAGCGGTTCCGGCAGCGGTGAGGATCGCCGGGATGTTGGCGATCGGCAGCGGCGCGATGGCGGACAGGCTTTCCTTGCGCCGCGCAACTTCGCCGGTGACGAGCAGGGCGAGCGCAAACAGTGCACCGAGCAGCACGCGCACGCCGGGGCCGAGCAGGCCGGCTTCGATGGAGTATTTAACGAGAAACACGCCGCCGAGCGCGAGCGTCAGTCCGCCGATCCACACCACCCAGCGGGTGCCGAGGCGTTCTTCGAGGCCGGGGGCGGTCTGCGGCGGTTGTGCGACAGGAGTTTCCGGCGCGGCGTCCGCCGCTTTCTCTTCATAGCGTCCGCTTACCGGCAGCGGCGGTGGCACCGGCGCGGGCCGCTCAGAGTCGGCAGTCGTCTCGGGCACAATCGGCGGCGCGACGGACGCATCCGATGGCGGGAGCGAGGGGCGCGCGCCCGTTGCAAGCGAGGCTTCAAGCAATGCCAGCCGCGCGTTGAGTTCCTGCGAGCGATTGATGGCTTTACGTGCAAAAATAAACGCGACAATGGCAATGACGACCGCAATAAATTCCATCGTTCCTCCTTGCGCGATCCGCTGGCGCATGAACGCAAGCGATCAGATCACGCGGAAATCATTTCAGGCCGCCGCGCCGTTGGGGCGGCCTTGTTCAATTCTGGCGGCGGCCGCGCACGCGCAATCCCGGCGCGGGCCGCTCCTGCAACACTTCGCGGCGGAAACGAAACAGCGCGGCGGGCCGTCCGCCGGTTTGTGTGGACATTTCGCCGGTCGGTTCGACCAGCGCGCCGTTCTCAACCAGACGGCGGAAATTCTGCTTGTGCAAATGACGCCCCGAGATCGCCTCAACGGTCCGCTGCAAGTCTGTTAGTGTGAACTCGGGCGGCAGAAGTTCAAACACCACCGGGCGATATTTCAGTTTGGCGCGCAGCCGGGCGATGGCGGTGGCGAGAATTCTGCGGTGGTCGAAGCGCATCGGCGTGCCGAGCGCGGGCAGCGATTTGCGCGCCAGCGCAGCGGGTCTGCCGTCGCGGCGGGATTCCTCGATCAGGCCCGCTTCGTAGAGCAGCTCGTAGCGGTCGAGCACGCGCTCCTCGTCCCACTGCGCACCCTGAGTCCCGAAGTAGAGCCGCACCCGGTCGCCGCGCGCCAGCGCGCGGGCGGTGTCCGGCTTTTCGGATTGCGCGGCCCAGTCCGTCAGGGCCGGGAGGATGGTCCTGTCGATGATCGCGGGCGGCCCGTCGCGCCAGTCTTCCCACGGGAAATAGCGATACCAGGGCTCGAAGGTGGCGCCCGCGACCTGCGGCTTCGAGGTGTTGTCGGCGGCGCGCGTCAGCGCGAGATAGCCGACCGAGGCAACATGGGCGTCAGTGTCGCCGCGCCGGGCGTGGCGGCCGCGATCGCCGAACGTGTAGAGCTGTTCGACATAGCCGAGCCGCAGGCCGGTCTGTTCTTCGACCCACGAGCGCAGCCCGATTTCCAGCGTGCGATGCGCGACGGCATCGAACGGACCGAACGGCAGCCCCGCCAGTTCGTCGCCGTCGCTGCCGGATGCGGTCAGGATCAGGGGCTCGTTGTCCTCGATGGACACGATGGCCGCCGTCAGCCCGATCTCGATCGGCGTGAGGAGCTTTTCACTCATGGGCGCAGAGGGCGCTTTCTCATTCGATCTCCACGCGGAACGGCCGGCCCTCGATGGTCATGTTGCCAGGGCCCATGTCGTCGAGCGCGCGGACCATCCGCCCGTTGCGGCCCAGCACCTTGTCCGCCAGCGTGACGATCAGCCGGTTGGGATAGGCGGTCGGCGAGGCGGCGCGGATCTGCCGCGCGATGGAGAATTCGTCGCGGTGCGGATTGAGCGCGCAGGCCGCCATGAAGGCGCTCGCGGTGGAGCGGCTGATCCCGGCGTAGCAATGGATCACCATCGGCGCGGCGCGATCCCATTTGCGGATGAAGGCCAGCGCCTGTTCGACATGGGCGGGGGACGGCGCGACGAATCCGTCGGCCGGCTCGTTGATGTCGTCCATCTGGATGCGCAGGTGATTGGTCTCCAGCACCGAGGGCGGACGCACCACCTGAGCGACATTGGCCATCACGGTCAGGATATGGCGGGCGCCGGTCGCCTCGACGGTCGCGGGCAGGGCGGCAAGCGAGCAGACGTGAATCATGGCGTTCCCTTTTTGCCAGCCAGTATAGGCTGGCCTCCGGCGGATCGCCAACGTGCGGACTAACCCAGAAGGGCCTTGAATCGGGCGAGAAACTGCTTCTCGGCCCGCCCGGCGGACCACGGCGTCACGTAGTCCTTCTCGGTGACGGCGGGCAGCTTGGGGTCGCGGCCGAACAGGCGTTTCGCCTCCGCCTCGCCGAAGCCGGCCAGATGCGTCGCCTCGAGATAGGCCGCGCCCATGTCGGCGGCCTTGATCTGCCCTTCGATCTCGGCGGGCAACACCGCCGGCAAACCAAAACGAATATGGATCGCGGAGAGCAGCCGCTTTTCGACAGCTTTATACGAACCTCCGATCACCGCCTTGAACGGCGAGATCATGTCGCCGATGACGTATTCCGGCGCGTCATGCAGCATCGCCGCCAGCCGCACGCGGTGATCGACCCGCGGCACCTGCTTGCGCAGCACGGCTTCCACCAGCAGCGTGTGCTGCGCGACGGAGAAAATATGCGCGCCGTGGGTCTGGCCGTTCCAGCGCGCGACGCGCGCGAGACCATGGGCGATGTCCTCGATCTCGATGTCGAGCGGCGAGGGATCGAGCAGGTCGAGACGGCGGCCCGACAGCATGCGCTGCCATGCGCGTCCTGCTTTGGACGGGGAGAATTTCTTCGCGGTCATTTCGATATTTTGCGCGGCGGCTTTTTTATCTTGCCGCAGGTGTCGTGGCAGTGGCACGTTACGAGGTGGTCGTTGACCATGCCGGTGGCCTGCATGAAGGCGTAGACGATGGTCGGGCCGACGAACTTGAAGCCGTGGCCGAGCAACGCCTTCGACATCTTGATCGAGACCGGCGTCGACGCAGGGACCGACGCCGTGGTCTTGAAATTGTTCACCTTCGGCTTGCCGTCGAGGAAGTCCCACAGGAACGTGGAGAATCCCGGACCCTCCTCCATGATCTTCAGGTAGGACTTCGCGCTGTTGATCGTGCCTTCGATCTTGGCGCGGTTGCGCACGATGCCGGCGTCGTTCATCAGCGCCGCGACCTTCTTGTCGCTGTAGCGCGCGATCTTCGCAGGCTCGAAATCGTCGAAGGCCTTGCGGAAGTTGTCGCGCTTGCGCAGGATCGTGATCCACGACAGCCCGGCCTGAAAGCCGTCGAGGATCAGCTTCTCGAACAGCGCGCGGTCGTCGTATTCCGGAACGCCCCATTCGGTGTCGTGGTAGGCGATGTAGAGCGGATCCTCTCCCGGCCACGGACAGCGATGCAGGCCGTCGGCATGCAGGCGCGCGCTTCTCATGCCGACGCTTCCGAAATCGATGCTTTCCCAGGCGCCGCCTTGACGTCGTCGGGTGCAACAAGGCTGAGCGGCAGCCCGCCTGCCGTCAAGGGCAAGCCGGCGTCGAGCGCATCGGCCACCCGATCGATCCGCAGCAACGCGAGGCCAAGACCGTTGGCGGACGAGCCCATGGTGCCGACCGGCTTGTCGCCCGCGTTGACAGGCAGGCCGACTTCGGGAACCGACGCGTCCAGACGCACGCGCACGGTCCGCGTCCGCGCGGTGCCGCGATGCTGCATCCGCGACACAACTTCCTGCCCGACGTAACAGCCCTTGTCGAAATCGACGCCGTGCAGGCGGTCCATGTTGGTTTCGTGCGGGAAAGCGTCGCCGTAAATGAAATCGACGCCGCCGCGGGGCGCGCCGCAAGCGATGCGATGGGCCTCGTAGTCGGCGCTGTCGCCAAGGTCCGCGCCGATTGCCGCCGCCGTTTCGCCTGCGAGATCGTCGGGCACGAACAGCCGCCAGCCGAGTTGCGGATCGCGCGGGTCTTCGAACGCGAGGTCGGGTTTGATCGCCGGAACACCGTTCCACACCGCCAGCACGCCAAGCTGCGCGGACAGGTTTTCGATGGTGATCTTCGCCCGCAGTTTGTAGATGCCGAGACGGTCGGCGAAGGCCTGCGCAAGCGCCAGCGGCACATCAAATACGAAGCCGCCGCCGTGGGCGTCGGGCGCTTCGGTGACCAGAAAATCCGCGATGATCTTGCCCTGCGGCGTCAGCAATGCGCCGAACCGGCCCAGCCCGGGCCCGACCAGCCCGATATTCGTGGTGACGAGGCCGTCCAGGAATTTACGGGCATCCTCGCCGCTGACCTTGACCACGCCGCGATCCGGCAAAAACGCTGCTTTCATGGTGTTTTCTCGGGACTTTCTCGAAGTTCTTTGGGGAAATTCGCCTGTCAGATATTACATGGCAACGTAAGGCGCTAAGGTGCGGACAACAAGGCCGCGCGGCCATCCGGTCGTCGCATTGGCCATGCAGAAATCACTTCCTAGCAGACGAGTTTCGAGACTTGGCCCAGACATTTGACGTGATTCTAAAATCCGGCACCGTCGTCAATCAGGACGGCGAAGGCGTGAGGGACATTGGTATCACCGATGGCCGCATTGCCGAGATCGGCTCGCTGAACGGGGCCGGCGCGGGTGAAGTCATCGACTGCAAGGGCCTGCACATCCTCCCCGGTGTGATGGATACGCAGGTGCATTTCCGCGAGCCGGGTCTCACCCACAAGGAAGATCTGGAAACCGGATCGCGCAGCGCCGTGATGGGCGGCGTCACCGCCGTGTTCGAAATGCCGAACACCAATCCGCTGACGGTCACGGAAGAAGCCTTCACCGCCAAAGTGACGGCCGGGCATCACCGGATGCATTGCGACTACGCCTTCTTCATCGGCGGCACGCGCGAGAACGTCAACCATCTGCCCGATCTCGAACGCGCGCCGGGCTGCGCAGGCGTGAAAGTGTTCATCGGCTCATCCACCGGCACGCTGCTGGTGGAGGACGACGAAAGCCTGCGCCGCATCTTCAAGGTGATCCGCCGCCGCGCGGCGTTTCACGCCGAGGACGAATATCGCCTCAACGACCGCAAGCACCTGCGCATCGAGGGCGATCCGCGTTCGCATCCGGTGTGGCGCGACGAGGTCGCGGCGCTGATGGCGACGCAGCGGCTGGTGAACATCGCGCGCGAGACCGGCAAGCGCATCCATGTGCTGCACATCTCGACCAAGGAAGAGATCGAGTACCTGCGCGACCACAAGGACGTCGCCTCCTGCGAGGCGACGCCGCATCACCTGACGCTCGCCGCACCAGAAGCTTACGAGCGCCTCGGCACGCTGGCGCAGATGAATCCGCCGGTGCGCGACGCCCGTCACCGCGCAGGCATCTGGCGCGGCATCGAGCAGGGCATCATCGACGTGCTCGGCTCCGACCACGCGCCGCATACGCTGGAAGAAAAGGACAAGACCTATCCGGCATCGCCCTCGGGCATGACCGGCGTGCAGACGCTGGTGCCGGTGATGCTGGATCATGTGAATGCGGGGAAACTGTCGCTGGCGCGGTTTGTCGATCTCACCAGCGCAGGCCCGGCGCGGCTGTTCAACATCGCCTGCAAGGGCCGCATCGCCGCGGGCTACGATGCCGACTTCACTATCGTTGACATGAAGCGCGAGGAAACCATCACCAACAAGTGGGTGGCCTCGCGCGCGGGCTGGACGCCCTATGACGGCATGAAGGTGAAGGGCTGGCCGGTCGGCACCTTCGTGCGCGGGCGGCGGGTGATGTGGCAGGGCGAACTCGCCACGCCATCGACCGGCGAGGCGGTGCGGTTTCTGGAGACGCTGAAGGCGTAAGTGTGTCCCGGACGCGGTGCGGTGTTTTCTCGCCGCTCCGCAGAGCCGGGACACCCGCGATACGCGTCATTCCGGGACGCGCCCTCTTGGGCGCGGGCCCGGAATCCACTCTTCCCGTCGTTATGGATTCCGGGTTCGCGCGAAGACGCGCGCCCCGGAATGACGGCAATAATATCGAGCGAGCACCGAAACATTTTGTGATGGGGATACAAATCCCCGCG
>NZ_JAKFGN010000004.1 GCF_021502575.1 Bradyrhizobium sp. G127
CCTGCGTAAACTTGTCTGTGGAGCGCCGTGAGGCGACGCGCTTCCTTTTCGCAGAGGAAGCGAAACAAGACATTTGCGCCTCGCGGCGCTCCATGCCCCTCATTATTTTTGAGAGGCAGAACTAAAAGCCCAACCCGCCTGATGCGCGGGAACGGTTGCGCGTGGCTGTTTGAAAATTGAATCGGAGTCGCAATGAGACTCTGCTGTCGCCATACCCACGATGTCGTCCCGGCGAAGGCCGGGACCCATAACCACCGAACGTCGTGGTGATCATGGAAAGAGTGGCATGAACATTCTGCGCAGAATCGATGGCAGGAAGTTTGGGCCCCGCCTGCGCGGGGGCGAGCCGTAGAGAAATCAGGTTGTGAAAATCTAACTACTGTCTGAACTCGACTACAGAGAATTCGCCGCTGCGAATCCGGCCGGCGAGGCCCTCGACGAACTTCGCCACCGCGTCTTCGCCATAGGTGCTCACCAGTTCTGCGAACGCGGCGAACAGGCTCGCCTGCGCCAGGCAATCGCCATCGACGCCGTCGTGGCGCGCTTCCGCCCATGCCTCGTTCAGATAATTGAGGGCAGCGCGCTTCTGGTCCTGATCGGGCAGAAGATCGCGCGCGGAAGTCCAATGCGAAGGATGCGACATAAAATCAAATGGCCTGTGGAACGCGTGTCCGGTCGGACTGCACGGTTGAAACTGCACAGAGCATTAGCATGCAGGACGGAGCGGGCGAGGCAGTTCTTTAGGAAAGGTTAATGGAGCGAAGGCAAGTTAGCCCACTATTTGCTGCATTTTCGGCGGACCGCGGAAAACCGTCCCAAGAAAATTCAGTGGAAAATTCAGTTGGCGTAGCGCGCCGTCAGGTCCCGCGAGATTTTCGAGCCTTCTTCCAGGTAGCGGCGGATGGCGACATTCGCGGCAGGCGTGCAGGTGCGATAGGTCTGCTGGAACCCGTTATAGCCGCGGTTGAAGCTTGCGATCATGCGGCTGCGGCGCTCGCCGGACGGCGTCTCGGCGTCCACCAGCGCCTGCATTTCGGAGCGCCATTTCTGGCCTTCGTTGGTGCCGCAAATTCCGCGCAGGTAATGCAGCGTGCCGAGGATTTCGGCCAGCCGTTGCAGGTCGCCGTCGAACGGCGCAGCCGCGTCCTGGGCCCGGACCGAGACCGGACCAGCCACAGCGACCATCAGAAAAACCGCGAAAATCCGCTTCAGCATGAAGGCCGTCCTATGCCCGTTCAAACGGCCGGAAGCAAGGCAGGCGCATGGCGCGGCGGCTAGATTCCCAGCATGGCGCAGGCGGAGCGGATGGTGTCCTCCAGCCCGTGGGTGATCGGGAGGCCGCCCAGCGCGCCGGGCGACAGCCACTTGGCGTCGTCCAGCTCGTCGTTGAGTGCGACTTCATTCGCGATCCAGCGGGCGGCAAACGGCAGGATGACGAAATGGCCGTGGCCGCCGGTTCTGGCCGGCAGCGCCTCGCGATAGCCGATCAGGCCGGCAATCTCGATCGTCAGGCCGGTTTCCTCGCGCACTTCGCGCGCCAATGCCTCGGTCAGGCTTTCGCCGAATTCCACCCGGCCGCCGGGAAATGTGTAGACGCCCCTGGCCGGATCGCGGGCACGGCGGACCAGCAGGATCTTGCCGTCCCGGAAAATACCTGCGCTGACGGCGAGCTGCGGGCCGCTGTGGGGAATGCCGGGCACGGTCACTGCTTCATGATGAAGTCGACATCCTCGGCGTCGCTGAAGCCGCCATTGATCATCGAGCCTGCCAGCGTGACCAGCGGCTTGACCCAGCCTGCCGCCTGCTCGGCGAGAACGGCGCGGGTCTCCTCATGCTTGGCCTGCCGCATGGCGTCGCCCACCGTGGTCAGGATCGAGGTCATGGCGGAGGCGATGCTGTCGAATTCCTCGCGAACCGCGGGATCGCTCGCATCGTAAGCCTCGATGGCCAGCTCCCGGGCCTTGAAATGCGAGGCCGCGAAATGCTCGCGATAGCTCAGGGGCTGCCAGTGGAGGAAATCGTCGACGCAGTCGGGCATGTCGGGAATCATTTCAAGCAGCATGATCGCCTCGTTGAAATGATTCAGGTAATCGGTCGCGAGCCCGGTGCGGGGATTGATGTTGGCTTCGAGCAGGCGCTGGGCGCGGGTATTTGCCCCGGTGCCCTTGGGGGCGTCTGCCGGATAGCTCTCATCTTCAGCAGGGGATTTCGCTTGCGGGGCCGAATTCGACATTGCCATGGATGTTTGGGCATCCGAGGTTAAAGGGGGCTGAATATGCTTCCACTTATCTTATCATTTTCCCTCGCAAGGCCTTTTTCGAGTCTTTTCATGTGCGGGCGATACATCATTACCTCGGCGCCGGAGGCGCTGCGCCAACTGTTTGGCTACGGCGAGCAGCCCAACTTTCCGCCACGTCATAACGTCGCCCCGACCCAGCCGGTGCCGGTGGTCATTCTCGAAAGCGGCATCCGCCGATTCAAGCTGATGCGCTGGGGTTTCCTGCCGTCATGGGTGAAAGACCCGCGCAAGTTTGCGCTGGTCATCAATGCGCGGTCCGAGACCGTTCTGGAAAAGCCGTCGTTCCGCAACGCCATCAGGCGGCGGCGGTGCCTTCTGCCGGCCGACGGATATTACGAATGGCAGGCGTCGCCGCTGCGCAAACGTCCGTTCTGTATTCGCCGGCGTGACGGCCAGCCGATCGCTTTCGCGGGCGTCGCCGAGACATGGACGGGGCCCAACGGCGAGGAAGTCGACACCGTCGCCATCGTCACCACCGCGGCCGCGCCGGAAATGGCCCTGCTGCATGATCGCGTGCCGGTGGCGATCGAGCTGCGGGATTTCGATCTGTGGCTCGATGGCGATGCGGTCAGCGCGGAATTGGCGATGGGAATGATGGTCGCGCCGCCGCCGGGCACGTTCGTCTGGCATGAGGTGTCGACCGCGGTGAATCGCGTCGCCAACGACAGCCCCGATCTGATCCTGCCGTTCAGTGCGGAGGAGGCGGATGCCGAGGCGATGCTGGGGAAGAAAGCAAGAGCCGAGAGCAGGACCGCTGCGAAGCCGGCGCCGCGGTCGACGCCGCTGCCGGCAAAGCCGGACGATGGGCAGGGGTCGCTTTTCTAACGCGCGCGGCGTCAGCCCGCGGATTGTTGACCGAAGATGTTCAGCGCGGCGTATTGCAGCAGCATGATCGTCTTGGCGTCGACAATGCGGCCGTCCGCGATCATCGCGAAGGCGTCTGTAAAGGGTAGTTCAAGCGTCTCGATGTCTTCGCCCTCGTGGGCAAGGCCGCCGCCGTTGCCGATCTTCATGTCAGGCTGATACCCGGCGACGAAGAGGTAGAGCTTCTCCGTCACCGCGCCCGGACTGGTGAAGGCTTCGAAGACCTTCTGGATAGGGCCAAGGCGATAGCCGATCTCTTCTTCCGTCTCCGACCGGACACGCGCTTCCGGCTCGGCATTGTCGAGCGAGCCGGCAGGCACTTCGACCAGCAGGTCATCGTATCCGTTGGCATAGGTGGGATAGCGGAATTGGCGGATCAGAAGCACCGTTCGCTGTGCAAGATTGTAGGGCAGAATCGCAACACCGTCGCCGCGATCGAAGGTTTCGCGATGTTGTGTCTGCCAGTCGCCGCTTGAGCGCCGCCAGTCGAACGTGGTTTTGCGCAGCTTGTATTTGCCGTCGGAGAGCAGTTGGATGTTCTTGACGCGGATGCGGTCTTTCACGCTCATGCGAGGCCTTCAAGGTCTGGAATGGATTGCGGTCAGGGCGTCATCTCGCGGCCGTCGAGCCATTTTGCGTAAATGACGCGCTCCTGTTGAACGTAGTCGAGCGTTTCGTAAAATGACTGCACGCGGGTGTTGTCCGCGCGGACCAGCAACTGGAGTTTTTCGACGCCACAATCGCGCAGCCAGTTTTCGGCGGCCGTCATGATCGCGCGGCCGTAACCCGTCTTCTGATGGTCAGGATCGACCGCGACGTAGTAGACCCAGCCGCGATGGCCGTCGTGTCCGACCATGACGGTTGCGACGATGGCTTCAGCATTGCGGCCGACGAGAATTTCCGAATTGGCCTTGCCCCGCGCGCGTGCAATGTCGGCCTGCGGATCGTTCCAGGGACGCGTCAGGCCGCAGCGCTCCCACAGCGCGACGACAGCCGGAATATCGGAGTCCTCGATCACGCTGACCGCGAAATTGCTTTTCGATGTTACCGACAAATCCCTCACAGCACCTTGCCCGGATTCATGATGTTCAGCGGGTCGAGCAGATGCTTGATGGATCGCATGATGTCGAACGCGACGGGATCTTTCACGCGCGGTAGCTCATCGCGCTTCAATACGCCGATGCCGTGTTCGGCGGAGATTGATCCGCCGTGTTTTGCCACTACGGCATGCACCGCATCGTTCACGTCGTGCCACCGCGCGAGATAGGCCGCCGTGTCGGCGCCGACCGGCTGGCTGACATTGTAGTGGATATTGCCGTCGCCGAGATGGCCGAACGCGAACGGGCGCGCGCCCGGAATGAGCTTGGTGACGGCGGCGTCTGCCTCGGTCAGAAAATCCGGCACGGCGGCGACCGGCACGGAGATGTCGTGCTTGATCGAACCGCCTTCGGGCTTCTGCGCCGGTGAAATCACCTCGCGCAGCTTCCAGAATGCCGTGCGCTGATCGAGATTGGCTGCGATCACAGCGTCATGGACGATGCCTTTCTCCATGCCATCGCCAAGGATTGCCTCGATGGTGTCGCGGGCATCATCACGCGGCGAGGAGATTTCCATCAGCACGTACCACGGATGGCGCTCGGCCATCGGCGCGCGGATCGAGGGGCCGTGCTTCACGGTGAAATCGATGGCGATCTGGGGAATCAACTCGAAGCTGGTGAGGCTTCCGGCAGCGATGTTGCGGGAGATGTCCAGCAGCGTGAGCGCATCGGCGGGGGAGGTAATGGCGGCGAACGCTGTCTCGACCGAGCGCGGCTTCGGAAACATCTTCAGGGTCGCCGCGGTGATGATGCCGAGGGTGCCCTCGGCGCCGACAAAGAGATCGCGCAGGTCGTAGCCGGTGTTGTCCTTCTTCAGGCTCGACAGGCCGCGCATGATGCGCCCATCGGCCAACACCACTTCGAGCCCGAGCACGAGGTCGCGCGCGACGCCATAAGCAAGAGCCGCGATGCCTCCCGCGTTGGTGGAGAGATTGCCGCCGATGGTGCAGCTTCCTTCCGCGCCGAGCGACAGCGGAAACAGCCGGTCGGCGTCAGCAGC
This sequence comes from Bradyrhizobium sp. G127, assembly GCF_021502575.1. Lineage (NCBI taxonomy): Bacteria > Pseudomonadati > Pseudomonadota > Alphaproteobacteria > Hyphomicrobiales > Nitrobacteraceae > Bradyrhizobium > Bradyrhizobium sp. G127. Next base: position 5,261 of record NZ_JAKFGN010000004.1, read on the forward strand.
CTGCCGCTGTGCATTGGCGAGGATCACGCCGGCTTCGACGGTCATGGTGTTGGATCGCGTGTCGACCGCGCGAACCTTGTCGAGACGCCGCAGCGAGATCACCACCTCATTGTTATGTGGAATCTGGCCGCCGACGAGTCCGGTGTTGCCGCCCTGCGGCACCAGCGCGGTCCTTGTCTCGGTGGCGAGCTTGCAGATCGCCGCGACCTCCGCCGTCGAACCCGGACGCAGGATCAGCGGGGAGTGGCCGCTGAACAGGCCGCGCTCCTCGGTGAGGTATGGCGCGGTATCCTGCGGATCGGTGACCGCGTACTTTTCGCCGACGATGGCGGCAAAGCGCTCCAGCAATTCGGGCGACAGAACGGACGGCGGGGGTTGAACGATGTTCATGTTGTTTTTCTTTGTTGCTTTGTCAAAATCCTGACGCGGTCAGCTTCGCGGCACGGCCGCCCGGCGCAACCGGTCGTTGATGGCCTCTCCGAGTCCCTCGTCGGGAATCGTCATCACGGCGATAGCGCGGGAACCGCCAGCGTCCAGTTCACGAAGATAGCCGAAAAGATTTGCGGCGGCCTCCACCAGATCGCCGGCTTCCGACAAATTCATGACGTGGGTCTTGTCGGCACCCGAGATCATGCGAGGTCCGAACGCCAGCAGGGCTTCATCGGCTTTCACATCGCGCGCATTGAGCCGCACCGCCTTGCGCGGCGCATAGTGTGACGCGAGCATGCCCGGTGCGAGCGGATGGCTCTCGTCCGCGGCGGCTTCTTCCGGCGGCCGGGAAAGCTTTTCGCCCAGGACGCGCTCGATGTCCTCGCGCGGGAGCCCGCCGGGCCGCAATAGCATCGGAGTTTCGAAGCAGCCGACGATGGTGGATTCAACGCCGACCGAAACCGGGCCGCCGTCGACGATCAGATCGATACGGCCATCGAGGTCGCCCAGGACATGCGCCGCGATGGTGGGGGAGACATGCCCCGATATGTTGGCCGAGGGCGCGACCACGGGTTTGCCAAAGGCGCGCAGAATTTCCTGCGCCACCGGATGCGCGGGGACGCGCACGGCAATCGTTTCAAGTCCGGCTGTGGCAAGATCAGACACCGGACACTCATTCGCTTTGGACAACACCAGTGTCAGCGGTCCCGGCCAGAAGGCCTCTGCAAGCCGAAGGCTTCTGTCGTCGAAACGCGCGATGCGCTGGGCTGCCTCCAGATCGCGGACATGGGCAATAAGAGGATTGAACGCGGGCCGGCCCTTGGCCTCGTAGAGCCGGGCGACGGCCCGGGCGTTGGTGGCGTCTGCACCGAGCCCGTAGACCGTTTCGGTCGGAAACGCGACCAGCCCGCCGCCTTCGAGGCAGCGCGCGGCGGCATCCGCGGCTCCGGCGGCGGAAATAACTGCCGTATTCAGACCAAGTTTCATCGTGTGGGGCGCATCCGACGGGCGGTTTTGCTGGATCGACGCCCCTTATACAGCTTCTTGCGGTTCGCGAGAGCCGACGCTATACCGGCGCCCAAGTCGGAGTATAGCGCAGCCCGGTAGCGCACCTGCTTCGGGAGCAGGGGGTCGCAGGTTCAAATCCTGCTACTCCGACCATGATTTCAATGACTTGCTGGACGTGCCCGTTTTGCCCGTCAGATTGTCCGGATCTCTTTCGGCCAGCCAGCGAAATCCCGGCACATCGACATTAAATCAGACCGCGGTGTCCACGCGACCACGGTCACTCATGCGCCAATGGGCGGGTCTCGCGATCACATCGGATCGAGACCGAGCTTTCGGATGATTCCCGACCATTTGTCGGTTTCCGATACCATGAAACGCTTCAGGCCGGCCGGGTCGAGAAGGGTGGGTTCGGCGCCCTGCTCGGTAAACAGGGCACGGACCTTGGGATCTTTCAGGGCCTCTTCTGCCGCGGCGAACAGCTTGTCGACGATGGCCTTGTCCGTGTTTGCAGGCGCAAGCAGCGCCAGCCATGCGGAGCTTTCGTAGTTCTGCAGGCCCGCTTCGGCAGCCGTCGGCACGTCGGGGAGAGCAGTCATGCGCCTGCTGCTGGCAACAGCCAGAGCGCGCGCGTCTCCACTCTTGATCAGGCCGATCACGTTCGGCAGAAGCTGGAATCCGAGCGGCACTTGGCCGGCAATGAAGTCCGGCGTGTAACCGGCAATATTGCGATAGGGGACGTGGGTCAGTTCGGTGCCCGTGAGCTGTTCGAAATAGGCGGCGGCGAGATGCTGCGAGGAGCCGACGCCGACCGTGCCATAGTTGAGCTCCTTGGGATGTTGCTTGGCATAGTCGATCAATTCGCGCAGCGTTTTTGGCTGCAGCCTTGAATTGATCACGATGACATTCGGCAGCACGGCGAACAGGCAGATCGGCGCAAAATCTTTCTGCGGATCGTAGCCCAGCTCCTTGAAAAGAGCCTTGTTTGCAGCAAGCGGCCCAGACGTGCTCATCACGAGGGTGTAACCGTCGGGTGCCGCATGTGCGCCCGCTACCGTGCCAATGTTGCCTCCCGCGCCGGGACGGTTATCGACCACGAAGGGCTGTCCCAGGGACGCCGCCATTCGGTTCAGCAGGATACGCGTGATCACATCGCTGGCGCTGCCACCCGCGAACGGAACATAAACCTGGATTGGCCGGGTTGGATAGTTTGCGCTCTGGGCGTTGGCGGCGGTTGGCATCGCGGCGGCAAGCACAGCGGCGATCCAAAGCGACAACAGCAGCTTTCCGCGCGCGCGAATTTTGCCGGCGTGTCCGGCGGCGCGGTCCGCGAGGCTTCGAGGTTTCAATGGCGGCGGAGAATGCTCAACACGTGCAATCGATTGCCCACCCCAAGGCTGGGTTGCCGATACGTTCGCCACTCGATGCTCCTCCCGAAACTCTTTTCCCATCGCGCTTTTTCTGCGTTTGGGAGAAGCGTGTCAGGGAGGGAGCACCGCGGGCCATGCGCGCTGGCCTCAAAAACTACCAACGCGTCTCTTTTTTATGCGGTCGATTTTATGCTGAAAAGCAGGCGCGTCAGCGGCCGCCGACCTTGGTCCAGTTCTCGCCGCCGCAAATCGCGCCGAGGCACCCTTCCACCCGCAGCGTATTGGGGCCTAGCCAGGCGATGTTGCTCTCGTAGATGCCGCCATCGTCAGCGTTGTAGATGCGGCCGGTCCAGCGGCCAGGTCCGGCAGGGCGCATGCCGATGAAAAGCTGAACGCCGATCATCGGCCGGGACGCTAGCGAGGCATTGGGGTTCTTTGAATCGGTTTGCGGCCGTCCCGTTGCTGGATCGATCGCGTCGCGCAGCCAGGCGACCTTGCCGCAAAGCGTACTGCCGCACTGGCTGACCTGAATCCGTGCGTCGCCTTTCTCAGTGAGCCACAGGCCGGCGGGGGCGGCGTCATCGGCGGCATTCGCGGTGGTCCAGCCGCTCAGCAGACATGCCAGCGCTAAAAAGAGTTTCAATTTTGAATTCATCATCCGCCCGTAATCGCTGAAGTCCAACCCGAGATTCGAACCTATACGGGCCGATCCGTTATTCAAGCGGGAGGCCGCCCGGATCGTCGGGTTTTGATGAGCTGTTACTTCGCGGACACCCTACGGCAGGTCTTCCGAGATTTTGCAGCCGGAGGACCGCCGGGCCTGTATTCTGGAACCACCCGGCCCTGGCGGACGGTGAGGGCATCGCAGGCGCTGCAAATCGTGCCGTGGATGTTGCTTTCGCAACGTTCTTTGGTCCTTATACGGAAGCTTGATTCAAGCGGTTTTCTGCTGCCGAACCGGTCGATATGCACCAGCTTATTGCTGACATCACTTTTTCTATTCTGTTCGCCTGGGTGCTAGGTCTGGCCGCGCACTTTTTCCGGCAGCCCCTGATCCTTGCCTATCTGGTCGCAGGATTTCTCATCGGCCCTTTCGGCATGAAGTGGGTCAAGTCGCAGGAATCGATCAGCACGATTTCCGAGCTCGGCCTGATCTTCATGCTGTTCATGATCGGACTGGAAATCGATCTTAAAAAGATCATCCGGGCCGGCCGGGTGATCCTGATCGCCGCGAGCGGCCAGTTGATCGGCGCGTGCGTTGTCGGCGCCGCATTTTTTGTCGCCATCGGTCTGTCGCTGGGCAATGGACGCGGATTCGATGCACTTTATCTGACCATCGCCTGCGCGCTGTCGAGCACGGTTGTCATCGTCAAGGTACTCTATGAGAAGCGCGAACTCGATACGCTGCCGGGCCGCATCACGCTCGGCATCCTGGTGCTCCAGGACATTTTTGCGATCCTGTTTCTTGCGGTTCAGCCGAGCCTCGCTGATCTCCAGGTCGGCATCATCCTGCTGTCGATTGGCCGTGTTGGTCTACTGGTGGCAACCGCCATAATCCTCAGCCGCTTCGTGTTGCCGAAGATTTTCCACCGCATCGCGCGCAGCCCCGAACTGGTCATGCTCGGCGCGCTGGCGTGGTGTTTCCTGATCGGCGAGGTGGCCGAGCGGCTTCATCTGTCGCGCGAAATGGGATCGCTGGTGGCAGGCGTGTCGCTCTCGACGTTCCCCTACGCTCTCGACGTGACGGCGAAGGTCACGACGCTGCGGGATTTCTTTATCACGTTGTTCTTTGTCGCGCTGGGCATGACAATTCCCGTCCCGGATTTGTCCACCATCTGGCTGGCGCTTGTCATTGCTGCCTTCACGGTGGTTAGCCGTATCCTCACGACATTCCTGCCGCTCTACTTCATGAAGCAGGGGTTGCGCACCAGCTTGCTGCCGGCGCTCAATCTGGCGCAGATCAGCGAATTCTCGCTGGTCATCATCCAAACCGGGATCGTCGCGGGGCATATCACCCCGGAGACGTCCAACGCAGCGTCGTTCGCTTTCGTGATCCTGGCGGTTCTCAGCACGCTCGTAATCATGCGCAGCGATCCGATCAGCCGCTGGGCCGTCGGCGCGCTGAAGCGGATCGGACTTCGCGATCTTGACCACGCCCAGAACGCCGACGGGGACCATGATTCCGGCCACGGCGGGGCCCGGCGGATCGTCATTCTCGGGTTTTTCCGCGCGGCGAGCGCACTGCTGAGCGAGATCGAGCAGCAGAACAAATCGCTGCTCGACCAGATCAGCGTGGTGGACTTCAATCCCAATGTCTTCCGCACGCTCACTGCGCGCGGCATTCATGTCATCTACGGCGACATCAGCAATATCGATACCCTGCTGCATGCCGGCGTCGGCAACGCCGAGATCATCATCCTGAGCGTGCCGGATTCTCTGCTCAAGGGCGCCAATAACGAGAAGCTCGTCCGCCATGTGCGGTCGATGAATCCGGACGCGAAGATTATCTCGACGGCGGACCTGCTGGCCGACGTCAGCGACCTGTATGCGGCAGGAGCCGATTACGTGACGGTGACCCGCACCACCGATGCCGCGGAACTCTACAAGGTGATCGAGGCGGTCGACAGCGGCCTGCTCGCCGACAAGCGCGCCGACATGGATCGGCGGCTGAGCGAACGCAGGGAAGTCCTGCCCTGAGGCGCCGCCTCAAAAGGATATTTCGCCTGGAGAAACGTTTGAAACGGCTATCGCCGGGCAGATATTGGGTGCCGGATATCGGCCATGTGGAGAGGGCAGTTGCGCCCGCCCGCGCCCTGCGCCATACGGTCTGCGTCCTGTTGACAGTATGATCGCGGAGATACGGTAGCGCCATGGCCCATCCCATTCCTGAAGTTCTGAAAGCCTTTGCTGCCGGCGAAATCGTCGTGGTCACGGACGACGATGATCGTGAAGGCGAGGGCGATCTGATCGTCGCTGCCACGCTGTGCACGGCCGAGAAAATGGCATTCATTATCCGCCACACCTCGGGAATTGTTTGCGCGCCGATCACCGCCGATAACGCCCGGCGGCTGCGGCTCGATCCGATGGTCGCCCACAACGATTCAAACCACACCACCGCCTTCACGGTGTCGATCGACTACAAGCCCGGCATGACGACCGGCATTTCGGCCGAGGAGCGCACCGTATGCTGCCGGGCGCTGGCCAATCCCAACGCGGGTGCCAGCGACTTTGCGCGGCCCGGCCATATTTTCCCGCTGATTGCGCGCGACGGCGGCGTGCTGCTGCGGTCGGGACATACCGAGGCCGCGGTCGATCTCTGCAAGCTGTGCGACCTTCCGCCGGTTGGCGTCATCAGTGAATTGATGAACGACGACGGTACGGTGATGAAGGGCGAGCAGGTCGTGAAGTTCGCGGCCCAGCACAATCTCAAGCACGTCACCATCGCCGACATGATCGCATACCGCCAGGCACGCGAGAAGCTGATCGAGCGGGTCTCCACCTTCACCGTCGACAGCCCGATCGGTCCGCTTGACGGCTACGCCTATCGTTCGCCGTTCGATCCGATCTATCACGTCGCCTTTGTCTACAAAGGCGTCGGCAACGGGCAGAACGTGCTGACGCGGTTTCACAAGCCCAATATCGTCAGGGACATTTTCTTTGGATCGGGGCGCGTTCTGGCTGCGCTTGAACATTTCAAGAAGAACGGCAGCGGTGTGCTGGTCTATCTGCGTGATGGCGCTGCTGGCGTGCCGGTGGCGCCGCTCGACGACGATCATTCCGCGGAAGCGGATCGCAACCGGCAATGGCGTGAAGTTGGCGTCGGCGCGCAGATTCTGCGCGATCTCGGCGTGACCTCGATCCGCCATCTCACCTCATCGACGCACGACTACAAAGGCCTCTCCGGATTTGGCATCGAGATCGTCGCCAACGAGCCGTTTGAAGGCTAGACGTCGCGCACGCAGGAACTGGTTTTGCGCTTGCAACCTGACGCCGACGATTTATCGTGATTTTATAACAGCAGACGGAAGCTGAAAGGATTTGTCATGAGTGCCCGCCCGCAGACCAAGGACAAGCCAGCCAAGGCGACGTTTCAGTGGGATGATCCGTTCCTGCTCGACGATCAGCTGACCGAGGACGAGCGCATGATCCGCGATACCGCGCGCGCCTACGCTCAGGACAAGCTGCTGCCGCGCGTGACGCAGGCTTATCTTGAGGAGAAGACCGACCGCGAGATCTTCAACGAGATGGGCGAGCTTGGTTTGATCGGCGTCACGCTGCCGGAGGAATACGGCTGCGCCAATGCGAGCTACGTTGCCTACGGCCTGGTCGCGCGCGAGATCGAGCGTGTCGATTCCGGCTACCGCTCGATGAACAGCGTGCAATCGTCGCTGGTGATGTATCCGATCTATGCCTATGGCGACGAGACCCAGCGCAAGAAATATCTGCCCAAGCTCGCCACCGGCGAGTGGGTCGGCTGCTTCGGCTTGACAGAGCCCGATGCCGGTTCCGATCCGGACGGCATGAAGACCCGCGCCGAGAAAGTCGCCGACGGCTATCGCCTGACCGGCAGCAAGATGTGGATTTCCAACGCGCCGATCGCCGACGTGTTCGTGGTGTGGGCGAAGTCCGCTGCGCACGACAACAAGGTCCGCGGCTTCATTCTTGAGAAAGGCATGAAGGGCCTGTCCGCGCCGAAGATCGGCGGCAAGCTCTCGCTGCGTGCCTCGATTACCGGCGAAGTCGTGATGGACGGTGTCGTTGTTCCCGAGAGCGCACTGCTGCCCAACGTGTCGGGTCTGGCCGGGCCGTTCGGCTGCCTTAACCGCGCGCGCTATGGCATCTCATGGGGCGCGATGGGCGCGGCGGAAGACTGCTTTCAGCGCGCGCGGCAATACACCCTCGACCGCAAGCAGTTCGGCCGGCCGCTGGCCGCGACCCAGCTTGTGCAGAAGAAGCTCGCCGACATGGAAACCGAGATCACGCTTGGCCTGCAGGGCTCGCTGCGGGTTGGCCGCCTGATGGACGAAGGCAAGATGGCGCCGGAAATGATCTCGATCATGAAGCGCAATAATTGCGGCAAGGCGCTCGACATCGCGCGCATGGCCCGCGACATGCACGGCGGCAACGGCATTTCGAGCGAGTACCACGTGATGCGCCACGCGCAGAACCTTGAAACCGTGAACACCTACGAAGGCACCCACGACGTGCACGCGCTCATTCTCGGCCGTGCCATCACCGGCATTCAGGCGTTCTCGTAAGAACATTTTTGAGCGCGTTTTCACACAGGATTGTTCAATGGCCGGGCTTGTCCCGGCCATCCACGTCTCTACGTCACTCCTGTGATCAGAAGCAGCAACCGCAGGCATAAATCCATGAGCGTCAACGACGATATTCCGTTCAACCGGGATTTTCCGCTCGCCCCCGGTGTGGCAGACGAGGTCGTTCCCGGCGTGCGGCGGGTGTTGTGCAACAACCCGAGCCCGTTCACGTTTACCGGAACGGTGAGCTATATCGTCGGCACCGGCAAAGTCGCCATCATCGATCCGGGTCCGGCGGATGAAGTTCACGCGCAAGCGCTGCTCGATGCGGTGCGCGGCGAAACCGTCACCCACATTCTTCTGACGCACACTCACCGCGATCATTCGCCCGGTACGGCGCGGATCAAGGCGGCAACCGGCGCGACGGTTTATGCCGAAGGACTGCACCGCGCCTCACGCCCGGCCTATGCCAGCGAGACGCGCACCACCGAGTCCGGCGGCGACTGGGATTTTCGTCCCGACGTCACGCTGAAGGACGGCGACATCATCGAGGGGCAGGGCTGGCGGCTTGAAACAGTCGCAACGCCTGGACACACCGCCAACCACATTGCGTTTGCCTGGCCCGAGCGCAAACTGATGTTCATCGGCGATCATGTCATGGGCTGGTCGACATCCATTGTGGCGCCGCCCGACGGATCGATGGTCGATTACATGGCCTCGCTCGAAAAACTGACGCAGCGTGATGAGCAGCTATATTTCTCAGGGCACGGTCCGGAAATTCCCGACGCGGTGCGGTTCGTGAAGTTCCTGATCCGCCATCGCAAGGCGCGCGAGGCGTCGATCCTGCACCGGCTCGCCAAGGGCGAGGCGGACATTCCCACCATCGTGCGCGCGAGCTATATCGGCATCGATCCGCGGTTGGTGAGCGCTGCCGGTTATTCGGTGCTGGCGCACCTCGAAGATCTCGTCACGCGTGATGTCGTGGCGACGGACGGCGATCCGACCATCGACGGCATCTATCGTTTGGTAGGACCCTTGGCCTGAGGCTTGGCTGGGGTGATGAGCTTCTTCACCGGCCGGGCATTGTCGACCGCCTCATTGAGTTCTTCCGCAAACTTTGTAATTCGGGCGGCGTTGGTGCCGAGGTCGTGCTCGAAGTAACGCGACGATGAGCGAAGATCGACACGCGCGCTGTCGCCGTCCGGTGCGATCCGGATCGCGACATCTTCACGGAAACCCATGATAGGCGTTCGTGCCACCGCTTCGATGCGGCCGATGCGCTGGGGCGGCTGCGGCGGACGTTCGTCGATCACCAGCCACTTGTGCCGGTTCACGAGGCGCAGCGCCATTTCATAGGCGGTCTGGACCGGGACATCGATGCTGACCGGCTCGATGTCGGGATAGGCGATGCGCTGTTGCTCGGCGGAATAGAGACCGGCGTAGACGGCCGGGTTGGCGCCGTCGCCCGCACGCAGCCGTGCCAGCGCCTCGAATCGCGGCGGATCGATCGGGTCTGTGGTGATGTCGTGGATGGCAGGCAGTTTGCGATACTGAAACGCCAGATAGGACGGATAGGCCAGGATCGCTGCGTCGATCAGAAAGGCCAGCAGAATGCGGGTCATGCCGCGTGAGCCGTTCTGCCAGATCGCGGCAAACCCCGCGAGGCCGACCAGGATCGACAGGCCCGCGCACGCCAGCGCACCGAAGAAGGTCGCCAACGCCGGCTTGAAATCGAGAAATCCGAACCGGACGATCACGACCGACACGACCGTTGCGACCAGCGAGAACACCGCAAGGCGGCGTGACCACGACGCGAGAGCGGAGAGGGGCTCCATTTGGTAAGCGGCAGCAATCCGGCGGGCCATGTGTTGCGAATCCGTTCCTGCGCCGGCTGAAAGGGCGTGCCGGTCACCTAGCGCATTTCCGGGGCGGCTGTGAAGCAGGTCGCATCGGATTATGGCCAAATACGAAAATGCCCGGCCAGAGGCCGGGCATCAGTTCGATGGATGTCTTGCTCTCCGGCTGCGGCGATCAGGCCGCCGCGGTCGGGAACGCGTAGTTCTTGAACTGATCCCGCAGCGCGGTTTTCAGAATCTTGCCCGTGGCGGTGTGCGGGATGGCTTCGACGAACTGCACATCGTCCGGCATCCACCACTTCGCGATCTTGCCGTCCATGTACTGGAGGATTTCCTCGCGGCTGGCCTTCTGCTCGGGCTTGAGCTGCACGATCAGCAGCGGGCGTTCGTCCCACTTCGGATGGTGGACGCCGATCACCGCGGCTTCCAGCACCTTCGGATGGCCGACCGCAAGGTTTTCAAGATCGATCGATGATATCCATTCGCCGCCGGACTTGATGACGTCCTTGGAGCGGTCGGTGATCCGCATGTAGCCGTCGGCGTCGATGGTGGCGACGTCGCCGGTGTCGAAGAAGCCGCTGTCGTCGAGGATGTTGGTGTCCACGCGATAGTAGGCTTTCGAGACGGACGGGCCGCTCACCTTGAGGCGTCCGAAGGTCTTGCCGTCCCACGGCAGCGGCTTGCCCGCGTCGTCGGTGATCTTCATCTGCACGCCGAACGGCGGATAGCCCTGCGTTTGCAGGATATCGAGGGCGGCCTCGCCGGTGAGTGTTGCGAACGGCGGCTTGAGCGCGCCGACGGTGCCGATTGGGCTCATCTCCGTCATGCCCCAGGCGTGGCGAACCTCGACACCCATATCGACGAATGCCTTGATCATGGAGCGCGGCATCGCCGAACCGCCGCAGATCAGAACCTTCAGATCGGGCAGCGATTTCTTCTCAGCTGCCATATGCTGCAGCAGCATCAGCCAGACCGTCGGCACGCCGGCGGTATAGGTCACCTTCTCGGTGGAGAGCAGTTCATAGACTGACGCGCCATCGAGCTTGGCGCCGGGCATCACCAGCTTGGTGCCCATGCTTGGTGCCGAGAATGCGATGCCCCAGCTATTGGCGTGGAACAGCGGAACCACCGGCAGCATGGTGTCGCTGGCGCGGGTGCCGAGCGCGTCGGTGTTGTTGGCCATCAGCGCGTGGAGAACGTTGGAGCGGTGCGAGTAGAGCACGCCCTTCGGATCGCCCGTGGTGCCCGAGGTGTAGCACATCGCGGCTGCGGTATTTTCGTCGAACTCCTTCCACTGGAAGTTGCCGTCGGCTTCCCCGATCCATTCTTCATAGGAGATCACGTTCTTCAGCGTGGTCTGCGGCATGTGCGCCTTGTCCGTGAACACGACATAGCGCTCGATGGACGGCATCTTGTCCGCGATTTTTTCCAGCAGCGGAACGAAGGTAAGATCCGTCATCATGATGCGGTCCTGCGCATGATTGACGATCCAGACGATCTGGTCCGGGAACAGGCGCGGATTGACGGTATGGCAGATGGCGCCGATGCCCATGATGCCGTACCAGGCTTCAAGATGGCGCCAGGTGTTCCATGCGATGGTGGCGACGCGGTCGCCGAGCTTGATGCCGTGGCGGTCGAGCTGTTGGCCCACTTTCAGGGCGCGTGCACGAATTTCGGCGTAATTGGTGCGATGAATAGGCCCTTCGACCGATCGCGTCACGACCTCCTGCTTGCCGTGAATCGCCGCTGCGTGATCGATAATCCGATGACACAACAAGGGCCAATTTTGCATCAAACCCAGCATCCGGTATTCCCTCCTGAAGATATTCTTTTGTTGGTGATCGGTGCTCCCCGAAGGGATCGGAATGAACTTTAGCGCGGACCGCGCGGCCCGCAAATGGCCTTCTGACTGGCATGCCAGACGCTGGCTGCCGATAGCCGCTGTTACGGTGTTGGCGCTAGTCCTTACCTGTGCGGTTTCGGCGCAGGCAAGCAATAAAGTGCCGCTGCCGCGACCTCGGCCGGCTGAAGCGCCTGCCGCCGAGCGTCCACAGCCGGAGCCGGACGTCATTTCTGATGGAGCCGCCCGCCCGCCTGAGCCTGCAGAAGCCAGGGCGCCGGAGCTCTCGGTATGCAGGCGGGCCCTGACCGAAAGCATCGCGATCGCGCCGTCGATTCCGCCGATCAAGGGCCCCGGTGGATGCGGTGGCGAGGATCTGGTGCGCCTGGAGGCGATCGTCCTGTCGCCCACCCAGCGGGTGACGCTGAAGCCTGCAGCAGTCCTGCGCTGTACAATGGCCGCCGCCGTCGCCGACTGGATCCGCACCGACATGGCACCGCTGGCGGCGAGCCTCGGCACCACCATCAGCGAGCTCGATAATTTCGATTCATTCGAATGCCGGGGCCGCAACCGCGTAAAGGGCGCGAAGATGTCGGAGCACGGCCTTGCCAATGCGCTCGATGTCCGTGGCATGACCTTGGCCAACGGCGCCACGCTGTCGCTGACCGATCGCGCCATGTCCCGCGAGACCCGCGAGAAGGTGCTGGCTTCGGTCTGCAGGCGGTTCACCACCGTCCTCGGACCGGGATCGGACTGGTATCACGAGGACCATATCCATCTCGACCTTGCCCAGCGGCGCAACGACTACAAGCTCTGCCAGTGGGGTATTTACGATCCGCTCCCCAAGGTGGCACCCCTGATGCCTGCGGAGCGGCCGGAAGATGCGCCGCCGCGGCAGACTGAGGAGGAGAAGGCCGCCTCCGAAAAGGCGGCTCGATAACGCAGCGGAAAAATAAAAAGCGCCGGACCAGCCGGCGCTTTTGATCAGGTTCGATTGCTGTGGGGGATCAGAACGGTCCCGTTCCGCCGCCGCCTTGCAACGCCATCTTCGAATTGACCGGCGAGTCGCCCTGCTTCGGATCGAGCACGACGACGACCGTTCCCTGCTTGGCGCGGCTGTAGAGATCGATGACGTCTTCGTTGGTCATGCGGATGCAGCCCGACGAAATCGACGCGCCGATATACTCCGGCTGGTTGGTGCCGTGGATGCGGAACAAGGTGTCCTTGTTGCCCTGATACAGATAGAGCGCGCGCGCGCCGAGCGGATTGTCCGGACCGCCGGGGACCGACTGCGGAAGGCCTTCGATACGCTTGTGAATGTCCGCGGTCGGTGTCCACTTCGGCCATTCCTGCATGTTGCCGACGCGGGCGATACCGGAGAACGCCAGCGCTTCTTCGCCGACGGTGATGCCGTAGCGGATCGCCTTGCCGCCCTCGAGCACGTAATAAAGATAGTGGTTGTCGGAATCGACGACGATCGAGCCCGGCGTTTCCTTGCGGTGATAGCTGACGATCGCGCGCCGGAACGGTGCTGCAACCTCGACCTTGTCGTAGCGCGCCTTGGACAGCAGCTCCTTGTCTCGCGGCTTCAGGCTCGCCTCGGGAGATTTCTCATAGGTGGTCGATGTCGCCTGCATGCAGCCGGCAAGCGAAAGACCTGCGAGAACGACGATGATTTTTGAACCGAACGAGGACATTCCGAAGTTCCAAATAGGGCGCTGGGCGTGTCACACGCCAAAAACTAGCCGGAAGATGCTTCCGATTCCGTTACCTCCTATTTGCGCTGAAATCGGCTCTATTTCCAGCATTTCGATGCTGATTTTGCCATGCAGCATCCCACCTGTGGCATTTGCGCCTCAGGGGCCGGAGGCATCGGAGACCTGATGCCTAAATGTTCAGCCGGACGCTGGTGGTCAGGCTGTCGATCGATCGTCTAAAACGATCCTCCGCCGCCGCCCTGGAGCGCCATCTTGGAGTTAAACGGGGAATCTCCCTGTTTGGGATCGAGCACAACCACCACGGTCCCCATCTTGACCTTGCCGTAGAGGTCGATGACGTCTTCGTTGGTCATGCGGATGCAGCCCGAGGAAATTGACGCGCCGATATATTCCGGCTGGTTGGTGCCGTGGATCCGAAACAGGGTGTCCTTGCCGCCCGAATAAAGGTAGATCGCCCGCGATCCCATCGGATTGTCCGGGCCGCCCTTGACGAAAGTCGGCACGCCGAGCCGCGAAATCTCGCTCTTGGTCGGATGCCAGTCCGGCCATTCGGTCATCGCGCCGACCTTGGCGATGCCCGACCAAGCCATGGCCTCTTCGCCGACGGTGATGCCGTAGCGGATCGCCTTGCCGCCCTCGAGCACGTAGTAAAGATAGTGGTTATCGGAATCGACGACGATCGAACCTGGCAGCTCCTTGCGGTGATAGTCGACGATGGCCCGCCGGAACGGTGCCGAAACCGGGACCTTGTCGTAGCTGACCTTGGCCAGCAGCTCCTTGTCGCGCGGCTTCAGCGCGGTGTCCGAAGCGGCTTCGTAGGTGGTTTGCATGCAGCTGGCCAGCATCAGTCCGGCGGCGAGCAGGGCGAGTTTCGAGGCGAGGGACGACATCAGGGCTTCCGATCTCTGAACGGCGCGTCACTCAGTCACATGGCATTTGTGGCCGACTTCTGTTTAGCGCCAGTCTATATTCGCGATACCCGTCTGCAATTCCAGTCATTCTCCGGTGATTGCGTCATATGATCCCCGGACTGTGGCTTTGACGCCGCACCGCCGGATGGCAACCGCCACGGCCGGGACCAGCCATTCGGACCTGTTTGTTTCCTGCGGCGTTAAGGGGGTGTCTCGCTTGTCCTCCGATGTCCCGCGCAACCTTCATGACAGTTGAATGTCACGCCGTTGTCGCGGAATGCTCGCGAGGCAACAGAAAGATTTGCGCTTTGAGACCGGATGGACGACACGTTGTTCGAGAAAGAGATTCCGGGAGTCGCTTATGCTGTCTGTCTTCGTTCCCACCGCCTCCGCTCTGAAGAAGATCGATAATATCGACATCGACGCGCTGCCGTCTGACGCGATCTGGATCGATCTGAAGACGCCGGCACCGGGTGAGGACAAGGCAGTCGAGAAGCTGGTCGGCATCGAAATTCCGACCCGTGAGGACATGCAGGAGATCGAGGCGTCCAGCCGCCTCTATATCGAGAACGGCGCGCGCTACATGACCGCCACGCTGATGTGTGCCGCGGATTCCCAGGCCCCGCGCACCACGCCCGTGACCTTTATCCTCACCGAGCATCGTCTCGTCACCGTGCGCTACGATGAGCCGAAGCCGTTCGCATTGATCGCAGCAAAACTCGCGCGCACCTGTCCCGCCAACATCACCGGCGACGGCATCCTGCTCGAACTGCTCGACGGCGTGATCGATCGCTGCGCCGATATTCTGGAGCGCGCGGGCGCCGATGTGGACAGCGTTTCGTCGCAGATTTTCGAGCCGTCCGCCGAGCGCGGCCATGCGCGGACGTATTCACAAATTCTTCTGACTATCGGCAAGAAAGGCGACCTCACCTCGAAGGTGCGCGAGAGCCTCGTCTCGATCGGGCGCCTGATCTCGTTCGTATTGGTCGAGACCGACACCAGCCGCTGGAGCAAGGAACAGAAGGCGCAGTTCAAGACCCAGCAGCGCGACGTCTCCTCGCTGACAGATCACGCATCCTATCTGTCGAACAAGATAACTTTCGTGCTCGACGCCATGCTGGGCGTGGTGAATCTTGAGCAGAACAACATCATCAAGCTGTTCTCGGTGATGGCGGTCGTGCTGATGCCGCCGACGCTGATTGCGTCGATCTACGGCATGAACTTCAAGTTTATGCCGGAGCTGGAGCATCATTGGGGCTATCCGCTGGCGCTGCTGGCCATGCTGCTTGCGGCGGCGGGACCGTATCTGTTTTTCAAATGGAAGCGGTGGCTGTAGTTATTTCGTGAGCTTGGCGATCGCGGACTTGAGTGACCGCGCCGACTTCTCGTAGTCGGCCCACGCTTTGGCCTTTCCGATTAACCCCGGCACCGTGCGCAGCGTGAATTTCATCGGATCGAGATCGCTGCGCACCTGCGCCCATGTCACCGGCATTGAGACGGGCGCGCCGTCGCGAGCCCGCGGCGAGAGCGGCGCCACCGCTGTCGCCATCCGGTCGTTACGCAGGTAGTCGAGGAAGATTTTTCCCTTGCGCTGCTTCTTGGACATGTTGAGCAGGTAGTGCTCCGGACTGTCCGTCGTCATCTGCTGGCACACTTCCTGGGCGAACGCCTTCGCGGCCTTCCAGTTGATCTTGTCTTTCTTCGCATCCTTCAGTGGTGTGACGATGTGAAGCCCCTTGCCGCCGGTGGTCTTGCAGAAACTTTCCAGCCCGAGCGCGGTCAGCCGCTCGCGCATTTCGCGCGCGGCATCGACGACGGCGGTAAACGCTACGTCGGGCGAGGGATCGAGATCGAAGACCAGACGCCCCGGCACATCCGGCTCACCCGGTGCGCAATTCCACGGATGGAGTTCAAGTCCGCCGATCTGGGCTGCGGCGATAAGGCCCTCAACCCGATCGATCTGCACATAAGGTTTGCGGTCGCCGGAAACTTTCACGAGATCGATCAGGTTCGACATGCCGGCCATGGCATGACGCTGAAAGAACTTCTCGCCGTTGATGCCGTCCGGCGCACGGATGATCGAGCAGGGCCGGCCCTTGATATGGGTTATCAGCCAGTCGCCGACCTGTTCCATATATTGCGCAAGATCGAGCTTGGTCACCGGCTCGCCGTCGCCGCCGTCGGGCCACAGCGTCTTGTCGGGCTTGGAGATGACGACGCCCATCACGGTTGAGCTGCCACTCTTTATGGAAGACGATTTTGCCGCGGCTGCTTTGGAAGTTTTTTGTCTTGAAGACTTGGCCGATGGCTCCGCGATTTTGATTTTAACCGGCTTGTCCGCAATCACTTCGCTGGCCGGCTTGTCCTTGCGCAGCCCCTTGAATGCGGCCTGCCGCACCATGCCCTCGCCGGTGAAGCCCGCGAACTCGATTTCCGCAACCAGTTCGGGCTTCAGCCAATGCATCTCGGAGGTTTGCCTTGGGACGTTCTGGCCGCCGAACGGGCTTTTGGTTGCAGCGTTGGCTTTCAACTCGGGCATGATGCGTTTGACGACCGCCTGTCCGTAGCCGGTGCCGACCACGCCGACATAGGCGAGATGATCGCCGCGCGGCACGCCCACCATCAGCGAGCGGAATTTCCCCGCATTGCTTTTCCAGCCGCCGATGACGACCTCGTGCCCGGCGCGGCACTTCGCCTTGGTCCAGCTTCCGGAGCGGCCGGAACGATACGGCGCCGATGCCTTCTTTGAGACGATGCCTTCGAGCGATAGTTTGCAGGCCGACTGCAGAATGGCGTCGCCGCCGGTCTCGAAATGCTCGACATACCGGATCACGCCTTCGTCCCGCTTGCGCTTGCCATCGAGCAGTGTTCGCAGCCGCTGCTTGCGTTCGGACAGCGGCAGCCTCCGCAGATCCTCTCCGTCGGCGAACAGCAGGTCGAAGGCGAAGAAGATCAAATCGTCCGTCTTGCCGTCGGACAACGCGGCCTGCATCGATGCGAAATCCGGATGTCCATTGTGATCGAGGGCCACGATCTCGCCGTCGATGACGGCGTCAGGGAGTTTGCTTGCTTCCTTCGCGATGGCGGAGAATTTGTCCGTCCAGTCGAGACCCTTGCGTGTCCGGAGCGACGCCTCGCCGTTCTCGATCCGCATCTGGATGCGATAGCCGTCGAACTTGATCTCGTGCACCCAGCCGTCGCCAGCGGGCGGCCGGTCCACCACGGTACAAAGCTCTGGCTCGACAAAGTCAGGCAGCTTCGTGGCCCGCCGGGTGCCTTTCATCCCGGCGCTTTTGGTCGCGACCTTGCTCCTCAGCTGCGCAACAGCGGCTTTTTTTGCGGGCCGCTTCGGTGACTTCGTCGCTGTTTTCTTTTTTCGTTCATCAGCGGCAAGTCCCTCGTTCGAATCCCATACCTGAGCCGCTTTCGCGCGGGTGGAAGCCTTCAGCATGAACGGCTTCGGCGCGCGGCCCTTGCCTTCGGCGATCTGCTCCATCGTGCGTCCTGATGCCGCCGAGGTGTCATCATCGAGGATATCGTTCTTCTTGCCCTCACGGGCGTATTCGTCGCGATGCTTGATCAGCAGCCAGTTGGTGCGTTTGCCGCCGGTGCGATCGTTCTTCATCCGCACCAGCACCCATTCGCCGTGCAGCTTCTCGCCTTCCAGCGCGAATTTAAGATCGCCTTTCTTGAAACCCTTTTCCGGATCGTCCGACAGCCAGTAGCCGCGATCCCACACCATGACGGTGCCGCCGCCATATTGCCCCTTGGGAATGGTGCCTTCGAAATCGCCGTAGTCGAGCGGATGATCCTCGACCTCGACCGCGAGGCGCTTGTCCTTCGGATCAAGCGAGGGGCCGCGCGTCACGGCCCAGGACTTGAACACGCCGCCATATTCGAGCCGCAGGTCGTAGTGCAGGCGGGTGGCGTCGTGCTTCTGAATGACGAAGCGACGCGCCTTGGAAGCGGTTACGGCGACCTTGCCGCTCGGCTCCGAGGTTTTCGTGAAATCGCGTTTTGTCCGATAGGTCTTGAGATTTTTGAGGGCCACGGCACTTCCCCACCACGCAAACGCACGGGGCGGCGCCCCAGGAACCAAAACCCGGCACCGCCGTTGAAGTTCCAATTGTAGGTGTGTTCAGGGCAGGAGACTACTCATGTTGCCGCGTGCGTACTGGAAGGGTTCGCTGAAACTGTCGCTGGTCACATGCCCGGTAGCGCTCTATCCGGCGTCGACCACCGTGGAGCGGACCCGGTTTCATATGATCAACACCGAAACCGGAAACCGGCTGAAGCAGCAGATGGTGGATTCCGAGACCGGAGACGTCGTCGAGAAAGAGCAGAAGGGGCGCGGCTACGAAGTCGCCAAGGGCGAGTACGTGCCCATCGAGAAGGAAGAGCTCGAGGCGGTTCAGCTCGAGAGCAACCACACCATTGACATCGACAATTTCGTGCCGCGCGACGAGATCGACCGGCGCTATCTCGACAGTCCGTATTATCTCGTCCCGGACGGAAAGAGCGGCGTCGACGCTTTCGCAGTGATCCGCGACGCGATGAAGAATCAGGATCGCGTGGCGCTGGCGCGTGTCGTGCTGTCCAATCGCGAGCGCATCGTCGCCATCGAACCGCTTGGCAAGGGACTGCTCGCCACTACCCTGCGCTATGCTTACGAGGTGCGGGACGAGGAAGACTTCTTCGGCGACATCAAGACGCCGAAAATCTCCAGGGACATGGTCGAGCTTGCCTCGCATATCCTCGACACCAAGGCATCGCACTTCGACGCCTCGAAATTCGAGGATGAGTATGAAAACGCGCTCAAAAATCTGGTCAAGCAGAAGGCCGCGGGCAAGACCATCAAGGCGCCGGAGCGTCCCGAGAAAGCCGGCAATGTCATCAATCTGATGGATGCGCTGAAGCAGAGCCTGAAGGGGCGCACGGCTTCGGCGCGTTCACCGCGTGCAGCACCGCGGCGCGCGCCTAAGAAAGCCGCGCGCTCGACGGCGCGGCATCGCAAGGCGAGTTAGGGTATGATGCCGAAAAGTGAGCACCGGTTTCGGAAAGATCATGCCCACATAAATCGTTCACGCAGCCTGCGCCGCGAGCAGTTTCTGGCGAAGCGCCTTGATCTCGCCGGTTAGTTTCACCACCTCCGGAATTGAGAGCGACGTGGAGCAGCCGATCGCGGCCGGAATGCTGAGCGCCTTTTGTTTCAGCGTAGCGCCCTGTGGGGTCAATTGGATGCGGACCACGCGTTCGTCGTCGCGGTCACGCGTCCGGCGCACCATTCCCGCCGCTTCCAGGCGCTTGAGCAGCGGGGTCAGCGTGCTCGATTCCAGCAACAGCTTTTCGCCGATCTCGCCGACGGGGCGATCGTCTTTTTCCCAGAGCACCGCCATCACCAGATACTGCGGATAGGTCAGGCCCAGCGGATCGAGCAGCGGCTTGTAAAGCCGCGTGAAGGCGTGCCCCGCCGAATACAATGCAAAGCACATGAAATTGTCGACCTTCAACAGGTCGTCGGGGTTCAGTTGGCTGGCCATGGCCCATCCTCAAGCGGCGATCCGGCGCGGATCGGTGCCTTATTTAAGGCGTGCACGATTGAATCGCGCAACGCGTTTTTGCAGGGCAGGCATGCGAAATATATATTGCGCGATTATATCGCGCACGATATAAACCACCTCGTTCAATTCATACGGGTCAGCGCGAGGCTGGCCCATCCCACCCCTACGATCATCCCAGGAGACATCCCATGTCCGTGAAAGTTCTGTACCGCACCCAGGCTACTGCCACCGGCGGCCGTGATGGCAAAGCTTCGACCACCGACGGCGCGTTTCAGGTCAGCCTCTCGACCCCGAAGGAACTCGGTGGTGCAGGCGGACCGGGCAATAATCCGGAGCAGCTGTTCGCGGCGGGCTATTCCGCCTGCTTCATCGGCGCCATGAAAGCCGTCGCCGCGCAGGGCGGCCCGAAGGTGCCGGCCGACACCACGGTGACTGCCGATGTCGGCATCGGCCCGCGTTCGGAAGGCGGCTTCGGCCTCGACGTCGCCCTGACGGTTTCGCTGCCGGGTCTGGCCAAGGCTGACGCCGAAGCGCTCGTCGCCAAGGCGCATCAGGTGTGCCCGTATTCCAACGCCACCCGTGGCAATGTCGACGTGAAGCTCAACGTCGTCTGATCGTCGCTCCCCAAATAAAAGAGCGGAGCATCGGCTCCGCTCTTTTCGTTTGCGGAGCTAGGCTCAGACGTGCTGGCCGCCGTTGATGTGAATCTCGGCGCCGTTCACGTAAGAACTCGTTTCCGTGCACAGCACGTAGATGATCTTCGCCACTTCGTCCGGCGTGCCGAGACGGTTCATGGGAATCTGCTCATGCACGATCTTGTCGGTGCCCGGAGACAGGATCGAGGTATCGATTTCACCGGGCGCGATCGCATTGACGCGCACGCCGACGCGACCGAAGTCTGACGCCATCTCACGCGTCAATGAGGCAAGCGCCGCTTTCGATGTTGCATAGGCCGCGCCTGCGAACGGATGCACGCGGGAGCCGGCGATTGACGTGACATTCACCACCGATCCTTTTGCCGCCTTCAGTTCTTCAATGAGGCCGCGTGCCAGCATCACCGGCGCGAAGAAGTTGACGCGAAACACATGGCTCCAGACATCGACATCGGTGTCGATCGAGCCCATCCGCGCGCCGCCGTCGCCCTTCGGCGAAATCGCCGCATTGTTGACCAGCGCATGCAGTGCGCCGCCCTCAAGCCGTTCGCGGATTTCGCCGATGGCGCGGGCGGTGTCCTTGTGATCGGAAAGGTCGACCTGGATGTGATCCTCGGGGCCGGCGTCCCACGGGCACTGCTCGGGAAAGGGATGCCGCGAGCAGGTAATGACGCGCCAGCCCGCGCTGGAAAAGCGGATCACCGTGGCGTGGCCGATGCCACGGCTGGCGCCGGTCAGCAAGAGCGTGCGCTTCGGTGCGTTGGGATCGACGTGCGTTGAAGTCGGCATGGAATGAGGTCTCGCCTTCGGCGTTCGCGTTCGGGGAATCGTTCTACGGATACAGCCGCGTCTTGGCCCAGTCTGCATCCGGCGCGGCGCGCTGGAATTCGATCCGGTCGTGCAGGCGGAAGGGGCGGTCGTGCCAGAACTCGAACCGGTGCGGCGCGATCCGCCAGCCGCTCCAGCCGGGGGGGCGGGGGACCTCGCCGAGGGCATATTTTGCGGCGTTGAGCGCGATGGCCTTCTCGAAGGCCATCCGGCTTTCCAGCGGCTGCGACTGCTTGCTGGCCCAGGCGCCGATCTGCGCCTGCTTTGGCCGGGTGGCGAAATAGGCGTCGGCCTCGGCGTCGGTGACGCGGCTGACGGCGCCGCGGATGCGGACCTGCCGGCGTAGCGATTTCCAGTGGAACAGCAGCGCGGCCTTGGGGGTGGCTGCGAGTTCGCGGCCCTTGGCGCTGTCGATGTGGCTGTAAAACACAAAACCGTCGGCGTCGTAGCCCTTCAGCAGCACCATGCGGACGTCGGGCAGCCCGTCGCCGTCCACAGTGGCCAGCGCCATGGCGTTGGGATCGTTGGGCTCGGACTTCACGGCCTCGGCAAACCACGCGGCAAAAAGCCCGAAAGGCTCTCCGGCGGCGGTGAAATCACCGGAAATTAACTCACCTGGGGTTTTGATGGTTTCTGGACCGTTCATGTCTGGAGTATCCGGTTGCGTATCGTGGCGCCTTTCAGTGCCAAGCGTGTTCTTGAGCGTTCCCTATATAGGGTACGCGAGGGCCGTGGCCTATCGCCGATCGGCCGGCTTGTCACGGCTGCGGCGCTGGTGGCCGTCGGATGCGCCGCAGGCGGCTGCAGCATGGGAAGCATGTTCGGCAAGGAGCCCAAGGCAGACGATACCTCGGATGTCACCGGTTCTATCCCCGTCGTCCGCTCCCATGATGACACCAATCTGACCGATGCCGATCTGGCGCTGGCCCGCAACGCCGCTTCCGACGTGCTGACCCGCGGCCAGAAGGACGTCAGCCAGCCCTGGGAAAATCCCGAAACCGGGGCGCGCGGCTCGGTGACGCCGCTGGCATCGACCTATACCAATGAGGGCCGCACCTGCCGGGATTTCCTGGCGAGTTATGTCCGCGGCGCCAATGAAGGCTGGCTTCAGGGTGAAGCCTGCCAGCAGGGCAAGGGACCCTGGGAAATTCGCCACCTGAAGCCCTGGAAACGAAGTTGAAGGCTTCACAGCGGCCAGAACCGCCGCGCATCGCAGTTTTGAAGCCGCCAAGGGATAAACCGCGTGATAAACCCGTTGCGGGAATGTCACGAAAACCCCAAATGAAGGCAAAGGGCCGTTCGGCCCAAATCTGAATTCCTGTTCTGAATTCCTGCAAGGAGACCTGACGGATGCGCGACCCCTATGAGGTCCTGGGGGTGCAGCGGGGTGCCAGCGCTGCGGCGATCAAAAGCGCCTATCGCAAGCTCGCCAAGAAGCACCACCCCGATGCCAACAAGGGCGACCCGAAAGCGGCCGACCGCTTCGCCGAACTGAACACTGCGAACGAAATCCTCGGCGATGAGGACAAGCGCAAGCAGTTCGATCGCGGCGAGATCGATGCCGAGGGCAAACCGAAGTTTCAAGGCTTTGAAGGCGGCGGCTTTCCCGGCGGCGGCGGTGCGCGCCGCGCAGGGCCGGGCGGCTTCGAATATTCGTTCCACACCGGCGGCGCTCCGGGCGGCGGTTTTTCCGGCGGCGGAGGAGCGTTTGAGGACATTCTCAAGAGCATGTTCGGCGGCCAGGCCGGCGCGGGAATGGGTGGAGGTCCCGGCATGGGTGGCGCGCGCGGCGGCGCGGGCACGTTCGAATACGACACCCCGTTCGCGGCCGATCTCGATCTCGCCGTCACCATGACGGTTGCGCTGGAAGAAGCGGTCAACGGCGCGACGCGGCGCGTGCGGCTGCCGACCGGCAAGGAGCTTAACGTCAAGATTCCGGCGGGCGTCACCGCGGGCCAGCAGATCCGCCTCAAGGGGCAGGGCGAGACTGCGCCCGGTCATCGTCCCGGCGACGTGCTGATCACCGTGAACATCGCGCCGCATCCTTACTTCAAGATCGACGGCAATGACCTGCGGCTCGATCTGCCGATCACGCTCTATGAAGCCGTGCTCGGCGCGCGCGTGCGCGTGCCGACGCTGGATGGCGCAGTGCAGCTCTCGATTCCGAAGAACACGTCGAGCGGCCGCACGTTCCGGCTGAAGGGCAAGGGCATGCCGATCAAGGGCGCGTCGGGCGCGGACAGTTTCGGCGACCTGTTCGCCACCACGCGCATTGTGCTGCCCGATGCCAACGACGCGGAGCTGGAAGCGCTGATGGAAAAATGGCGCGACCATCATCCGACAAATCCGCGCAAGGATTTTGACTGAGGCGAGAAGCAGGTGAGACTATGCCGTCTCTCTGCATTCTCGATTCGATCACGATTTCTCTCCACGTCGTCCCCGCCTGCGCGGGGACGGCGTCGAAAGTATTGAAGCGCTCCGCGTCATTCCAATTCAATTATCAAACAGCCACTTTCGTTTACGCACGCGCAATCGTTCTCGCGCCACGCGCGAGTTTTGCTTTCAGTCGCGCCCCACGAAACAATGAGGGGCATGGAGCGCCGCAAGGCGCAAATGTGTTGGTTCGCTTCCTCTGCGAAAAGGAAGCGCGTCGCCTCACGGCGCTCCACAGACAAGTTTACGCAGTCTGCGCAAGCTTGACTGCTATTTGGCGGCGATTTGTGTCCGGGGGACCGTGCTTCCGGGACAGGACGAGCGCGTATCGCGCCTCCGATCCGGCAGGCTTTCGCCCGCCTTCATCCTGTCCTCGTCCAGCCATCGAAGGCAGAGCCACGTAGTTGGCCCGGACGGTGACCCCCGGCCTCCCGGACGTGTGG
>NZ_JAKFGN010000005.1 GCF_021502575.1 Bradyrhizobium sp. G127
TGGATGCTGGAGTGGCGGCTGGAGGCGTATCGCCGCTGGCTGACCATGGAAGAGCCGACCTGGGCGCGGGTGGATTATCCGAAGATCGACTATCAGGATCTGTATTACTATTCCGCGCCGAAGAAGAAGGAACTGGCCTCGCTGGACGAGGTCGATCCGGAAATTCTCAAGACCTATGAGAAGCTGGGGATTCCGCTGCGTGAGCAGGAGATGCTCGCGGGTGTTGTGCGCAGGGACGCCGACGGCAACGAACTCGCCGAGCGCCGTGTGGCTGTGGATGCGGTGTTCGACTCGGTGTCGGTGGCGACCACGTTCCAGGCGGAGCTAAAGGCGGCCGGCGTGATCTTCATGCCGATCTCGGAGGCGATCCGCGAGCATCCGGATTTGGTGAAAACCTATCTCGGCACCGTGGTGCCGACCTCCGACAATTATTTCGCGACGCTGAACTCGGCGGTGTTTTCCGACGGCTCGTTCGTCTATGTGCCGCCGGGCGTGAAGTGTCCGATGGAACTGTCCACTTACTTCCGCATCAACGAGCGCAACACCGGACAGTTCGAGCGCACGCTGATCATCGCCGACAAGGGCGCTTACGTGTCCTATCTCGAAGGCTGCACCGCTCCGCAGCGCGACGAGAACCAGTTGCATGCCGCCGTGGTCGAACTCGTCACCCATGACGACGCCGAGATCAAATACTCGACGGTGCAGAACTGGTATCCGGGCAACGCCGAAGGCAAGGGCGGCATCTACAACTTCGTCACCAAGCGTGGCGACTGCCGCGGCAGGAACTCGAAGATCTCGTGGACCCAGGTCGAAACCGGTTCCGCCATCACCTGGAAATATCCGAGCTGCATCCTGCGCGGCGACAACTCGCGGGGCGAGTTCTACTCGATCGCGATTTCGAACGGCTACCAGCAGGTCGATTCCGGCACCAAGATGATTCATCTGGGCAAGAACACCACCAGCCGGATCATCTCCAAGGGCATTGCCGCGGGCAAGTCGCAGAACACCTATCGCGGCCTCGTCACCGCGCACAGGAAGGCGACCGGCGCGCGCAACTT